>JBCBVC010000143.1:0-9524 GCA_039817845.1 Cyanobacteria bacterium J06642_2
CTTGCTCTTTGCTCTTTGCTAAATGATTTATTTTATCATATGTGGATTTTTCAAACTTAATTCCATAGTCAGTATTGATGTCAGTAAAGGATTCATTTTTAATGCATACGGTTTGAGGTAATCTATCATTGAAGTCTAGGCTAATATGCTGTGCCCCTAATACTTGAGCTACTGCATCTGGCGGGAAAAAACCATTGTCGAATGGTAAAGAAGCTTGAGAAATTCCCAGCTTGCGATAGAGCCTGATTTTCGTCCAACATCTGAAACCAACAGGGACGATCGCAACTTGACCCGAGGCGATTAATCTTCTTAACTTGTATAAGCTAAGTAGTTGTCTTGGATATAGTAAAGAAGGATTTTTGATAAATATTCGTAAAAATTCTTGCGCTTCCAATGGCAGTTTTTTTATTAAAGTTCTCTTTAACTTAAAAACCATAAGTCAACCTAGTTTCTCAGGAGTTATAACGGAGTGGCGTTCGGTGGCAGACTGCGACTTGCTAGTTAGTCGAATTACGTTCTAGCAGGCATAATTTTACCATGGCTCATTTCAACACCTGGCCGATTTGTATACTATAGCGGCTTGTTGGGGGTATGGAGTAGTTTGCAGCCTGCGGTGAAGATGTAGAAACCGTACCTTCCCCGGCTAGCGACGTGTTCAAAGCGAGACCCGCAACTGGCTGACTCGTCTACTGAGGCTTTCATCGGCAAGGAGCAGAAGCGTGAGGATGCTTGATAGGGGAGACAGAGGCGCAAGGACGTTGGTAGGAGGCGAGGTCCCGATCGAGACATATAGAATAGCTACCTCCATTTCAGAGATGAATATTGACGCGAGCAACAGGCTGGAACCTGAAAGGATGTCGACACTGACGAAGAAAAAGCTAGGCTGAACACAGCTAGGCCACCTCAGTCGAGCTTCTTCAAGAGAGCCGCCAAACGGAAAAATGCAGCAGCAGTAAGTCTATCTATCCCAAATACTGGGGGCTTTTATTACATTCGTGTGTTGAGAGATGGCAATGATAGCGCATCGAGCACTTGCTTCCTGGACTCGATGGACACGTGGAGGCACAGTCAAAGACAACCGATAGTTCTTTGAAGCTGCGATCGCTGTACTCCGTTGGTTTCAAAAGCAACGGCCGCAGAACTTATTCGCGTGTTGGCGTATCCAAAATTTCAGTTGACCGCATCCGAACGAGAAGGGTTGCTGGGGGACTATTTCCCTGTCTGAAGTGTGGTCGCATGACCGATGTTCTTCCCATGATTCCAGACTGTCGAGATCCATTTGACGCACTGTTTTTGCACTTCGCGCTGGTGGGACGAGCTGATTATTTGACTACAGACGATCGCGATTTGCTTGCTGTGGCGGCACCGTTCTCTTGCCCAATCGTGACAGCCGCTCAGTTCATCAAGATCGTCAACTCGGCCTGAGGAAGATCCCCACCAGCCCGCCCATCAACTCACTAAGATTTGTTGGAGAGCAGATTTGAGGGTAGGGTACTTGAATTCATATCCTGCTGTCTGCGCATTCTTCGGCAATACTTGCTGTCCGCTCAATACGACTTCTGCAGATTCGCCGAATAAAGCTTCCAAGGCAAAACTCGGCACGGGAAACCACGAGGGACGCGCCATCACTTCGCCCAAAATTTGACAGAACGCTTCCATTCTTTGCGGATTGGGAGCAGTCGCATTGAACGTTCCAGACATTTGAGCGTTCGAAATGCCAGCCACAATTAAACCAACCAAGTCATCGCGATGAATCCACGACAACCACTGCTTGCCCGAGCCAATTGGCCCGCCAATAAACGCTTGGAACGGCCCCATCATTTTGCTCAATGCGCCACCATCGGGACCGAGCACGATGCCAATGCGAACCTGCACCAGACGCACGCCCACATCTTTGACTTTAGCTGCTGCCGCCTCCCAATCATTGCAAATTTCAGCGAGGAATCCCGAACCGGGTTCGCTCTCTTCAGTAAAAATCTTCTGATCGTCCGCGCCGTAGTATCCAACTGCCGAGGCGCTGACCATAACGCCGGGTTTGGGGTCGAGCTGCGCGATCGCCTCCACCAAAGTCTCCGTCCCGTCGATGCGACTTTGGCGAATTGCTTTTTTTTTCTGCAGTGTCCACCGCTCTCCAGCTAAGTTCTCTCCGGCTAAATTCACGATCGCCTCGCATCCAGCAATTTCCTGCGCCCACTGGCTTGGCACGAGTGGATCGTACTGGGTCAAAGTCAATTGGTCTTGCTGCTCGGACGGCAACTTAGCAAACTTGCTTTTCGCTTTTTGGACGCTTCTCGTCAACACTTGGACGGCATCGCCGCGCTCCAGCAGCACTTCCACCAGGCGACTGCCGACAAATCCCGTACCGCCTGTCACGCACACTTTCATCGCGATCGCCTGCAACCTCTATCACTCGCAGCCTAACTCAATCGGCTACCCTTTCAGCGCAAAAAACGCAGCAACAGGAGCGACCCCACGGTTCCGAAGGCAATATTGTGACTCCAGGAGGCCAGCCACGGCGCGATCGCCCCGGCCTCTCCCAAACTGCGAGAGATGCTGAGCATGACGTAGTAGATAAAGACCAACACGATCGCAAAAGCAATACTGTTAAACCGGCCAGACCGCCGTGCTGGTCGTACTGCGAGGGGAGTAGCGATCGTGATGGCAAAAAAGCTTGCTAGCGGTAGCGAAAAACGCAAATGCCATTCGGTGCGCAAAGCTTCAGTCGGCAAGTTAGAGGTCGAAAATGCCCGAATTTGCTGCCGCAATTCGATACTCGTTAACTCCGCCGGAGCAATTTCAGGCTGCATCAGGGTCGCGAGATCGGCAGAGATATCTAGTGGCTTGCTCTCAAACGGCGTTTCGGCGATCGCAATACCAGCCGGACTGTAATCGTGCGTCACGCCATTCTTGAGAGTCCAGCTTTCACCATCCCAACTAGCTTGCCGCGCGTGAATGACGCCTTGCAACGGACTTTCCTCGGGCGCTCTCCCTGGATTCACCTGCAACACGGTCACGTCTTGCATGGAGTTTTGCTGCGGATTCACCTGCTTGACAAACATCCAAACGTTGTCGGGAGTTTTGATAAATACGTCTTGATTTTGCACGGGATTGGTTTCGGCCAAAATGGAAAATCGATCCAACGTGCGAATTCTCTGCTTGGTGAGCGGGACGAGGCCGTCATTAATGCCATATGAGATCGCGCTCAGGATGAGACCGAGGATGAAAATAGGTCCAAAAATGCGCTTATACGGAACTCCTACCGAACGCAGGGCCGTTAACTCGCTGTTTGCGCTCAATTTGCCTAAGGTCAGCATGGTAGCAAACAGGGCCGCGACAGGCATGGCAAGCACCATCGTTGTCGGTATGTCCAGTACCAAAAGCTGTAACACCGTCAGGGGCTCGATGCCCTGCACCACCAGCTTGTCGGCTAGCTCGAACAAACGTCCGGCCGTCAGTAGCACGGTACCGCCGGCAACCCCAACTAGCGTAGGTCGTATGGCTTCTGCCAACAGAAACCGCTCCAGCAGAAATCGTTTCGACATCCGACGACTCATCGCAATCGCATCTCGCCCGCTTCCCTTTTGCTCCCAGCAAAGCAGCTCGCCCGCCGACCTGCAATACTAGAACAGTCGCCCTCTGGTGATAATTTGCAACTGTATTACAAAGGTATTCCCGTTCATGTACGCGATCGAGCTGACTCTTAAAGGTAACCCCTCCCTCTTGTCTGTGCAGCGTAAAGAAGAAGAAGATGCCAATCAGCTCTATCAAAAGATCGTAGCTTCGGTAAAAGCCGGAGAAACCGGACTTGTCGAACTCACTTGCGATCGCACGGAAAAGCAGCTGGCCGTGGCTCTCGACCAAATTTGTGCCATTCAGCTCACGCCCAAAACAACTTCGGGGGGAGCCGTTGGCGCGCGGACGGGCTTTTTCGTCCCCGACGGCGAAGACGACGACAGTTAGCGATCGCGTGTCTGGCTAGCCCACCATGACCGCTCCCATATCCACCACTTCTATCGCAGCCGCGATCGCCGTTTCCGATCTCACTTTCGCGTGGCCTAATCGGGCGCCCATCCTGCAACATTGCAACTTGTGTGTACCGCGCGGCCAGTTGTGGATGGTGATGGGAGCTAATGGCAGCGGTAAGTCGACCTTGCTGCAACTGCTGGCTGGATTGCTTCCTTGCCCTGCTACTGCCTCAATTCAAATCGACAAGCCCGTCGGCTACGTCTTTCAAAATCCCGATCGCCAATTGATCATGCCTTCTGTCGGCGCAGATGTAGCTTTTAGCTTGACCGGCGAAACCCTCTCCCATGCCGAAGTTCGTTGGCGCGTGACCCAAGCCCTCGAACTCGTCGGTTTACAAGAACTTATGCGCCGCCCCATTCACGCTCTCAGCGGCGGTCAAAAACATCGCGTCGCGATCGCGGGAGCCCTCGCCCGTCACAGCCGTGTCATGCTTCTGGACGAGCCGACCGCACTCCTCGACCCCGACAGCCAGCTCGATCTGATTCGTACTGTTCGCCAACTCGTCGACCGACAGGGAATTACAGCCGTCTGGATTACTCATCGACTGGACGAACTCGACTGGGCCGATCGCGCAGTTTTACTCTCAGCAGGCTGCGTACGTGCTGAGGACACTCCTTCGAGTATTAGAAAACACCTGAAATAATTCATTAATTACGTAATTCTGTCTGCAAAGATTGAGGCCTGTATAAGTGATTTCCCGCGTGCAAATTACACGAGGGTTCGATACTCTGACGGAGAAGGGTTTATTAACCTGCACCAAGCTATTTGAGCAAGTTTTGCAACAGTTTTTGTCTTTTCGCAAGACAAACCAGGCAAAACTTCACTCCTACAAGCTTCACTGGGGATTAGGTGAAAGGTATGAGTTGTGAGTGCAACTACTATCTACCCGCTTATGGTGCTGAATTTTATGTTGGTTCACAATGGCTTCACGATCCCTATTTAACTTAAAGGTAGGCGACCGAAGACTCAATTTGTGTTCTGGACTCATCGGCTATCGTTTGTCACCTGCGATAAGCTGATGGGCTTCCATCTGACCCCCCCTGGTGAAATAGACATTATTGTTGCAAAGCAGGAACGGTGCAGAGACTCGAATGACGTTGTGGTTCGATCGCCAAGCTGCTGTCACGGCATTACAGTGAGGGTCTTATGTCCGGTTCCAGAGTGCTCAGTCAAGATGTTAAGGCGAGGACGGTCGAACTCCTCCGTCGCTACCAAGAAACGCCATCTCCAGCTCTGCGTAATCGCTTGGTCGAACTGAACTTGGGGTTAGTGCGCAAAGAGGCCCATCACTGGAAGCATCAATGCCAAGAAGGATATGACGATCTCATGCAGATCGGTTGTGTCGGTCTCATTCAGGCGGTGGAACGCTTCGATCTCTCACGCGGTTTGGCTTTCAGTTCGTTCGCAATGCCCTATATTCGCGGTGAAATTCAACATTATCTGCGCGATAAGAGCCAAACTGTACGCATTCCTCGCCGCTGGTCGACGCTATTGCACCAGAGTAAAAAAGTAGTCCTGCGGTTGCGACAAGAACTGGGCCGCACGCCCACTGAAGCTGAGGTGCGTGCGGCGATGGGGCTGACGGAAGAAGAGTGGCAAGAAGTAACGCTTGCTCGTCAGAATCAATCGATGCTTAGCCTCGATGCGCCGCTCCGTCGTGCAGAGGATGAAAGTAGTGCCCTCGGCGATGTCGTTCCTGACGCTCGCTATCAATCATTTCAAATTGCACAGGAAGACCGTTTGCGCTTGCGCCAAGCGATGGATCAGTTAGAAGAGCGTACCCGAGACGTGCTGGAAGCCGTATTTCTGCGCGATATGACCCAAAAGGAAACGGCACTCCAGCTCAACATCAGCGCTGTCACAGTCTCGCGCCAGGTTAAAAAAGGACTGAAGCAACTCACTCACCTGCTGCAAGAAGTCAGTTAGGCAATTCCAACAGGCTGAGGGGCTTCCAGTTCGGCAAAGCGATATTGAACGGCTCCCGTCACGGGATGATTTTCGCCATAGGCGTAGCCGCGCAGTTCCAGTTCGCGAAACGCAGCTTCAATGTCGTCTAAGTCCGCGTCAATGGCCGCGATCGCTGCTGTGGCCGTCAAAACGCCTTGACGCTGCTCGGCGAGCTGAATGATCCGGCGCATCAGAGCGCGACCTTGCAAGCGATTGGATGTAGACGGATTGGCAATATTCGACTGGGGCTCTTTGCGGCGATTGCGAGCCGCAATCATGTCAGGAATGAGGGCAAGGTCGATAAGTTGACCGATACCGAACAGTCCCCCTGTCATTAACCACAAAATGCCCGTTGCGTACTTACCAGCATAGATACGGTGAATGCCGCCTGCCCCCACGAAGCCTAAAAGCCAGAAAATATAAGCTTTGGGAATGGTGCGGCGGGTAGCAACTGCTTCAGACGAGTCTGCCATGATAGCAAGTCTTCTCCATATCCTTTATTTTCATTGTATCGGGTTGGCTAGATCCGTTCTAGGAAGACAACCGCCTCAACGTGTGCGGTTTGCGGAAAGAAGTCAGCCGCTCGGGCGAGAACGAGGCGATAATGACCCGCCGCTGTCAAGATTTTCACATCCCGCGCCAGGGTCGCTGGATGGCAGCTGACGTAAACGATGCGCTCCGGATGTTGCTCGATGAGGGTTGCTAAGGCCTGGCGATCGCAGCCGCGGCGGGGTGGGTCGAGGAAGACGATATCAGGTGTTTCTAATTCAGGGAGAACGAACTCGACCTTACCGGCCAAGAATGTAGCGTTAGCAATGTCATTACGTTGGGCGTTGGCACGAGCGCAGTCCACTGCTGCTGGGTGAGATTCGATGCCCGTGACGGAGCGCACGCGTCTCGCTAGGGGCAAGCTAAGCGTCCCAATGCCACAGTAAGCATCGACGACGGTTTCGCTGCCGGTGAGACATAATTGGCCGACAATCCACTCGAAAAACCGTTCGGCTTGTTCGGTATAAACCTGAAAGAACGACGTGCTGTCAATTTGAAATGTTACGCCTGCAAGCCTTTCCTCAATGGTTTTGCTGCCAGCAATGCTGTAAGTTCGAGGCCCGAAGATTGCGTTAGTCCGCCGCTGGTTGACGTTCGCACACACTCCTTGAAGATTCGGATACCGTTTCAACCACCGCTGTGCCCAGGTCTCGCAACCTGGCAACACATCGCAATTAGCAATCAACGTCAGCAGTAGCTGTCCGGTGCGGCGACCGACCCGCAGGCTGAGATGGCGCAAGTCTCCGTCGTGTTTAGTTTCGTTGTAGGCCGTCCACCCTGCCGCTTGAAAATCGACTTTAAGATCTCGCAGGAGGGGATCGAAACGCTCGTCCTGCACCGGGCATTGATTGAGGTTAATCAGACGGTGGCTGCTTTTGGTGTAATACCCCATCCGAAAGGAACCGTCGGCTTTGGTGGCAATGGGATAGGACACTTTATTTCGATAGCGCCACGGTGATGGAGCAGCTAGCGCAGGCAGCATCTCCAGGTCTGCGAAACCGCCAATCCGAGTCAGGGCATCGCGCAGAATTTGAGTCTTGGCTGCAAGCTGATAGTCTGATTTGACGTGCTGCCACTGACAGCCACCACATTTATCAGCCACGATGCAGTTCGGGCGATCGCGCTCTGTCGAAGCTTTCACGAGCTGTCGTACGAGGCCAAATCCGTGAGAAGGTTTGACTCGTACCAGGCGCACGTCAACTTCATCTCCCGGCACGGTTTGGGGCACAAACACCGGACGATTCAAGTAATGCCCCAGCCCATCGCCGCCATCGGTGAGTGACTCGATGGTGACAGTGGCGATCGCGCCTTGCTGCCAGGTGGAGGGGCGATCGGCGTCGGCTGTCGGAGTGGATGTAGAAGCAGACACGGGGACCTCTGGGGGCCAAACTTGATGGCCTGGATAGCTCATCGAGTCTAGCGAAGACTGGTGCGCGAGTAACGAAAGTACGCGGGTTAGAATAACGCTTAACGTTTGGCAATCTGGAAACGGTTATGACCCTGGCGGCAGAAGAACAAACAGCCCCTGCACCCGAGGAAGAAGCGATTCCGCCGACTCCCGATCCGCCGGAAGAGTTTCCGGGTGAAGTAGAAATGTCGCTGTTCGATCACCTGGAAGAGCTGCGCGCCCGCTTGTTTGCCAGCGTCATTGCTGTAGTCATTTGCATCATCGGCTGCTTTTTCTTCGTCAATCGCATCGTGAAAGTGCTGGAGCTACCTGCCCAAAATGTCACTTTTTTACAGCTAGCGCCGGGCGAATATTTCTTCGTGTCGATGAAGGTGTCTGCTTATTCCGGACTGCTTCTGGCGACACCGTTTGTACTGTACCAGATTGCTAAGTTCATGCTTCCTGGATTGAGCGTGCGCGAGCGCCGAATTTTAGGGCCGCTGGTGTTGGGTTCGAGCGTGCTGTTCGTGGGTGGTTTAGCATTTGCTCACATGCTGTTGATTCCGGCGGCGCTGAACTTCTTTATTCACTACGGCGAAGGCGTGGTGGCACAGTCGTGGTCGATCGATCTCTATTTTGAGTTCGTCCTCCTATTGCTGTTTAGTACGGGCTTAGCCTTCCAAGTACCCATTTTGCAGGCCATGTTGGGTGCAGCAGGTATCGTCAGCTCGAGCCAAATGTTCAAAGCTTGGCGCTTTGTGGTTTTGGGTTCTGTAATTGCAGGAGCCATTCTGACTCCATCTACCGACCCGCTCACGCAAAGTCTTCTAGCTGGAGCCGTTACATTTCTGTATTTACTGGGCATCGGTCTAGTCAAAATCATGGGGCGTTAAGACTGGTATCTAAGTGCAATGCCACTGACATAAGGGCATAGAAAAAGGCTCAACGGCTTGATATGTCACAATCTCAGCCAGACGAGCCCCAAAACGAATTGACTCTACTATGCCGAATCGAGCCCAGATTCTCAAGGAGCGATTGCTCGCCAGTCTTGGCTGTCCCTGGCAGGAGCTGTTGCCCGCCAGTGCCATCGAGCAAGTGCTGGCCGAAGAGCAGGTGAGCTACCGCCAGTGCCTCTACACCCCAGTGGTGACCTTGTGGATGTTCCTCTCCCAAGTCATTGACGCAGACAAGAGCTTGCAACATGCCGTCAACCGAGCGCTCGCTTGGCTGAGTACTGCCAGAGTAGAGATCCCTTCATCCGATACGGGAGCCTACAGCAAGGCTCGCAAACGGTTACCCGAGCGAGTGGTCAAACGCTTGATGAAGCAGACCGCCGCAGGGCTCGAAGCCCAAGTGAAGCGGGAGCAACAGTGGTGTGGTCGTCCTGTCAAAGTCTGCGATGGCACCTCGATTCTGATGAGCGACACCCTCGCCAATCAGCAAGCCTATCCCCAATCGAGCAACCAAAAAGCAGGCTGCGGGTTCCCCATCGCGCAATTGGTGGTGCTCTTTTCCCTCACCACGGGAGCCGTGCTCGATGCCATGCTCGCCCCGTTTGTCACCAGTGAATTGAGGCTGGCCCGAGAGCTCTACCACCAGCTGCTCCCTGAGGATG
>JBCBVC010000144.1:0-9489 GCA_039817845.1 Cyanobacteria bacterium J06642_2
CTTGCGGTCTTCAGCCAGCCAAGTTTGTCGCGTGGCGTTCTTGCTCAATTGGGCTTTGAGAACGTAGCGAGATCGCAAGACAGTCCCAACTTCTGGTGTCGTCATCAATAGCAGTTCAATGTGAAGCTACGCTCAGTATTCCCGCTGTAAAAGCGATCGCACCAGGTAGACAGCTGTCATAACTTCCGGAGACGGGGGCTGAATCCCTTCTTCCTGCCAGTGCTCCAAA
Source organism: Cyanobacteria bacterium J06642_2 (assembly GCA_039817845.1). Taxonomy (GTDB): domain Bacteria; phylum Cyanobacteriota; class Cyanobacteriia; order Thermostichales; family PCC-7336; genus JBCBTL01. The sequence goes on from JBCBVC010000144.1 coordinate 230, forward strand.
CAGGCTTCAATACAATCTTGAGCGTTAGCGATTACTTCCTCATAGATCAGCCCACTCGTATGGGGAGGCACGAACAACTCCTCGAACTCAGGAGTAAGTCTACCCGACTTCGAGCCAAATCGTATTGAGGTGGCTGGCGTATTTGTTGACCTTTTGAGTGGTCTCTAGGCGATCGCGTGACCAATGCCAATGTATTTGAAGCCAATCTCTTTTAGCATTTTGGCGTCGAGAAAGTTACGACCGTCGACGATGACAGGCTGATTCATCTTGGCGGCGATCGACTTGTAATCGAGTTCTGTAAACTCGGGCCAGTCCGTCACTAGCACCAGAGCGTCACATCCATCTGCCATGAGTTCAGCATCAGACTCGACCGTAACGTTCGATAGTCCCTGACTAGCTCCAGACTGAGAAAGAATGGGATCGAAGGCTTTCACTTTTGCACCTAGGCGATGGAGCTGCTCGATGATTTCGAGCGAGGGCGCATCGCGCATGTCATCAGTATGAGGTTTAAAGGTCAAGCCCAGTAAACCCACGGTCTTACCCTTGAGAATTTTAAGCGCTTGCTGAAGTTTCTCGATGGCCAGCAGCTTTTGGCGACGATTGACCTCCATCACGGACTTGAGAATTTGGGCCTCGCAGCCATAATCTGATGCCGTGTGGAACAGGGCCGACACGTCTTTGGGAAAGCAGGAACCACCCCAGCCAATGCCGGCTTGCAAAAACTTGCTGCCGATCCGCGAGTCGAGGCCAATGCCTTTACTGACTTCCACCACGTCCGCCCCAACGCGATCGCAGATATTGGCGACTTCGTTGATAAAGCTAATTTTGGTAGCTAAGAACGAGTTGGCTGCGTACTTGACCATTTCGGCTGAGTTCAGATCTGTCTCCACCACAGGAACGGGTGGCAGTGAAGTATCTTCCGCCACTTCGCGATTGATGATAGGAGCGTACAGCTCGTTCATACGCGCGATCGCCTTTGGATTGGGGCTGCCCAAAACAATGCGATCGGGATTAAACGTGTCGTAAACTGCCGAACCCTCGCGCAGAAACTCGGGATTGCTGACCACGTCGAAATTAACGTCCATTGAGGCGGTATCGACCGACGGGCCTGGAGTCGCTGCTTTTCGAGCTTCGGTAGCACCGTCGAGAACGATCATCTTGACCCAATCGCCCGAACCGATGGGAACGGTGGACTTGTTGACGATGATTTTGTAATCGCTGCCGAGGTGCGAGCCAATTCCGCGCGCAACGGCTTCCACATAGCGCGTATCGCTCTCGCCCGTCGGTAGGGCTGGCGTTCCGACTGCAATAAAGAGAATTTCACCGTGGGCAACACCAGCGCCCAAATCGGTAGTGAACTGGATGCGACCGTTCTGGATAGCAAGCTGCATCAACTCGCTCAGCCCTGGTTCGTGAATCGGTGACTGGCCGGACTGCATCACTTTGACTTTGGCTTCGTTATTGTCCACGCAGATCACGTCGTGACCGACGTGAGCCAGGCAGACACCCGTGACCAAACCAACATATCCAGTTCCAATTACGCACACTTGCATCCGTGGCTTCTCCGAAATAGACTGCGTTAAGTTTACAACTCGTAAAACCTGACTGCTGTGACAGAACGTACCGCGATCGCGCGCTGGATGTCCGTGATGGTCGGCTAGGCTATTGGAGCGGATGCCTCTACCCGCGCTTGAAAATCCGCGATGGTTTTGGTTAGCCCATCTTCGAGCGGGACCGTGGGCTGCCAGCCCAACCATTCTTTGGCACGAGTGATGTCGGGTTTGCGTCGCTTGGGATCGTCCTGTGGCAGCGGCTCGAACTGAATTTCTGCGTTGGGGTTAATCGTCGATTGGATGGTTTGAGCGAGCTGCAAGATAGTGTACTCGTCGGGATTGCCTAAATTGACCGGGCCGACTCGATCGCCTTCCATTAACCGCATCAAACCGTCAACGAGATCGGACACGTAGCAAAAACTGCGCGTTTGGCTGCCATCGCCGTATACGGTTAAGGGTTTGCCCTGTAGCGCTTGGACGATGAAGTTGCTGACCACGCGTCCGTCGTTTTCCTGCATGCGGGGGCCGTAAGTGTTAAAAATGCGAGCTACACGGATGTCAACACCGTTTTGGCGGTGATAGTCGAAGGTAAGGGTTTCAGCCACTCGCTTGCCTTCGTCATAGCAGCTGCGAATGCCGATGGGATTGACGTTCCCCCAATAGTCTTCAGATTGGGGGTGAACGTTGGGGTCGCCGTAGACTTCCGACGTAGAGGCCAACAGTAATCGGGCTTTAACTCGCTTGGCCAGGCCCAGCATATTAATCGTGCCGGTGACGTTGGTTTTGATGGTTTTGATCGGGTTGTACTGATAGTGCACTGGCGAAGCAGGACAGGCGAGATGATAAACGCGATCGACTTCCAGTCGGATCGGTTCGGTGACATCGTGACGGACGTATTCAAAGTTGACGTGATTCAACCACTGTTTGATGTTGCGTTTGTCGCCTGTGAACAAATTATCCAGGCAGATAACCTCGTGACCGTCTGCCATCAAGCGATCGATCAGATGCGAACCAATGAACCCTGCGCCGCCCGTAACTAAAATCCTCATATCTTCCTGCTCTGCCGTTATGCGGCGATCGACTTCAGTTGTCAGTCAGCTGAGGGCTTTGACGCAAACAACTCCTAACCATACGAATACACCAAAATGTACCTCTATTGGCGTAGTTGCAGTAACTGGGAAACTCGGGCTGCAGATGCACCCATTAGCCAGGCGGCGCAGTTACGGCATTGACCAGAATCTGGTCGTACAGCGCGCGCATTTGAGCCGCAATGGTGTTCCAAGTATAGTGGGCGAACACAAATTCACGCGCGCGATCGCCCATCGCTCGGGCTCGGGCGCGATCGTCTAGACACTGCAATAGCGCGGCAGTGAAAGCTTCTACGTCAGGCTCGACTACGCAAGCGGCTTCGGCTCGGGCCGCCTGAGGGAAGTTGCAGCCTGTGGTGATGACGCAGGGAAGACGAGAGGCCATACCCTCTAGCACTGACATACTGAATCCTTCGGAGTAGTAAGGAGCGACGTAGAGATCGGCGGCAGCCAGGGCAGCTAGTTTGAGTTCTCCCGTTAGCATGCCGGTAAAAGCAACAGCGTCGAGACAGTCTGCATCGAGGAAAAATTGTCGGGCCTGGGGCATAAACCCCGTATTGTCTGGACCTGCAACCACGAGATAAGCATTCTCGCAACGTTGGCGGGCTCGGGCAAAGGCGGGAGCGAGGATATCCAGTCCCTTTTTCGGATCGATGCGGCCCAGGAAAAGAATGACGGTTCTATCACGGGCGGTGGGAAAGCGCTCGAAAAAGAGTTCAGCATCGGGTAGCGTCTCGAATTCCTCTCGATGGATACCGTTGGGGATGACCGTAACGGGCGATCGCAGATTGAGGCTTTGAATATTAGTAGCTTCGGTTTCGGCCAGGGCGTGAATGGCGCAGGCGCGCTGGAGCAAAGGGGCTTCGAGGAGTTGATAGTAATAGCGTTTCTTCCAGGCTTTGTAGGATAGCGCCCACGGTTCGAGCATGCCGTGGGGGGTGCGAATCGTGGGGACACAATCGCGCTGACAGGCCCAATGTGCGGGCAAGACGGGATAAGAAAATACGGAGTGGACGTGTACTAAGTCATAGTTGCGAACGTGCTGGAATAACCACTGAGTTAGCGACCAGCTCATGGTGTAGTCCTTCCATTTCCAGCGCGGGAAGTAGATTGCCCGATAGCAGTCGGTTTCAATCCAGGTCTGAGTTGGTACGTCAAGGTCGTCGCACCCGTTGGCGGTGGTGGTAACGATGTCGACAGTCGTTCCGGTTCGCACCAACGCCTGTACGAGTTCGAGTACTGCTTTCGTGGGGCCGCCGAAGACCGGGCCGAGAGAGGGGGTAACGAACAAAACCTTCATAGAGAAGAGGGATAGGGAGATGAAGCAGGATCGTCGAGCAATGCGCGGTACATATCGTGCCAGGCCTGGATGGTGGCATCGAGCTGAAAATGCTCCAGGGCATACTCCCGAGCCCGCGCCCCCATATCTGCGAGGCGATCGCGACTATCCAAAAGCTCCAGCATGGCCCGCCCGAAATCATCCGGGAGATCGAAGTTGAAGACAAACCCGGTTTGGCCGGGAGTAATTTGATCGCGAGCGCCAGGAGTGTTGGAGCGCAGCGTTGGGGTGCCGCACAGAGCTGCTTCCACCACCACCAGGCCAAAGGTTTCCATCGACGTGGATGGCAGTAGCAAAGCATCGCTGGCCACGTAAAGGTGGCGCGGGTTCGCGATCCGGCCCAGGAAGGTAACGCGATCGCCCAGGTGCAGTTCTTCTGCCAGACTTTCTAATTCGCCGTGACAAGGGCCGCTGCCAGCGATCGCCAGTTTGACGTCACGCGTGCAGTCTCGGCGTGCGTCCAAAAATCTCAAAATCGTATCAATTTGCTTCTCGGGATTGAGTCGCCCGACAAAACATAGTGCTAGATCGGTATCTGTAAAGCCGAATTGGTGGCGATACCGCTCTCTTTCGGCTGCCGTGCCCGGATAGAACTTGGTTTCATCTACGCCGACATAGGCCAGATGCAGGCGGTCGCGCCGGACTCCGTAGCGAGTTTGCAAATTGTCCGAAATATCCAGCGAGTAACAGTGGATGCGATCGGCTTGATGGAAGAGCCAGCGTTTGTAGCGATAGAGCTGCGAACTGTCGGGGGTTTGCCAATGGTAAGTCATCAACACTTTAGCCTGCCGACAGCGCAATTTTTGCAGAGCTAGAGCATAGGTGAGAGCAATCGGACTGTGGGCGTGGAGCAGATGAGTATCGGGATCGAAGGCGCGCATTTGGGCGATCGCCTGTTGCAGGTTGCGGCTAGATCGCGTCAGCGGCACGCGCGCATAGCGAATGCCATCGAGGTCGGGTGCTTGTAGGTTACTACTGGCCAGGGTGATATCGTAACCCAGTCGGACGAGGCCGCGAGTCGCATTTTTGATGATGACCCAATCGCCGCCGTCGCCGATATGAGGGGTGATGGTTGCGAGCTTGGGAGCATTCATAAGTGCGATTGAGAGGAGACGGTGGAGTGCGGCAAAGGCAAAGCAAGCGCCACCAGCGGCATTATGCTTGCACGGGCTGGGTGGATGTTGCTGTCAGTACGGCTCGGGTAAATCCATCTCCGAAGCGGTGGGGGCCGAAATCGTTAGCGATAGTTTGACTGTGGTGACCCATGCGCTCGCGCTCGTCAGCAGAGAGCGCGTGAAAGGTTTGCAGGACACCTGTCATGTCGGCGACTGAGGTGGGTTCGAACGTGAAACCGTTAACCCCTTCCTGCACCAATTCGGCCGCGGCACCAACCGTACGACTGCTCAAAAGAGGCAACCCGGCAGCACCGGCTTCGTTCAAGACTAGACCCCATTGCTCGTGTAAGGCCGGATGAATGAGCGCGTCGGCAAGGCCGTACCAGTCTCCCAGCGTGTCGTAGGAGACAAATCCGGGCAGATGCACGCCCGGTTCGAGATGTAATTGCTGAATTTGCGATCGCACCTCATCCAAACCCGTGCCGCTGCCACAGATGACTAAATCTTTAGCTGCATCGGCACTGACGGCTTGTCGATAACGAGCGTAGGCATCGAGCAACGCCAGGACGTTCTTACGCGGTAAAAATCGCGTGACACAGATGAGATACGGACGCGACGGAATCGCGGGTTGGCGCGCGCGGGCAGCATTAGCATCGGCTCTAGCAGTAGCGGCAGTGCGGGTGAAGTGCTCGTTATCGACAGCATCGTAGCCGAGGAAGATGCGATCGCTGGGGATACCTAATTGGACGGTGTAGTCGCGATGGTGTTGGCCGCCCACTAATGCTGCCGCAAATTTGCGCACGTAGAGCTGCGATTTGAGCCATTCTTTCCACCACGAGCGAGGTTCGTCGTCAGCTTTGCTTTCGCTCATCAAAATGGCAGGCACGTTCCTCTGAATGCACCATTTCAGACCCGCCCGCGAGATCGGAAATCCCCACCCCGGCAGGAATACCGCTGTCGGCTGCAGGCGATCGAGATGTCGCACGAGGGCAGGAATGCCGTCCGTGCCCATCGAGCTGCGATCGACCTCGGGAGCCACCGTTTCGACGGGCAATAGAGTTTCGAGCGGAAACGTAATTTCGCGGCTGAGATCGCCCCACGGGTGTTGGAGGGTATCATCCGTGAGCTGAATGGCTGTGAAGCTCCAGTCGCGTGCTTGACAAGCTTGATGGGCGGCCCGCAGGCGGGCGGCGTGATAGCTACCGATATTGATAAACAGAATGACGATATGGGAAGTCATGCTGCGGCTAGTCCCATCACAGACAAGGTATCGCGCGCCATCCGCTCCAGTGAGAAATAATAGCGAAATGCATCGAGGCCGTCTCGCGCCTGTTGCTTGCGTTCGTCAAGCTCCGCGATCGCGGCTTGCATCGCTTGCCCGACGGCGGATGCAGTGCGTTCGGCAGTTACCGTGACCCAAGGCGCGCGCGCGGCCACGTCTGCTGCACCGTTAAAGTTGGTTGCGATTGCCGGAATGCCTCGTCCGGCTACTTCAATCAGGCTGAGGGGAAGTCCCTCAAAATCACTGGTACTGACGTACAAATCCATGGCGGAATAAAACGCTTTTGGGTCGGCCTGCCATCCGGCGATGTGCCAGTCAGCTGCCGGTACGGGAGCGGCCTGGAGTACCCGCGCAATCGCCTCCCGCTCCGGTCCATCGCCTACCAACAGGAGTCGAGCCGAAACGCCCTGCTGGCGCAGCCACAACCATGCTTCTACCAGTAAAGATAAATTTTTCTGCGGGACGAACTGACCCAAGAAGGCAACGGTGGGAATCTCAGCGTGCGGCTCTGACGGTAAATGAGCCGTGTCTAACTCCGTTTCGGACGGAAATGCACAGCCGTGATGCAGGATGTGGGTTGGACGAGGGTAGCGATAGTACTGCTCGAATTCGCGGCGACTGCCCTCAGAAACCAGCGCGAGGTGATAGGGATGACGGCAGTACCAGCGCTGCAAGAGCTTGCCGCGCCAGCGTCCCAGAGGGCGGCTGTTTTTAGTTGCCGTCATGGGCATGTGCATGACTCCTGCCACGGGTGCGGTTTTAGCAGCTAGTGCTCCCGCAATGAAATCGAGTCCGTCTTCGTCGTATTGCTGATTGACCAGAATGCCGTCCGGGTCGATCTCGCGACAGGCAGTCGTGACGGCCTGCTGTTGCGCGCGATCGGCAATGGCTTGGAGGAAACGCAGAGGACGCGATCTCAACCCCACTAACGGACGCCGCTGGACTTCTGCCCCTGCTTCAGAAAGCGATGCGGCCCAGCCATCCATATAATCAACTTCGGAAAGTAATGCGATCACCTCGCCGCCCACCTGTTTGAGACCTTGGGTGAGATAGACCAGATAGCGTTCGCCGCCGCCGCGAGCGCTGGAATTCGAGCTAATCAGTAAAATGCGCGGCACGCTGACCTTCCTCGATGCGGCGAAGCGATAGGTTTGGAGAATCGAAACTTGAGAATGAAGCTTGAGAATGAAATTTAATGACGATGGGAAGGATGCTGCGGCGATCGCGGATCGAGATGAGGGGGCAGCGCTCCTGGTGGTGGCATACCAGGTGGACGTGCTCCTGGCGGTAGAACATCCGGATAAATCGGCATGGGACTGCGAAATAGGCGGCGCGGGACGATCGCCAGCAGCTCTTTTCGCTTGACAATCAACAGCAGCAAACAGGGCCAGAAGGACATGCCGATACCCGCATAAATGCCCGCCAAGTCTCCGCCTCGGAGTAACGGTACGAGACTAGCGCAAAGCATGGCGCGCACCATGACCGAGGCAAAAGGTTTGAGGCGAGTGCTGAAGCGCACGATAGCAGCGAGTACCGATCCATAGACGAACGAGAGCGCAATAATGCCGAAAATGCCTGCCTCGCTGTAGAAGTCGCCAAACATAGTGGGCGCAAATCCCAGCGTTGTTCCGCTTTCCACGTCAATCAGGCCCACCGTGGCTAGATATCCACCGCCAATCGGTTTACCTGGCCATAAAGAACGCGGAATTGGGCGTAGGAGAACCTCAATGTGGGCCATACCCCAGCGATAGCCCACCAATCGCGGCATAGCGTCTCGGAGCGTGGCCATGCCGTCGATCATGTTGGCATCTTCAGCCCCGAAAAAGCGGTAGAACGCGTACTCATTCACCAGTTCGTCTGCTACGGGCGTGCGCATGACCCCAGCGATGGCGAACATGCTGGCCCCAATCAATGCTGCCCCAATTAAGATCCACAAGCGCGTTCTGGGTTTGTAGGTGGAAGAAAAGATGACTCCACCTGTAGCGATAATGCCCAAAAACTGAAAGCGGCCGCTGATGTTAAAGCTCATGTTGGCCACGCCAATCAAGATGGCGATCGCCAGAATCTTGAACAACATTGAGCGCAGAGCCCCCATGCGCCACAGGCACAGCACCAAGGTGGCAATGCCCACCATGACCAAGGGAAAACTGCTCAAGTAGCCGCTGACTTGGAAAGCTAATGACATGCCCCCTTGTCTTTGTGACGACACTACTCCGCGCGTCAAGATGACCAGTGGCAGACAGAGAGCCCCAGCTACCATCACGGCAGGCGTCACCTGCTGCATGAGCGCATCGGCTTTTGGCGGAACAGCAACGGGTAACGTCAAATTCTGCCGCCAGCAGTAGGCGATATTTAGGCAGATTTGGCCCAAGATGATGCAGTTAAGCGCTGTAAGTGCCGTTTCGTTGGTGACAGGTTCGAGGCCGTAGGTGCTCAGGTTAATCCAGCCCCGCCAGCCTTGCTGCACAGCCCAATACGGATAGGCGCCGATGTAAAGCATGCAGCTATTGATCAGCAGGGGAATTTCGTCGTTTCGCTTCAGCATCCAGTGAAAACTGAAGCCAAACATGACTAGCTGTGCCAGTAGGATTTCGGGAAAGCCAAACATTAATTCAGTACGCAGTGTAAGCGATGGTACAGAGCTTCCAGGCTCCAGTGTGACAGGTCAGTCCCAGTTACGGCAAAGTTTTGCAATATACTCGGCCGTTCTAAGCAAGTATGCAGAATGTTGGCGATCGCGTCTCCCGAGACTTCTGGTAACACCCAACCATCCTGCCCGTCTGCTGTCACGGTGCCGCAATATCGCGACACGATCGCGGGCAAGTGCCAGGCTCGAGCCTCCAGTTGAGTCAAACCAAATCCGTCAGAGAGGGTGGGAAACAG
>JBCBVC010000145.1:0-9417 GCA_039817845.1 Cyanobacteria bacterium J06642_2
TTCCGTAGCGTTCTTCGGACTAGGAACGGGCATCAGATAGCGATAAGCCGTGCGCGAGCCGGTAATGTCAGAGGAAAAGAACAGCGTGTACAGCCTCAGTTTCGCGATAATGTCGTCGAGACCGCGGTCTTTAAAGATTTCCGAGTGCTTATAGGCATCGATGGCTAAGACTTGCTGACGCAGGGCATCGACAATGGGCTTTTGGCTGGGGTGTGGCCGATCCGGCAAGAAGTTGAAGTCGTAGCGTTTTGAGTTCGGGGTTTCATGCTTGCTGCGCAGCACGGGAACTGGTGTTTGGGGGCGCGTATGCAGCCGGGTGCGTATGGCGAAACTGCCTTGAGAGATAGTTTCCTGAGCAAGTCGTAGCATGTCACTGTTCTGCTCTTCGATGAGTTCGAACACTCGGATGACTTTATGGGTCGCCTCATTGCGCTGCTCCGTCGTCAGCTGAAGATCGCGAAATAAGAGGTCTTCCCCAGTCTCTACAGCATGGCCCGTTTCTCGCTCCAGATGATGTTGACCCCAGTAAATCAGCGGCAGTCCAGTTTTATGGGTGATGCGCTCGGCCAGTACTGCCGTATGTTTGAAGAGCGCGTGGCCACAGGCTTCGAAAGACTCCACGACCGGGTAGAGGATCTTTGGATCCTCCGTGCTGACGACCACCTTGGTCAATTCCGAAGTACGCCGTCTGAGGGGATCGTTAATCGGGCTAGAGGCCATCCAATAAAGCACCTGTGAAGACTTCCAGCCCAATGTTTTATCCATACCGAGTGCGCGAAAGTCTTTCATAAATAAACGCGAGTGCGTCATGTCCTCGTCGGCGTGCCGCGAGAGTGCCTCGCGTAGCGGGTCGCGACTGCGGTCGGCACCATAGCTGATGTGGTAAAGATTGAGTTCGCGGAAGTACATAATGAAGTTCACAAAATACATGCAGAACCAGAGCTTTCGTTTATCTTCAATGTGCTCGTCAGGCGCAGATAGCCAACCGTGCAGCGGATGATCTTCTATTCTGTGGGTCCGTTCGCTAACCGTATCGAGTACTTTTTTCATGTTTCTGCCTCCGATCAATTGGTGCGCTAGCAGAAGAAGTGTTGAACAATGAATGCGATTTGATCTGGAAGTTTACTGTGCCAGCTAAGCTGTACTACGCTTCAGTCCCTCAGTTTTTTGCTCGTGCGGTAATCTATGCAGACTAAAAAGCTGTGATTGATGCTTGGGACTCTAGTTGCGGCTGGTCTAGTTGCTGTTGGCTGTGTTTCATCATGAACGCTTGCGCGTATGCTTAATTCTTCCGAATTTGCGCAAGCATTTCTGCCGGTTCTGCCCTGAAAAGTCTGCCGGTTCTGCTGCCTACATTGTCTGCGGCGAGAGATTCCCAGATGGTACCGAAACCTTGGAGATTAGTACTCTTAGCTTGCGTAGATTTCATGAGATAGACTAATCTCTCTCAAGAAACAACATTCAGAACTCAGTAAACTCTAGCATTCAGAAGATTGAGATACGTGTCAAAGCTGTTACAAACACTATTTTTTAACCTTTGTTGACAACAGTGGCTCCGTGAAAACACTTCGGCCTCCAGGGATAGGAGAGTGGATGGCTGATATTTTGACTGAGGAATCAAAAGTTTTATAGGTGCTTTTGGACGATCCTGCTGCAACCGCAGCGAACTTAATCGTGGGTTGCTCGGAGTTGCACGAATCTGATAATCCCGCATGCAGTGCGGTCATTGAGGCAGAGACTTGCATGGCTGTTGCTCCTGGTAGGTCATCTCAATAAGATGATTTGCATTCAAATATATTGAAAAGGACGATTCGAGCAGGCATGAAAAAGTCATATAAAGTCAGATCTTGAAGTCAGACTTTTACCCACGCATCATCAGCACCATCAATTCCCCCAGTAGAACCATTCCCCTGGCTCCGGTCATATGGAGTCGGCCACTATCCCAATCAGCAAAACCAACGGCATCACCAGACCCCCAGTAGCGGGTCGCGATTGCGGTCGGCACCATAGCTGATGTAGTAGAGATTGAGCTCGCGGAAGTACATGATGAAGTTCACGAAATACAGGCTGAACCAAGGCTTACGTTCGCCCTCAATGTGTTCGTCAGGCTCAGATAGCCAACCGTGCAGCGGATGATCTTCTATTCTGTGGGTCCGTTCGCTAACCGTATCGAGTACTTCCTGCATGCTGCTTCCGGCTGTGCCAGCGGAAAGAAGCAATCCAGTGTTAGTGGATGTCACGATCTGATACCTCATTAATTGAAAGAGAGTAAGAGCAGTTCACTGCTGTTCTCTACGTCTTTAGTTCCGTGTCCTACGTCTGCTCAAACCGAGACAAACGAGTTGGCATCTAATGTCTGGGCAGAAACCCGGTTCAACACGGCCAGAACTTCGGTGCCGAAGGCGATTTCGGTGCTGTTTCCGAGATCGGTCAAGGTTAGGCTGCCGAAGCTGAGTCCGTCGGCTAACCCGATCGTGTCTTCGCCTACTTGGAAATCCTTAATCGTGTCGGTGCCCTCGCCTGCGGCTAGGACGAAGGTATCGTTGCTCAGATTGGAGCGTCGCGAATCGCCTTGGAGGACGTCGTTGCCTAAGCCGCCCCGAAGAATGTCATCTCCTTCGCCCCCGAAGAGGCGATCGAGTCCGGCTCCGCCCAGAATCGTGTCATTGCCGCCGTTGCCGCGCGCGCTATCGTTGCCGGCTCCAGCATCAATGAAGTCGTTGCCGCCTATACCAAAGGTGTTGGGAATGTCGCCAAAGATTTGGTCGTTGCCATTCCCACCCAGGATGGTGTCGTTGCCACCAAAACCGCGCAGGGCATCGTTGTTGCCTAATCCTTCTATGATGTCGTCTGCGTCTGTGCCGTAAAGGCGATCGCGGGCTTCTATACCAACGATGGGATTGGGGATGTTGACTTGGAGTTCGACCGAGCCGATATCGACGGTGCCGTTGCTGATGCGGGAGAAGTTGGGGCCGCGTTGGTCGAAGGGGAGTTGATCGATTTGGGTGAGAGTATCGTCGGTGTCGCCGTCGGCGTTGAGGTCGATGCCCAGTTGGGGTTCATTGAGGTCGAGAGGGGCGGCGTTGTTACCGGCGTCGAGGGCGGGCGAGCCAGGAATTAAGGCATGGGTGAGGGTGGAGCCGCCATTATCGCGAAGGACGGGGTCGAGGATATCAACGAGGGCGACGTTGATACTATCGGAGGTGGCGTTGATATCGCTGGCGCCGGGAGTGAAGTTGAAAAAGGCGTCTGCGTTGGATTGCTCGCTATGGCCGAATAGGTTGTTAGCGTTGGCATTGATGATTGCAGGAAATTCGTTGAAGACTGACACTCCATTGAGTTGCCCCACGTTGTCAGAAAGGATGCTGTTGGTCAATGTGGTAGTGGATCGATCTAGGTTGGAGATCCCCGCGCCACGGACGCCAGCTCTATTTCCGAAAAGAGTGCTCTGGCTAATGGTTGTAGTGCTTTGTTCTCTGTTAGAAACCCCCCCGCCATTATTAGATGCCGAATTCCCAGAAAGTGTGCTTTGGCTGATGGTTAAGGTACTACTATTGTTGAAAATCCCTCCACCAGCGAAAGCAGAATTTCCGGATAGAGTGCTTTGGGTAATGGTTGCGGTGCCGTAGCTGTTAAAAATCCCCCCGCCCAACTCCGGTGACGTATTCCCAGAGAGAGTGCTCTGGCTAATGGTTACGATGCCATAGTTTTCAAGCCCCCCACCATTTTGATATTGAGTCGTATTCCCGGAGAGGGTGCTCTGGATAATGGTTGCGGTGCCGAAGTTAGAAACCCCTCCGCCATTATTAACTGCCATATTCCCGGATAGAGTGCTCTGGATGATGGTTGCGGTGCCGACTAGGTTGAAAATCCCTCCTCCACTGCTAGCCGAATTCCCGGATAGAGTGCTTTGGGTAATGGTTGCGGTGCCGTAACTGCTGAAAATCCCCCCGCCAATATCACGTGCCGAATTCCCAGAGAGAGTACTCTGGCTGAGCGTCAAGGATTCTCTGTTGAAGATGCCACCACCTGAAGCAGAACCCGATCGGCCACCATCAATGCTTCCTCCCGAAATCATTAACCTCGAGAGGATGACCTCGCTACTCACATTTCCATCGCCATCGTTGATATCGAACACCCGGCTTTGCTGGTTGGCATCCACCGTGATGTCAGCCACCTCGTCTCCATCGACATCGCCATCAATTGTGACGCTTCTGACAATGTCTAACTGACTTCCCCCCAACGTAATCGTCTGACCTTGCAGACTACTGTCGAAGGTGATGATGCCCCCGTCAGCAATGGCTGCCAGAGCCTCCCGCAAGCTAATTTCGCCATCCTCGATGCCGTCATTCTCGTCAGCAAGGGTATTAACTATCAGTTCCGCAGGAGGCGGGGTGGCCTCAAACGCTCCAATATCAGCTTGCAAACCGTCAACGCGAACGAACCCCTCTCCCCGCTGGTCGGTATTCAAATTCTCGTCATTATTTCCCGTGTCGATAGCGGGAGAATCGCGGACTAACGCATGGGTTTGAGTGGGACCGCCATTAGCGGCCAAGTTCGTATCGAGAATGTCCGTTAACGCATTATCGATCCCGTCCGAGGTGGCGTTAATATCGCTGACCCCAGGGGAAAAACCCACAAACGCCTGGGCATTCGACTGACCGCCATGACCGAACAAATTTTGACTATTGGCCGTCAAGGAGCCGGAATTGTAAATTTCATTCCCATTCGAAGTTGCTGTGTTTCCGCTGATCAAGCTGCTACTGACAATAACTGAGCTGCCCGCAAAGCTCTGAATGCCACCACCCGCATTTGCCGTATTGCCAACAAGTGTACTGTTGCGAATTTCAGTAACCGTATTTGAAGCCGCAGAAATGCCGCCCCCAGCGGTAGATGAAGAATTGTCTGAGAGGGTGCTGTTGACGATCTCAAGCGAGCCTAAGTTGTTAATTCCTCCGCCCGAAAAGGTGGAACTATTGCCTGAGAGCGTACTGCTAACGAGCGTCAATGACGCGCCGCGCAAGTTAGCAATCCCCCCCGCCGAAGATGCATTGTTGTTGAAGACGCTACTTCTACTCAAGGCTAAAGATTCAGCATTGCGAATTCCTCCGCCAGAGGCATCAACCTCATCAAAGACAGAGACTAAGCCACGCGTTAGGGTCAGGCCGTCAATCCCGACCTGACTGAGAACGCCACCATCGCCATCGTCAATATTAAAAACTCGGCTTTGCAGGTTGGCATCGATGGTGACATTGCGAGTGTCGCCTGCAATCGTGAGCGAGCGCTCCACTTGCAGTTCGCTGCCAGCCAAAACGATGGTTTGGTTTTGTAGAGAGCTATCGAAGGTGATGGTGCCACCCTCGGAGATCGCCGCCAGGGCTTCCCGCAAACTAATCTCGCCATCCTCGATGCCGTCATTTTCGTCAACGAGGGTATTCACCACTAAACTGTCGCTCGCTTGAGAGCCAACGGGTGTTTCCGATATTTCTGAAGAAGCGATCGCGACAGGTGGGATTTCGGGACTGACCGAAACTCCGTTGTCGTTTTGCTGTGTGGTCAGAGTGCCTGAGACTTGCATGGCTTACTCCTGGAGAGTCACCTCGATAGAACGGTTCGTATCCGAAATGTATCGAGATTGACCAGTTGAGCTGGCATGAAAAAGTCATATAAAGTCAGAACTTGAAGTCAGATCTTTGCGACTCCCGAGCAAAGCGTCCCAGAGTTTTCCCCCAGGGCACCCGCGATCTCCTGGTTCACAAAAGCCACGCACTGACCTTGAGCGAATGAGCGTGGCTCCGGATCATCCACAGACTTACCTATGTCTCATCCCAAAACACCAAGTTGTCTTCGTCATACCGACTCACTTGCTGCCGATACTCACAGCGTTGTTGATGACGTGATGGCGTGGTCGCTTCACTGGCCTTGAGTGTTTTTTACGGGTGAGCTGAAGACGTGCGAGACATCGATGCTGCGTACTTTGAGCCACGCGAAGTCCCGTTCTGGTCTCAATCATTTGGCAAAGTTCGGACAGAGTTGCGTTGTTGTGTTGAGCAACCAATTCGCGCACTAGGGCTTCATGGTCTTGGAGAATAGGTGGTTTACCCCGTCGTGTGTGCGAGCCGAGAGGACGAACGTGGCCTCGCTCTCGATATTGTTTCAACAGAGTCTGGACGTAACTGCGAGCCACTTGAAAGCGCTCAGCGACCTGTCGAATTGAGCCTTCTCTATGCAGGTAAGCATCGACGATACGTTGTCTGAGTTCTATCGGATACGCTCGCATACAGTCATCTTAATTTTTGAGGGCAAGTGTACCTTAACTAAAAGAAAAATGCTCTGAGGGTTGGGAGGCCAGGAGTTGCTCGGCTTCGGTGTGGCCGAAGAATGCTGCCCACTGCTGGGGTGTGGCTGAGTATTCGCGATCTAAGGCGTTGCGGTCTGCGCCGCGTTCGAGCAGGAGGGCGATCGCTTGGGTATCGCCGTTGGCAGCAGCGGTGTGGAGTGGGGTGATGCCGTTGGTTTCAGATGCTTGGTTGGGGTGGGCTCCTGCGTCGAGTAACACCTTGGCGGTATCGGCGTGTCGGCAAGCTATTGGCTGATGCAGAGGGGTGGTCGTGCTTTTTTGTTCGTTGGCTAGGAGCGTGACTTCGGTGTTGGGGTCAGCTCCCATGTGGAGGAGGGTTTGGACTGCTTGGGTGAGGCCGCGTTCGGCGAGGAAGTGGAGCAGGCCTGGAGATTCGGGAGGTTCGGTTTGGGCAGCGGCATCGAAATTTTCGGCAACGAGCAGGGCGGATAGGTCGTTAGGGTCGCGATTGAATGTGGAGGCTATTTGGCGATTTTCAGCTAGGGCAAGGGCGCGAGGGCTGACTCCCCAATCGTCTGGAGTGCTGGGGTTTGCGCCTAACTCAAGCAGGATGGGTATGGCTTCAACGCGATCGCGCTCTACGGCAACGTGCAGGGGCGTTCTGCCGCGAGCGGCGAATCCTAATCTTTGACGAACGGTGTCGGCATGCAGGTGTTCGTGGAGGCCGTGGATGGTGGCGGTGAAGGGATCGACGGTGGCACCCTGCGAGATGAGGAAATGGGCGGTACCGGAGCGATCGTCGTGGACCTCTGGCATCATGCGGGGGATGGCGGTCCAGCCTAGGGGAGTGAGGCTGTACCAGTCGTCGACGGCTTCGCAATCGGCTTCGCGATCGAGGAGGAGTTCGACTAGGCGGCGATGACCGCCCTCGCAGGCCCAATGGAGCGCGGTGGAGTTGCTGGCTCGTTCCCGCGCGTTGACTGGAGCGCCAGCCTGGAGGAGGAGTTGGCAAATGTCATAGAACCCTCGGTGGGTGGCTAGGATGAGGCCGGTCGTGCCGATGGCGAATCCTTGCGTGAGTGCGGCTTCCGGGTTGGATTTTAAGAGCGTTTGGATGGTTGCGAGATCGCCTTCCGTGCAGGCTTCGAGGATGGCTTCGTCGGTCATGATGAAATCCTCATTGGAGCTAGTGCGTACGTATCATTTCTATCTTTGTCAGAAATCATACGAGCATGGTTGAGTCTGCCATCACAGGCTTTATTAAAGAAGCTTGGGGTGCACGGCTAGAGAGGAAAAGCCTGCTTTATTATCAAACTTGATATGAGTAATTTCGAAAACATGCTGGAAGCTTCTCCAACAAGGGTATTCGTCAGTTACAGTCACGATTCGGAAGCGCACGAGGCTAGGGTTTTGGCTTTGTGCGAGAGTCTGCGGAGGCAAGGGATTAATGCCTGGCTCGATCTTTACGAGCCGAACCCTGAGGAGGGATGGCCGCTTTGGATGGAGCGGCAGATCGAGCAGGCTGAATTCGTGTTGATGATTTGTACGGAAACGTATTTGCGACGGGTGAAGCGAGAGGAACGGCCTGGGGCTGGCAAGGGGGTCACTTGGGAAGCCAACCTGATTTACAACCTGCTTTACGTCAAGAAGGTCGAGAATAAGAAGTTTTTGCCGGTGTTGCTGCCGGACGGGCGCGACGAGCACATTCCATTACCGCTGGTCGGTCATACCTTCTTTCGAGTGGATGAGGAGGGTTGGTCTGAAGATCTCTATCGTATTTTGACTGAGCAAAAGTCTGTCGTGACAGGGACAATTGGTGAGTTGGAAGTATTGCCACCTTTAGATTCAATTTCAGAGCCAAGCAGGACAACACAGTCGAATAAGGGTACGGGGAAAAATCCATTTCGTAAGTACGGCAGGATTACCGAGCCGGAGCTTTTTTTTGGGCGGGAAAACTTTTTGAGAGAACTGTTCGAACGCCTCGAACAGGGGGCTAATTGCTCGCTGGTGGGAGAATCACAGGTTGGGAAGTCCTCGGTTTTATCGATGATTTGCAAGCGCGGTCAGTCCATGTTGGGGTTGCCTGAAGATGCGTTCGTATATGTGGATATGCAGATGATTTTTAATGAGGATGAGTTTTTTGAGGAGCTTTGCTACCAACTAAAGCTGGGAGAAACGTTGAGGGGGAGATCGCTATATCGGCAATTGCAAGGTAAACGCTATGTAGTTTGTATTGATGAGATCGAGAAAATGACGCGGCGGGAAAATTTCTCGGGAGACGAGCGGGTCGAGATGCGTGGATTGGCAGGCTCGGGGGACGCACCGTTAACGTTGGCCATTGCCAGCCGCTCGACGTTGGAGGAATTGTTTGAGGATCGTCCTGGCATGACGTCGCCGCTAGCGGGGATTTGTTCGAAGCTTGATGTGGGTGGGTTTTCACTGTCGGAATGTCGGGAGTTTTTAGAGGTGAGGTTACGGGGGACGGGGGTGACGTTTAGCAATAGTCAGGTGGATGAGTTGATTCAGGGATCGGGGGGGCATCCGGGGCGGTTGCAGCGGGCGGCGGAAGCGTTGTTTGATAGCTTGACGCGGTGAGAGGACTGGGGTCGTGCCGACGTTTCCAAAGTATCGGGGAGAATTGCCGGATTGCCTCAACCCGTTCAATTTGCGTCACTACTGGCTGCTGACGTATTGGACGTTTTTTCAACCGGTAGCTTTGCAGTGCTATCTGTATCAGGCCGATCCGGATATTTATCTGGTGCGGGGGATTGAGAAAATTCGGTGATCGTGGATGGTGCCTGCGTATCGAAGTTTCTACCTGATGGGGGGAATCTCTTTACTGTGGTCAATTCTGCTTGCAGCATTGGCAAGCTGGATTCTCTTTTTTCAATGGCAAGGACACACAGATTGGGTCAGGGGAGTGGCGCTCACCGAGGACGGACGCGCTGTCTCCGCTTCTGACGACAGCACCCTCCGCGTCTGGGATTTGGACTCCGGAGAGACTCTTCAAACCCTCACTGGACACACAGGTCCGGTCTTGGGAGTGGCGCTCACCGAGGACGGACGCGCTGTCTCCGCTTCTGACGACAGCACCCTCCGCGTCTGGGATTTGGACT
>JBCBVC010000146.1:0-9337 GCA_039817845.1 Cyanobacteria bacterium J06642_2
GGCTTTTAGTCTCGATTAGGAATTGCTGCCGAGCGATCGTATAGATAGAGTCATCAGCTCGGTTGACTCATTTTTAGCATAAGCTTCTTCAGTAAAAATACTTTATCACTTTCTGCTAGCTCAAGCATGATAGCTATGACGCGCTCAGGCTGTTATAGGTGTGATTTTCGTGTCTTGCTATACTAGAGATGGGAAAGAGGAGCTTATCCACCTGCTTGATTGCTTATAAATTGCTCCTGTTCTAAAGTGAGGAGATCTTTTACATCTCTGGCAAATTTTCCTGACTTAGAATTAGCGCAAACCTACTTGCTCTATTTCAAGATTTTATCTGTTTGCTCAGCGTAATTTTGAGCTACAGCTCTATCCATAACTGAGGCGAAGAGAGCAATCTCCTTTGCAATAAGATGACATGGCTAAAATCACCTGATGGTTATCCTCAGAACAGTCGCGAAGTTTTCAGGATGCCTAAGGCCTTGAGCGTATCTCGGGTTCGCTTTGCTCTCGAGTGGACACGGCACATTCAGCAGTGGTTGCATTGCTTACGCACTTGGCGAGACAGTGCTTGCGCTCGTTTGCGAACATTATTATTCGCTCAATCGCCAGCTCTTCTTGCACCAGAGCAAGGCGATCGCCATTCAAATGGTCTGAAATTATTAGTGCAGTTCCGTCGCATTTGGACCGAGCAACTTCACCTCAATCCCATTCAGCTATATCGCATTCTGCAAACCCCAATGGGAGAAGCTCTACTGACCCAGCTTCGCCGCCCATTAGTGGCTCAGCATGTCCCAACTGATAAATCGGCGTTACGTCGTGCGCTGGATCGCTTTGCAAATGAAGTCGAGACAGATGCTTCAGTATCGAATGGCGATCATCCAATTTGGCGTCATCTACAGTTGGATCGAGATCGCCTGCTGGAAGCAACCCGACAGTTCGAACGCTTAGTTGCCGATACAGAAACAGTAGTGAGAACGATCGCGGCTCTGGCCACTGCTGAAGCTACTTGCGATCCGACCGTAAACTATTCGCATTTGCCAGACTTGAGGATGCAGGGAGACTTCGACCCTGAAAGATTTGAATTTGAACTGACCGACTACAACCGCGACAACAGACAATTTCAAGTGGTCGCGTACCGCCCTCATCCTTGGCGATCGCCTCGGACCCCAGTCGTCTTGATGTCGCACGGCTTAGGCTCGACTCCCCACGATTTTGAAGACTACGCCACTTATCTGGCGTCGCACGGCTATTTTGTCGCTTTACCTCAGCATTTGGGCAGCGATGCCAGTCACGTTGGAGATATGTTATCCGGTCGAGCTAGTGATGTCTTCGACCTGCACGAGTTTGTCGATCGCCCGTGGGATATGTCGTGCGTGTTGGATGAGTTGGAACGCCGCAATCGCCCTGAATACAAGGGCCAACTCGACCTCCGTCACGTTGGCGGCATTGGACATTCGTTTGGAGGCTACACGGTTCTTGCTTTGGCGGGAGCCGAAATTGATTTTGACAAGCTGGAAGGAGCTTGCGAGCCTGTTTTAAATGCTCCAAACCCATCGCTTTTGCTTCAGTGTCGCGCCCTTGCATTGCCGCACGAAGTTTATGACCTACGCGATCGTCGCGTGCAGGCCGTGATGCCTATCGATCCGGTAAGTAGTGAAGTTTTTGGCCCATTTGGATTGCGACGCGTCCGCATTCCTACTTTGACTATCGCCGGCAGTGAAGATCGTGCCGCCCCCGCGTTGTTAGAGCCAATTCGCATTTTCCCGTGGCTGCGAACCCGCGATCGGTATTTAGCGCTCATGCAAGGTAAAGCTCATTTTGGCACATTCTCCGCACCCCAACCGGGCTTTAAACAGTCTCTATCGCAAGTACTCCGCAGCGATTCCACCGTCGATCCGCAACAGTTTTATGACTATGCGTATGCTCTCAGTTTAGCGTTCTTAGAGGTCTATATTGCCCGAAACTCGTTCTATCGACAATTTCTACAATCTTCCTATGCGAGGCATCTCAGCCAATCTCCACATAACCTTTACTTGCTCAGTTCTGCATCTGCTGATGCTCTAGAAAGAGAGTTACACGGGCTGAGATATCTATCTAATTTCGTATGGTAGTAACTGATAGCTTGCATTCAGAGCAAAACATTAAATGGACAGAATTGGCAAGAATCACAACATGCCTTTCTCGTCAGGTAGAAAGGTTAGCTATCAATATATGGTGAAGGTGTTTGGGAGCATCCACTTAAGGTGAAAAGCTAGGTCGACCGACTCAGCACATTGCCCCCATTGAGGTAAGCACACCTGACATTGAGCATGGCATTGACTCTCCTTTCATCCCATTGAGCTCTCGAGAGCTCAATGGGATGAGCAATCTGCTTGATGGCTGACTCGACTGCCCCCGAGCCGATTGACGCAATCTGCTCCCCCTGCACGTACTCATAGTTGACAATCCGTTGGCGATGGCGCTCGAGATCGGCCACAAAGTTGCGAGCTTGTCGTCCCGTGTGGGTCTCAACGTGAGCCATCGCAGCCTCCGGTCGACCTCGCCACAAATCCAATTGCGCCTGATGTAGCCGTCGCAGCGAGCCTGACACCTTGTAGAGATTCTCCTTGAGGTGATACCAATCGAGAATCTCCCAGCGCTGCTCGCGAGTGCCTATGTGCTCGATAAAATTCCACACTCCCCCCATGACCGTCTCCCAGACAGACAAATGGCGTGCTCATTGGCTGGCTGTTGACCCAATCGTGCAACGTCAGAGGGTCACGAAATCTCGCACCGTAGTAGATGCCGGACAGACGCACAGCAGTGTAGTCGCGCCACTCGCAGGCTTCTAGGCGTACGCAAGCGCACTTTTCCCCATCCACACAGACTTCACTCAGGATCTGTTTACACTCGGGCCAGTGCAGCTCTTGTCGTCGCACCACCCCATGCTGGGTAGAATGACTCACTTTCGTCGCTGGTCAATATGGCAGGGTCGCTATCGGCGTAGAGAATGGCGGCGGCTTTCTCCAGGCAAGCTTGTAAGCGTTCTTGTTGTTTGGGAGACATTTCGACTGACTTCATGAGCTGAGGAGGATGGCTCCACGATCGCTCTTGTCTGCCTATCTACTTAAACTGGATGCTCCCAGGGGGGTGTCCAAGATGTTTTGCCGTCGTTACCTTTGGCAGTATAGGCTGCGTGCATAGCTTGTTCTGGGTGGCAGGTTCGCTGCGACAATCAGATTATGACCTAGTATGTACGCCGATTGATGCTCCATTTAGCAAAACTAGATTTGAACTTTACTACGGCAAATCGATAAAGGTCATAGAAGATCCTAAAGTATAGAGATAAAACCTAATTACGGCGAGCTATGACCCTGGCATAGTGGGAGGATTTGACAAACCGAAAGGCGGGGAAATGAGCTAGGAATTACCCCCCCAAGCTGGACCTCCTCGTTCTTTAATGTGTCAAACCTCCTCTATATAAAGGCTACAGCTTGCCGCGACCACTTTTTGTCCCTGTACCCTGATTGGAAATATAACGTTTGCTTACTTAGAGATTGATAGGTGATTTAAAGTAAATGCAGCGCTTGCGCTACTTGCATTGTCGCCGAGAAAGATGAAGCCGGGCGTCATATAAGGATTGAAAAAGAGTGGGGGTTGGTTTGCTTTGGGATTAAATAAGTAATTGCGTAGTTGACCAGACAGAATGAGTTCGCTATTTGCAAAGAGTTGATAGCGATCGCCTAATACTGTTAGCTGGTAATTCCAGGCTACCTGGGTGTCAATTATCACGCTTTCGGCCCGCTCGAACGCCGTCGATTGTGCAAAAATGGCATCCGACTCGAACCCCAATTCGATACCGTACGTGTCAGCTCCGATGATGATGAGATTGAGTCCCGCCCGATCTCGGCGATGTTGGGTGCTGCGATCGAGCATGACTTGAAATTCCAACGTGAAGCCCTGCTGGCGATCGAGATTGGGAAAATCTGGATTGATGAAGAAATTCCCCAGAGGATTGTAGTTGAAATAGCCCGCGTAGATAGCTTCCGCCGCATCAGTATCTACAGTGACGCCACCTGGAATACCTCTTTCTCGCGTTGGTGTAGGGAGCCCGTCCGCGTCTAAGGCCCCCAGGACAAGTCCACCTTGTTCCACGGGTAGCGTTCCCAGAGGAGTTCCTTGAAAGAGGATGAAAGGATTTGCCCGGGCTGGCGGAACCGCACCGTACCATAGCACCCATGCGATCGCTCCTAATCCGATGCTTCGCCAGAACCGCAACGATTTCACTGTGCCCCTAACTCAGTAGATTTGCTGGCCGAAGCGATCGTGCCAACATTTGTGCATCCGCTATCTTAGTCTTACGGCGAGTGCCGACCGACTTTGCCTCATTGGGTCGCTCCTTACCACTGCGCTTCCTTCCATTTTGCAGGAGTCTAGTTTTATGAACCCTCGCAGTCCTATCGCCAGCGTCGTTCCCACCGTCATTGAACAGTCCAGTCGCGGCGAAAAAGCCTTCGATATTTACTCGCGCCTGCTGCGCGATCGCATCATCTTTCTCGGCAAGGAAATTGACGATGAGGTGGCCAATTTAGCGATTGCCCAAATGCTATTTCTAGAATCCGAAGATCCAGAAAAAGATATTTTCCTCTACGTCAATAGCCCTGGCGGTTCTGTCTATGCTGGGATGGGCATTTACGACACCATGCAGCACGTCCAGCCCGACGTCAGCACTATTTGCATGGGCCTCGCGGCTAGTATGGGAGCATTCTTGCTCTGTGCTGGAGCGGAAGGTAAGCGCATGGCGCTGCCTAACGCCCGCATCATGATCCACCAACCTCTGGGCGGTGCTCGTGGTCAAGCCACGGATATCGAAATTCAGGCGAAAGAAATGTCCTTCATCAAACAACAGATGAATGACATTATGGCGGCTCGTACGGGCCAACCTCTGGAGCGTGTCGAGCGCGACACCGATCGCGATTTCTTCATGTCTCCTGATGAGGCAAAAGAGTACGGCATCCTCGATCAAGTTCTGACCCGCCGTGGCTTACCTGCAGACAATCGTCCAGCGGTCGTTTCCTAATTGCCTCGGTTCCTTTGGTTGGTAGGTGGCACGAGCGAGAGCATTGCGATTGCCTCCTACCTCTCCGCCTACGGCCTCAATTGGCTAGCAACCGTGACCACACCTCGGGCGGCAAAACAATATGCTGAGTGGCCTGGACGAGCTGAAGTAGTGGTGCTGAATGAGTCTACAGCAATTGATTGGGCTCAAAACCACAGCCTCTCGGCGATTGTCGATGCCTCGCATCCATTTGCTACGCATATTTCGCAAGTGGCGATCGCCACTGCTCGTACGCTTGACATTCCTTATCTGCGTTACGAGCGTCCGCGCATTCTGCTCGCGCCCGAAACCATCCTTCTACCGGATTTTCCAGCTCTTTTACAAGAGCATCATTTGGACAAACGGAGGGTGCTGCTGACAACGGGGGTCAAAAGTCTGACCCTGTTTCGGAATTGGCACCAGCGATCGCAGCTTTGGGTCAGGATCTTACCGACAGAGCGCAGTCGAACTGCTGCAATCGCGGCGGGATTTCCCCCGGAGCGCCTCATCGCTCAGCAACTGCCTATCGAACGAGCGAGCGAGCAGGAATTGTGGCGGTCGTTAGCGATCGATACGGTGGTGACAAAAGCGGCGGGAGTTGAAGGTGGGTTGGATGTCAAACAAGAGGTTGCGCGCGATTTGGGCGTGAAGCTCATCGCAATCGACCGACCTGCAATGACTTATCCGAGACAAACTTCTCACGTGGAAGGCGTTTTAGCCTTTTGCCAAACGGTGGCGAACTGAATCGCGATTGAGAACGTAATAGGTATCGCGATCGTGCTGGAATACGCTTAGAATCCCGCCATTGACTAGCTCGACAACGATGCGATTAGCCCGTCGCTGAGAAATATTGATGACTTTACACAGTTGCTTGATGGTGGCGCGCTCTTGTCCTTGTAGATACTCGACGATGCCGCGCTCTACCTTTCCCAACACAATCGGGGTGCGCTCTGCCCCCCAAGTCGATTTCAACGCTTTCACCATATCCGGTCCGGCCAAAACGCTGGCAGCATTTCGACGCACGTATACACCAGCTCGTCGGCCATTGGCATCGAGGACGTAGTGAGGTTTGTGCAGCGAGTCAGGAACGCGAACGGCGATCGCGGTTTTGCCGTATGCCCATACCCATTCGATGTCGAGATACAGCGGCGGATCGACACCGAACTCGCTTGCAGTGTGAATGCAATCGCCGATCGTCTCAATTGCGGCATCAGCTATTCCTACAACAACACCCGCATCGTCAACGCCGAGGATTAACCATCCTCCTCCAGAATTTGCTAAGGCAGCGATCGCTTTGGTGAGTTGGCGATCTCCTGGTATTTGCTGTTTAAACTCGACGGACTGCGACTCGCCAGCAGCAATCGCTTCTAGAGGAGACATGTCGTGTGCAATCAGTGAGATTCCAGAATGAATACTTTCTTGCGTACGAGTGTAACGGCTGACTTATTCCTGTGTCTCAATATCTATGTCTCAATTCAATAACCTAATCTCCAGACGGTTGCTCCATGTAAAAATCGGGATTTTCTTACATGAATTGATAATAAAAACCTAAAGAATCAGGCTGCGATCGCCTACAGACAATCGGTTTGAAGTCAGTCATCACCAAATAGCAAATCTACCCAGAGACGTACCAAGAAGAGGGAGTCTAGCTTTGCTTACCTAAAAAAATCAATCACTTCAAGCTCAAAATTATCTTTAAGCCAAAAACTGCCTGGATAAGATAAAGACGACGCACTCGGGAGAGGGAATCGCTCGTGACCGCCACGCTATCGACATCTACTAGCCTCGAATCCTATCTAGGATCTGACGCGGAAGACTTGCTTGCCTACGAAGCCAAAATCCCTGCATCCATGTTGCACCTTCCCGGTCCTGACTGGGTGGATCGCATCTTTGCCCAAAGCGATCGCTCTCCACAGGTGCTGCGCAGTTTGCAACAGCTTTACAACACTGGACGACTGGCAAATACGGGATATCTGTCGATTTTGCCGGTCGATCAAGGCATTGAACATTCAGCTGCTGCGTCGTTTGCCCCAAATCCCATCTATTTCGACAGCGAAAACATCATCAAATTGGCGATCGAGGCGGGTTGCAATGCCGTGGCCACGACGTTAGGCGTGTTGGGCATGATGTCCCGCAAATACGCGCATCGCATGCCGTTTATCCTCAAACTCAACCATAACGAGCTATTGAGCTACCCCAGTCAGTATGACCAGCTCATGTTTGCCACAGTCGAGCAAGCTTGGAACCTAGGAGCTGTGGCGGTGGGGGCCACTATCTACTTTGGGTCTCCGGAATCGCACCGTCAAATCCAAGAAGTCAGTCGAGCTTTTACTCGCGCTCACGAACTGGGTATGGCCACGATTTTGTGGTGTTATCTGCGCAATTCTGCTTTCAAGCAGGATCGGGATTACCATCTCGCTGCTGACCTCACCGGTCAAGCCAACCATTTGGGCGTCACCATCGAGGCCGATATCATCAAACAAAAGTTACCGGAATGCAATCAGGGTTATCAAGCTGTCAGCCAGGCTGTTGGAAGTACGTACGGTAAAACTCACGATCTCGTTTACTCAGAACTCACGACCGAGCACCCCATCGATCTAACCCGCTATCAAGTGCTGAATTGCTATGCCGGACGAGCTGGATTGATCAATTCGGGTGGCGCTTCGGGTCAAAACGATTTCGCCCAAGCCGTTCGAACCGCAGTCATTAACAAGCGGGCAGGCGGCATGGGTCTAATTTCTGGCCGCAAAACATTTCAGCGCCCACTCGCTGAAGGTGTCAAGCTATTCCATGCCATCCAAGATGTTTACCTGTCTCCGGACGTGATAATTGCCTAGCACGACACAGTCGTCGACACATTACTTCGCTTCCATCCAATTAGGTCCTGAGTTCATTTCAACTTTGAGCGGCACGCTGAGAGCGAGGGCATTTTCCATCGTGGATTGAATGGTCGTTTCCAGTTTTTCCCATTCTGCAGGCGGCATTTCAAATACGAGTTCGTCGTGAACTTGCAATAGTAATCGGGCTTGGAAAGGTTGCAAAATCTCGTGCAGCTTAATCATGGCAATTTTGATAATGTCTGCACTTGAACCCTGGATGGGAGCATTGGCGGCAGCGCGAAGGAGTCCAGCATCATAGCGGTTGGATTTAAGCGTATCCAAGTCAATTATGTTTGGATCGGAGCCGAGCAGTGAGCGAAGGGTGCGATCTCCGAAGTGAAAATAACGCCGTCGCCCCAGAATAGTTTCGACATAGCCTTTAGCGATCGCTTCCTTCTCCATCCGTTTGAGATAGTCAAATATGCGAGGATAGCGTTTGTTAAAGCGATCGATAAACATCTGAGCATCGGCTCGACTCACTCCAGTCTCGCGAGCGAAACGTTGCGCTCCCATGCCGTAAATCACGCCGAAATTAATTACTTTACCCATGCGCCGTTCTTCAGGGGTGATGTCATTTTTTTCGAGCAATAATCGAGCTGTAAGGCTGTGAACGTCGTCGTTATTTCGGTAGGTTTCCAATAAAACGGGTTCTTGACTCAAATGCGCCAGAATTCGCAGCTCAATCTGAGAATAGTCGGCAGCCACGAGCAACCAATCGGGTTCAGGAATGAAGGCAGCGCGAATTTGACGGCTGAAGGCCGTGCGGATAGGGATATTTTGCAAGTTGGGATTGGAAGAAGACAGGCGTCCCGTGGTCGTCACCGTCTGATTGAAATCAGTGTGAACTCGCTGCGTTTTGTGGTGAACGAGAGCGGGAAGAGCGTCAACGTAGGTTGATTTCAGTTTAGAGAGCGTTCGATATTCCAGAATCGATTCAATTACAGGGTGATCGCCTTTCAGTTTGGCAAGAGTTGCTGCATCTGTGGAATAGCCCAATTTAGTTTTACGCGATTTTTTACGGTTGAGTTCGAGTTTTTCAAATAAAAGCTGACTCAATTGTTTTGGCGAACCCAAATTGAACGTTTCACCTGCTGATTCATACGCTTGTTTTTCGATATCAACCAAGTCTGTTTCCAAACGTTTAGAAAACTTCTGCAGGTATTCCGTGTCGATGCGCACGCCTTGAAACTCCATCGCTTCGAGAACCGGCTCTAACGGCTGCTCAACTTCGAGTAATAGGTGGCCAAGTGCGGGTATCTTTTCAATTTGCTCTCGCAGTATGGGAACGAGCTGATACGTGCAATGAACGTCCATGCCGCAGTAATTTGCTGCAGCAGAGATATCAATATCAGCAATGGTTTTACCTTTGGGGACTAAATCTTCATAG
>JBCBVC010000147.1:0-9337 GCA_039817845.1 Cyanobacteria bacterium J06642_2
GCAAAGCTGGCTTGACAGTGCTTAACCACTAATGTCCAATAAGGATGGATTAGTGGTTAAGCACTGTCAAGCCAGCTTTGCATTTGTATATTTTTACGGTCTGAGCACTCGAATGATTGAGCTGCTTCCCGAAATAAATTATGATTCTATAAGCCTAAATTGTAGAATGCAAGTATGTTTACTTGACTCTATCGTAAGTATTTCTCATGACGAACTTGACTATGCTTTTGCCTTAAACAATGTTTCTAGTTGTTTGAGGTGGGTCTACGATCTATTTGTTGACCCGCAGAACTAATATGATTCCTCTTCTTCCCCCATGAAAGCTTATTCATAGAGGCTGCATTTAAATTAGAACAGAATTGCGGCCTGTAAGCAGCTGAATGCTGGCGTTCAAAGTCGAACCAAGCATTGCAGTAGGACAATGCACGTCTATGTATATTCGTGCTTATGTTGCTCACGGCACGACTTGCTCAACATAATGTTCTTCCCCTGTGTACGAGCAAACTTGTTTTGACGAACATATAAACAGCCTTTGGGCTGACGTATGTTACCCTTCTCTCTGATGAACATTAGGATTAGGGAAAGTTTCTTCCTCGACTTCGTATAATCCTACTTCTGGTGGATAGGCAAACAATGGCGTCATCTCCTGCACGATCTTCTCATATGGTTGGGTTCGATTTGCTTCCATATCGCCAGGGCTTTCCCAAAATATTGTAGCTATACCTCGATCGGTGCCAGGCTCTCGCATGAGGTAAGCACCCAAAAAACCTTGGCTGTAAGTTGCTATAGCGCGATCATAAAGCTCCTTTGCTACAGAGAATTGGCCGGGCTTGAATTCTCCTTTTGCTACATAAGCGTATTTTCGCTTCAGAAAATCTTGAAAATCAGTCATGGCATTCGCTCGAAAGTGAATCACTTTGCTAATTCATCATAAGTAATAATTGAATCTTCGAGTTCGGCTCTAACACAATCCTTAAACAATACCGTTGCTATTGGCGTTGAAACGATCGCCAAGTGCCTGGAATACTTCTCCCAACTTAGAAAAGCTCATACTCACATGGACTCAACAGAGGAGTAGCGATCTCCAGAGGAGTAGCGATCTCCAGAGGAGTAGCGATCGCGCTCCCAAGCAATCGCTTCCATTGCAGTTAAGTCTGAGAAAGTCGCTGTCGTTCGATAACTCATTTGCTGTCTTCATGCTTGCGTGGATCGGCAAGGATGACGATATCGCCTCCTGCAAGGTCAGCTGACAGGTTGCAGAGGAATTACGTCTGACGACACGGTTTCCCTCTCACGCGAGATTGATGAGATCGTAGAAATCGCCTGGAGATCAACGCTCTACGCTTACAATCGAATTTAAATGGGCCTTTCTTGGCTTCATTTCATTTCAGCCCGGTTACCCTTCTCCGAGCCATGCAAACGCTGATCCCTCCTGCGACCAAACCCACACCTACCCATCCCCCTCTAGAGCTCACTTACCCGCGTCGCGTCACTCGACCCGTGCGGGTAGGCAACGTCACTATTGGCGGCAACCACCCCGTGGTGGTGCAGTCAATGATTAACGAAGATACCAAGGACGTGCCAGGAGCAACAGCGGCTGTCCGCCGCCTGCACGAAGCTGGTAGCGAAATCGTCCGCGTTACGGTTCCTAGCATTGGTCACGCAAAGGCTCTTGCTGAGATTCGCCAGCAGCTGATCGCCACCTACCAGCCCGTTCCTCTAGTTGCCGACGTGCACCATAACGGGATGAAAATTGCGTTGGAAGTGGCCAAGCACGTCGATAAGGTGCGCGTTAATCCCGGTTTGTACGTGTTCGAGCAGTCGAAGGGCGATCGCGAGGAATACACTCAAGCTGAATTCGACGAAGTTCGCGATAAGATTCGCGGGACGCTGGCACCGCTAGTTACGTTGTTGCGCGAGCAAGACAAAGCTATGCGCATTGGCGTCAATCACGGTTCGCTGGCCGAACGGATGCTGTTTACCTACGGCGATACGCCAGAAGGCATGGTGGAGTCAGCCGTGGAGTTCATCGAAATCTGTAACGATCTCGATTTCCACAACATTGTCTTATCTTTCAAGGCGTCTCGCGTTCCCATCATGTTGGCCGCATATCGTTTGGCCGCTCGCCGCTTGGACGCATTGGGATACAACTATCCCTTCCATCTGGGGGTCACCGAAGCAGGCAATGGTGAATACGGTCGCATTAAGTCGACAGCCGGTATCGGTACGTTGTTGGCTGAGGGGATTGGCGACACGATTCGAGTGTCTCTGACCGAAGCTCCCGAGAAAGAAATTCCAGTTTGCTATAGCATTTTGCAGGCTTTGGGTCTGCGCAAGACGATGGTAGAGTACGTCGCCTGTCCGTCTTGCGGAAGAACGCTATTCAATTTGGAAACTGTCTTAGCCGAGGTGCGTGCGGCTACCGACCATCTCACAGGGCTGGATATCGCCGTTATGGGCTGTATCGTAAATGGTCCAGGTGAAATGGCAGATGCCGACTACGGTTATGTGGGTAAAGGACCGGGCAAGATCTCACTTTATCGCGGTCGCGAAGAGGTTAAGAAAGTGCCGGAAACTGAAGGCGTAAGCGCCCTCATTGCACTAATCAAATCCGACGGTAAGTGGGTGGATCCGCCGCAAAAATAGTGCGATCGCGCCATCACTCAGCAAACAAATACAGAGGTATGACCTCGCTAAGTCTCTCACGCTTCGCGCGTCGGCTTCGCTCTTCATGCCGAAAATGGGGGCGTCATTCAAGTCCTGATTGAAGAAGCCCTAGAACGAGGACATACCTCGCCGAAATATCACGCTCTGACGCGACCCCGACTGATGGAAGCTGAGGCTACACACCGCGCCATTCGGCTGGCTGAATTGGCTGAAACCCCTGTGTACATCGTGCATTTGTCCACCCCAGAAGCATTGGACTGCGTCGTGGAAGCACGCGATCGCGGCTTGCTCGTGTTTGCCGAAACTTGCCCTCACTATCTATTCCTAGACGAACTAGAGTACGACCGCCCTGGGTTTGAAGCTGCCCAATTCGTGATGACTCCGCCATTGCGGGAGCATCACTGTCAGCACGCGCTGTGGCGCGGTTTACGGTTTGACGACCTGCAAATTGTGGCTACCGATCGCTGTCCGTTTTGCTTCAGCGAACGGTCGATGGGCTTAAAGTATTCCAAAGACTTGGGGCGAGATAGTTTTGCCAAGATTCCCAATGGCGCTCCCGGTGTTGAGATGCGTTTGGTGTTGCTGTATGACGGTGGCGTGAGCACTGGCAAAATTTCTCTGAATCGCTTTGTCCAGCTCACGTCTACAGCTCCAGCCAAAATGTTCGGCTTGTTTCCCCGCAAGGGCACGATCGCGGTGGGTAGCGATGCCGATCTCGTGGTGTTCGATCCCGAGCGCACTCACATCCTGTCAGCCGCCAGTCAACATTCCCAAGTCGACTACACGATGTTCGAAGGCCGCGAAGTGACGGGCAAGGTCGAAAAAGTCTTTTCTCGGGGCGATTTGATTGTCAACGGCGAACAGTGGTTGGGTACAGCTGGACGAGGGCAATATTTGAAACGGTCTGCTTCAGGACGAGTGCTATAAACCCGCGATCGGTCTGAGTGCGACACGAAAACTATCGCATTCTGGCCGATCGCCCCAAGCATAAGGAACGCAGTGGAAAGCTTCCTACGAGCCTGGAATTGCAATCCTGGCTACGACTGGCTCGCGATCGGATACGGTCGCTGCCGTATCGACGTTGACGTGGACGATGTCGGCTATGGCCCCCGGTGCCAGATTATTGCTCACCAAGATATGGTCGAGAACTTGGCTGTTGCCTTGGAAGATAAAGGTGTAGCGATCGCGTTCCGCTACAGCGTTAATCGTGTTGGTCAGGACATTGCCCGCTAAGCGATCGAGCGGCAGCGAGAATTCGAAATCATTCAGATCGCCGAGAACGATGATATTGGCATCGGCATCGAGGGCCAAAATTTCATCGACAAATTCATTAACTGCCTCAGCTTGCGTGATGCGCTCGGGCTGCGTGTTCAACATCGGCGGCTGCACGCGACCGAACAACGGATCGTCGCCACTCTTGGAGTTGAAATGATTGGCGATTGCGAACACGGTTTGACCGTTGAATTGAAACTCGGCAGCTAGAGGCTGGCGACTATCAGGAAATGCGTCTGGATTGATGCGGCCGGGATTGACGGAAAGCATGGGAGCACCATTATTGTTCGTGACACTGACAGGTGTAACAGCATCGCCTACCTCGCGCTCCTGCATCTGTCCCTCCTCCTCAGTCGAGACGCGCGCGGAATTGAATAGAAAACCAACGCGGATGTTGCCTCCTGGCTGTCCGCCGTCCTGACCATCTTCCGGATCAATTTGGCTCACTGAATACAGCGGACCACCGACATTGGTAATTGCGGCGATCAATGCCTGAAAGGTGCTGTCAGCTTCTACTTGCAAGGCCACGATGTCCGGAGCCCCCAGATTCGTGACGATGTGCGCGGCTAAAGCGGCGAAGGTATCGTCGCTCGGGTCTAGGTTCAGCACGTTATACGTCGCGATGGTCAGTTGGTTGTCTTCTCGGGTGAGGTCGGTCGTCTCTGCCACCGGTGTGGCATTTAACGCCGTCACAGCTTCGGTAAGAATGACTTCGTAGTTGCTGAAGCTATAGCCCACCACGCCGATAGCATCGTCCAGCGAAGCTCCCACATTCACTTCAGGGACGAACGTTTCGTCAATACCGCCATCGAGCTCAATACGATTGGGATTGAAATTATTCGCCGAGATTAACACCCCACCATTCGTTGTTTGAGTGGCAGCATCGCGATCTGCTTCGGTCATGACGAAGATCTGATTAAAGGGGTCTGTCGGGCCTACGGCTACAGAGTCGCTGACCTGAACCAACATGCCCTCTAAACTTTCGAAGAAGTCAATGCTGCTGTTGTCAGGGTCGAGAGGTCGGTCGTCTGCTTCTAAATCTCCATCGACCTGCACGAACGCATTCGGAATCGCCGAGCCACCTGCACCAATAATGACAGGGACAGGTGTCTCATTTTGGCTAGATTGCACCTCAAACATCGGGTTCGAGATTTGCGTTAGAGATAAATCTGCCGAATTGTCGCCTCCTTGCCGAAACTCCGAGACATCTCCCATCACCGTTACGCTGTCGCCAATTGCGACATTCGGGGTGATGTCGGTGAAGACGAATATTCCTTCAGATGTGGCTGGATTGGTATCGGGTTCAGCTGACTGCAGATAGAATCCCGCACCACCATCAAGTCTGATAGCGGTCACGATGCCTTCCACTTCAACCTTTTGTCCGACTAAAGGCGAAATGTGCCCCGTACCCTGAATCTCAGCCACGGTTGCGGCTACAGGTGGGTTGGGATTGATGGGTGGAGCAGCGGTCGGATTATCGTCATCTCCACAAGCAACTAAGCCAAATCCGGCTAAGGCGATCGCGAGACTGGCTAGCTCTTGGCGCTTCCGTCGTCGAATATTCATCGAATTCCTCACACGCTCCATCACACTGGTTACTGTATCTCATGGCTGCTGCAGAGCGAGTATCCGACCGTTGCAGGGACCGGATTCAAGGGCGCGATCGCTTGCCCCCAAAGCATCCATGCCAGAGAGCACCTGCATTAAAATCGTCAACAAACATCCTGTTACCTCTGGAATCACACGCCATCGCCATTCAGCGCTTAGATACCCACACCATTGACATGATGGCTGCGGGAGAAGTAATCGATTCGCTAGCGGCGGCCGCGCGCGAACTGATTGATAATGCCCTCGATGCAGGAGGAGATCGCGTTACCGTAAGCGTCTGGCCGGATGCGTGGCGCTTGAGCGTGACTGATAACGGCTGTGGATTGACCGAAAGCGACCTGCGGCAGGCGGCGCTACCTTACACCACCAGCAAGCTCGCACCAGACGCTACATTCGCTCGCGTTGCCACCCTTGGATTTCGCGGCGAAGCTTTACACAGCCTGGCTCGGGTCGGCAACCTCAAGGTGAGATCGCGTGCCCGCCCAGACGACCATGGCTGGGTGGCCGAGTACGAATCTTCGGGCGACGTGCGATCGCTCTTGCCCGCCCCTGTCCCCCCAGGAACGACCGTCACCGTAACGGAGTTGTTTTCGACCTGGCCCCAGCGCCGCACTGCGATCGGCAACTCTAAAATCGCCGTTCGTCGCCTCATTGATGTCATCCAAGCTGCAGCCCTCGCCCATCCTCACGTCACCTGGAGGGTGGAGATGGACGAGCGCGAGCACCTCGCCCTGTGGTCGGGGAAAACCATGGCTGACGTCCTGCTGCAATTTGTGCCGCGCTTGGAGCGTTCGCATCTGCGTTCCCATGCTGATGCAGGGGTCGAGCTCGTGCTCGCCCTCCCAGATCGATATCATCGTCCGCGGCCCGATTGGATTCGTACTGCCGTCAATCGCCGCTTTGTCACCTTTGCGCCCCTGGTTCGTACTGTCCGCGATAGCTTTCGCCGCACCCTGCCCCGCGATCGCCACCCGCTCTGCCTGATCGCCTTAGACGTTCCTCCCGAAGATGTGGATTGGAATCGCCATCCAGCCAAGCTGGATTTGTACCTGCAAAATTTGGCCCACTATCAGCAACGCATTAGGGAAGGGATCGCCGATTTACTAGCCGAGTCTGAGACTAGAGCGACCCGACGAGCCAGCGTTTTCGTCCTCGATAAAGCCACTGCCCGCCTGCACGAAACTTCCGGCAGCTATGACGAACGCACTCCCCTGGAATCTCTTACGGTGATTGGCCAATTGCAAAACACGTACATCTTGGTCGAATGTGCTGACGGACTCAAGCTGGTGGAACAGCACGTTGCCGACGAGCGGGTGCGTTACGAGGCCCTACAGGAGCAATGGCAACTCACCGACCTCTCCGAACCCGTTCTCATCGAGAATCTACGATTGCCCCAGCTGGAACGTCTGAGCGCTATTGGCCTTTATCCCGAGCCATTTGGCGATCGGCTTTGGGCCGTACGTCAACTACCCCGTTTACTCCACGACGACCCCGACAAACCCGCGACAGTAAGAGAATTGAGCCAATGCACCGATCTCGAAGCGGCTTGCGTGCTGGCTGCGTGTCGCACCGCCGTTCGCAACGGCACGCCCCTGACTCGCGATCGCCAACGAGATTTAATTCAAGCTTGGCAAGGCACTCGGAACCCGCACACCTGTCCCCACGGACGGCCGATCTATCTCAGCTTGAATGAAACCGACCTAGCTCGCTATTTTCGCCGTCACTGGAGCATTTGCGCGCGTCCCAATTCCCAAATCTCTAACCTTCCAAGTGGGTACCTCGAGCCGCTGGGCGATCGCCTCAGTACCGACATCCGCAAGCGCAACATCGATTCACGAGACGCTACTTTTTGACAATCAACTTTACAAAATTTTATGACGGCTTAGAATTAAGGCAACTACTGTCGCCATTTGAGCCAAAATGGAGGCTCCCGAAGCTGGTATTCTGCGGTTACTCGGTTGGAATTAGAGGTGCTGTTTCAGCGCTCTATGTGCAGTCAAACCCCAGAGTTTCAGCTCGGTCGTGAAGAAATGGTGCGCGATGCAGCGAATTTGCCGTTTTGCATCGGGGTATACATAGTTAAAGTGCAAGCATGGGGCGATCTATGTCCTTCCCTGGGAAATACCCGCGGAGATACCTCCGACTTTGGCGGAGAAATCTGCAGCAGCGCCTGAAGAATTACTTCGTAGCCGGTCTGCTGGTTATCATCCCGTTGGCCACCACCATTTGGTTGATGGTGGAGGTTGCAACCCGCAGTATTAATTTCCTTACCAGCATTCCCAAGCAGCTCAACCCCGTGCAGGGGATGAATCCATTTTTGGTCAATACGATTGACCTGTCGGTTGGTTTGTTGGCACCTTTTCTGTTCATCCTGCTGATTGGGTTTATGGCCCGCAACATCGTCGGTGAATGGTTGCTGGGTGTAAGCGAAAAGCTGCTGAACCGCATCCCGATCGCGGGTTCGGTATACAAAACTCTCAAGCAGTTACTAACTACGCTCTTTTCCAGTCGCGGTAAGCAGTTTAGCCGCGTTGTTCTGGTCGAATATCCTCGCAAAGGGGCCTGGTCGATCGGGTTCGTGACCAGCGGGTTCTCGGCTAGCTTGGGGCAGTACTCCGATCGCCCGTGGTTGAGCGTATTCGTGCCGACCACACCCAATCCCACTTCAGGCTGGTACGCGATCGTGCCTGAGGCAGATACGGTGAGCTTGTCTATGTCTGTGGAGGATGCGTTCAAGCTCTTGATTTCGGGCGGGATTGTCGCGCCAGAGTCGTTCCAAAATAGCTTAATGAACCCAGAAACCATGCCTGAGCCTCCAGCCGTACCTAACTTGAAGGATTTGGTGAAGGAGGAGATCGGTCGCGAAGCCTCTCGCCGCAGTCTTCCTCCGGATACGCCTATGCGTGAAGTCGTCTTTGGACGAGAAGTCGAGAAAATGAATTCTGAAGGGTAAACATTGCGCTTCACGTTTATTGCCACTTTTAGCCTCGCTACGTTTGTTCCTCAGCCTGTAGCTGTCCTTCACTACGACGAGTAATTGTCTAGTTCCAAAGAATGACCAATGGTCATTTCACTTGATGAGATAGCCTCAAAGGTTGCAAATTACTCGGATGAGTTACTCGATGAAAATTTCTGGCCTTTGCTACCGTTACTAAAGCATCCATATTCTTGCGTTAGCATCCATATTCTTGCGTTGAAGAGTATCTGTCATGTTTAGCAGACAAAAGCGTTTGTGATTCAAGGTTGTTGCGTCCATACCTCGACCAACTGATAGCGAATGCACTTAGCTGTGAAAGTGATTACTGGACGGAGTTGGCAATAGATTGGGTGGATATGGGATTCCCCATCACGCCAGTGATTCACAGTGCTCGTTTAAAGTGCCAACTGCCAAGAGATAGACAAATGGCCAGACACAAACTACGAAGAATAATCGCAAGTTTGAATACAGCAAGTTCAACTTATCCGTATGTAGACAAGAGATCTTCAATTGTGCGGAAGCGGGACTTGAGATGGAACGTCTCTGTATCGACAGTTTCGTGGATGAAGTGGCGGTGCTCGATGCAGTGATCGTCCCATTCTGATAGTCTGACGCCAACACGCACGGCGATCGCTTTGAGCAACCGGACTGGCACGGGAATGCGAAAGTAAATGCGCATGTTGTAGAAGGCGCAAACCCTTTCGATGCACTCTCCTACTGTTACCGCCGGATGACCGAGGACAAGATCGGCATGTGGTGCCGGGTAATTGAGCAGGTAAGCCACAATTTGGGCTATGTCTTCCGCGTGCATGA
>JBCBVC010000148.1:0-9276 GCA_039817845.1 Cyanobacteria bacterium J06642_2
CCTTACCCCATACCGGAAGGATTCGAGCGTAAATCCGCCATATCGGGCAAAGGCAAACGGCAAGCAGAGGTTGTGACCACCAGTCATGCCTACCAATCCTCCAAGCTGCGGCAAATTCGAGCGGCACACGTGCAGGGAGGCACAGCGCTTCAAGTACTTAATTTCGTCATCTTTCCCCGCTTAGAATACAATTTGCCTTTCTTTGGTGCCGATCTGGTCACTCTCCCTGGCGGCCACCTCATTGCCTTGGACATGCAACCCTTATTTCGAGATGACGAAGCTTACCAAGCCCAATACACGCAGCCCATCTGGGAAACTTTCCAAGCTCACCAGCAGCATTTGCCTTGGGGGGGAGATTTTCCAGCAGAAGCCCAACCTTTTTTCTCGCCTGCCTTCTTATGGACGCGCCCTAAAGCTACGGAAATCGTCGAAAATCGAGTTTTTGACGCCTACAAAGACTACCTCCATGCTTATGTCGAGTTCGTCAAACAAGCCGAACCCATCACCGACGCAGACTCATTGAGCGCCATTCGCGCGGCCCAGCTACGCTATTTGCACTACCGCGCTGAAAAAGACCCCGCGCGGGGCATGTTGGGTCGTCTCTACGGTGCGGAATGGACCGAAGAGTACATCCACGGCTTTTTATTCGATTTGGAGCGCAAGTTGGAAACTGTCGGTGTCTGATGCCGTTGCAACCAAACCTTATGCTCCGTCATGCAGCACCAGTAAAGACTGCGAATGATAAACCTATGCGATCGTGCTAGACACGGGTTTCGAAAGGAGATCGATAGCCCCTGCAACGCTCTTTCTGACCGAATGTTTGCAGTTTGTAAAAAAATAAAAACTCTTCTAAGTTACGTGCTTGGAAGCATTGTATAAAGGGAACCTGAAGGCTTCTGGCGCTAGCCAAATGGCTACTCTACTTCGTAGATTGCGCGATTGCCTCTGCCCTGTCTAAATGCCCTGATGGGAGTCCGAATACCTGCCGCACGCGGTTTGTAAGGTGCCTCCAAAAGAATGCGATGACGGTCGGAGAACTTCATGCAATCATGTGTAGGGGTCTTAACCGTGAAGCCGAAGCTTTCTGGCTGCTCGTTCAGTTCAGAGGCCCTCACTTCAGGGATCACCTGAAGCACATAACACCAACCCGACTCACTTAACCGAGATTAGGAGAAACCCGTTTATGTTAGACGCCTTTGCCAAGGTTGTGTCTCAGGCTGATGCTAGGGGCGAGTATCTCTCTGACGCACAGTTCAATGCTCTGAGCAGCATGCTCAAAGACAGTAACTCCCG
The DNA here is from genome assembly GCA_039817845.1 of Cyanobacteria bacterium J06642_2. Taxonomy (GTDB): domain Bacteria; phylum Cyanobacteriota; class Cyanobacteriia; order Thermostichales; family PCC-7336; genus JBCBTL01. Next base: position 1,294 of record JBCBVC010000148.1, read on the forward strand.
CATGGACACTGTTAACCGTCTGACCAGCAACGCATCTGCCATCGTGGCAGATGCTTGCCGTGCTTTGTTTGCCGAACAGCCCGCGCTGATCGCTCCCGGCGGTAATGCGTACACCAGCCGCCGTATGGCTGCTTGCTTGCGTGACACCGAAATCATCTTGCGCTACGTCACCTACGCTATGTTTACAGGCGATCCAAGCGTTCTTGACGATCGCTGCTTGAATGGTTTGCGCGAAACCTACTTGGCTTTGGGTACTCCCAACGCTTCAGTGGCTCTGTGCGTTCAGAAGATGAAGGAAGCTGCCATCAAAATTGCTAACGATCCTTCGGGCGTTACCCCTGGTGATTGCAGCAGCTTGATGTCTGAATTGGGCAGCTACTTCGACCGCGCTGCTTCAGCGATTGCGTAATGCATGAATGCGTGGGGTTGAGTTAGTTCTCAACAAGCGCAAATTGAACAATCGGGCCTGTTTTGCCAGGCAAAGCTGCGCTCGATTGGCCTCATTTTGGAAAACCATCGGGAGATACGAAAGTTATGAAAACCCCCTTGACAGAGGCTGTCTCTGCAGCTGATTCTCAGGGTCGCTTTTTGAGTTCCACCGAGTTGCAAATTGCATTCGGTCGCTTCCAGCGCGCTCAAGCTTGTTTAGATGCAGCAAAGGCCCTGTCTTCTAAGGCTTCTACCCTGGCTGAAGGTGCAGCTCAAGCTGTGTACTCCAAGTTCCCCTACACTACCTCCACCCCTGGTCCTGCTTACGCTTCCACCCCTACGGGTAAGTCCAAGTGCGTTCGCGATATCGGCTACTACATTCGCATGATCACCTACTGCTTAGTAGCTGGCGGTACGGGGCCTATGGATGATTATTTGGTGGCTGGTTTGGACGAAATCAACCGCACTTTTGAGCTGTCTCCGACTTGGTATGTTGAAGCACTGAAGCACATTAAGGCTAGTCACGGTTTGTCGGGTCAGCCCGCAACCGAAGCGAACGCTTATATCGACTACGCCATCAATGTTCTCAGCTAAACTCATCTAACATTTGGATAGTTTTTTGCGGTCCAGAGCAGTGCGAGCTGCTCTGGATCTTTAGCAAGAGCGGGTGAAATAGGTTGAATTCTTTTGACCATGATGCACCTGATGCGGCTCCGCCGCTGACGGAAGCTGAAGCGATCGCCAACATCAAAGGTTCCGATTCGGGACTGCGCTTCTATGCAGCTTGGTGGTTAGGTAAATATCGCTCCCGCCATCCTGAAGCCGTGGATTTGTTAATCGATGCTTTGCAGGATGAGAGCGATCGCACTGAAGACGGCGGTTATCCTCTGCGGCGTAACTCAGCCCGAGCGTTAGGCAAGCTAGGTGATACTCGCGCCGTACCCGCTTTAATAGAGTGTTTGGAGTCTCCCGACTACTACGTTCGCGAAGCGGCGGTGCAGTCTTTAGAGGCTTTGAAAGACTCGAGATGCGTACCGCGTCTGTTGGCATTTTTGGTTGGGGGTGTGGCTGCAGCAAAACCGGTGCTGGGCAAACCTCATTTGGTTCAGCCTTATGACGGCATTTTGGAAGCGCTAGGAACGCTTCAGGTCCGCGAAGCCATGCCTCAAATCACTGAATTTCTCGATCACTCGCTTCCTCGCGTCGCGTTTGCAGCAGCTCGGGCCATGTATCAATTGACCGGTGAAGATGACTACGGTCGGAGATTGATACGGGGTCTGGAAGGCGATAACTTGCAGCTGCGGCGAGCGGCACTGATGGACTTAAGCGCGACTGATTACACTCCGGCGGCCTCGGCGATCGCCGAGACCCTGGCCGAAAACAGTCTTAAATTGATTGCCCTCAAAGGCATTCTGGAGCTCCACATCACAGCTCACTCTGGTGAAAATCCAGATGACTTCACGGCTGCTCCCCAAGCTAATGAAATTTTGCACTTGATGGACGGACTGTTGTAGTCATGCCCGTGAGTTCCGCGATTGCTCCCCTCATCGCAGCTGTCCAAGCTGCAGACTCTTCCGAACAGTTGTTGGATGCCGTCCGCGACTTAGCCGATGTTGCCGATGAAACTGCCGTTCCGATCCTGATCGAAGCTTTAGGTTATAACAATCCCGGTGCTGCTGTAGCTGCCGTCGATGGCTTAGTAGTTGTAGGTAAACCCGCCGTCGCCCCCTTGCTGACTTTAATCGACAACTATAACTATGGCGCGCGAGCCTGGGCTGTACGAGCATTAGCGGGTATTGCCGATCCAAGAGCGCTAGAAATTTTGCTAGATTCTGCCACGACGGACTTTTCGTTTAGCGTCCGTCGTGCTGCCGCGCGGGGGTTAGGCAATTTGCGCTGGTCGGATGTGGCCGCAGATCGCCTCCTCCCTGACCAAATCCGCGCTGGCGACGCTTTGCTGTTGGCGACTCAGGATGGCGAGTGGGTGGTGCGTTACGCAGCGGTCTTAGGCTTACAGCTTTTGGGGCTCGCTACTATACAGCTAGAGATAAACCAAAATATTGGCGATCGCCTCCAAGAGATTTACCGAAATCCAGATGAGGAAATCGCGGTGCGAGCGCGGGCGCAGATGGCGTTGCAAGTCTTGCAGAGCGATCGCACCTAACCCCTTTAGTTCGAGCGGGCGTGTCGATACACTGAAGTTCAGCATTGAGAGTTTGCCGTGCCTGCTTCCGACCTTTCCCGTACCGTTCGACTCGCGCAGTGTCTATCGGGACATTTGCATAACTTGCAGCAGGCGATGGACAGCCCCATCTGGTTCGCCAACATTCATATCTATCAATGTCCGCTGGCGTGGTCGGTATTTAATGGCGTTGGATTGTATATCGAGCAGGCTTACGATCTGTCTCTCAACCGCCCCTACCGGCAGCGAGCGCTCCACTTCTTTGAGGAAGAAGGACAACTTCGCATCCAAAACTACGCTCTGCACAATCCTGACTCTTACACCGGAGCCGGACGAGATTTGAGCATGTTGAAATCGCTCACTGCTACTGATATCGAGATTCTGCCTGGATGCTTGAGTGGCGTAGAAGAAACGGATACGGGGTTTCGAGGTGAGAGCATCGGCAAGGGGTGTCGCGTGGTGCGTAAAGGCCGCGAGACCTATTCATTTATTCAATTTGAGGTCACGGAGACAAAGTTTCAAAGCCTCGATCGCGGCCTCGATCCCGAAACTGATGAGATGGTGTGGGGTTCGAAAATGGGACCCTTTCAGTTCGATAAAAAAGAGAGCTTCGCTCACCTCGTTCCAACCGGGCCGGATTGGGTAGCACCCGAACTGCCCAAACCTGAGAAAAAAACTGTAGCAGATACGAGCGATCGCGTAATTTCGATCTAAGCGACCTCGCCCACAGCTATAAGGGCTCGCAAACGAAAAGCGCACATTCATAGAGGCAGCGCTGCGCACGGCGAAAGCAGCCTGACGCTATGAACAATCACTCTCCACGCGCTGCTTCAGCTCTACTGGCGCAGATACTCCAAAAATTGCTGGTGGTTGGCGTCCATCGTCGCCATCCGATTATTGAAATTGATCCTATTCTGCACCCCGAAATTGTGGATCGCTTGCATCCGTTCGGCATGGGTCAGCCCCATCCCAGCAGTCGGCTGACCGTATGGCGACGTCATCCGGCCCTGCTGCACTGCAATAGAGAGCTGCTGATAGGCATCACTCAACTGTGAAAGATTCTGCTGGTAGAAGCCACAGGCCTGCTGGTTCCCAAGATTGCACTCGTAACCTGCGCTTAGCATCAGATGTGCTTGCTGCTGGGCCAGGGGGATGGCATTACAGGCCGGTGCGTTACCAACGTTGCAGCCCTGACCGAGAACCATGATTATCTCGTCGATCGCTTGCACTACCTGCGGATCGGCAGTGGCGTAGTAGTGGTCGGCCTTTGCGACGCCGGTCAGTCCCATTGTGCAAAGGAGCGCAAGCCACAGTCGTTTCATTGAAAATTCTTATTTGAGTTTTTACGGTTCGAGACTACCACAGAAGATGTTTGGCCGGTCAATCCACCCGTGAACTCCATCGCTCTCCCCATCGCAATCGCGATCGCGGTGCCCCTTGGATCGGTCACAGGAAGGGATCGGTCACAGGAAGCGCGAGGTCTTGGCGGCTTCCCGCACGAAGTCGATAGAAGGGCTAGCCCCAAAGGTGCTTGTATAGAAGGAAAGAATAGAGACACGTACCGTGCCTAAGAGTGCCTTAGCCGAACTCTCTGAGGAACGGGCTATGTCGGAAAGTTTCGCAATCGCTCCCACGTTGAATGTGCAAATCGATTCGCAGTTAATCTGAGAGGAAAACGGCATGAAAAAGTTCTCTTTCATGCTCTTACTCTTGAGTAGCTTTTCTTTATCTGCTTGCCACTCTACCTACGCGACAATTGAGAATCGCTCGACCGAGCCGCTAGACGCCATGCGCCTCACGCTGACTGAAGACCCAGAGATCGTGATTCGTCTACCATCACTTTCCCCCGAAAAAAGCTTGCGAAAGGTATTACCGAGTGGTTTTGGCGAGTCCAGCCTCATATTTGAAGCTACCGCAGGTTCGTCCGAGCTTTCCGTTAATTGCGGATACCTCGAATCCGACGGCCTTTATCGAGCTCGAATTCAAGTCCAGCCCGATCTCACCGCGACGTGCGAGATTGACATTTAAGTTCGCCGTGCAATCTCACTTCTGCACGACAGCCAAAATGCGATCGTCAATTTCAAAATCCACTGCTTTCTCCGTCCGCCCGGAAGCAACGTAATCGTTCTCCCAAAAATCTTTTAAGCCCGCATCTACAGACCACTTCGGCGACCAGTTCAACTCCTGACGCGCTTTCGAAATATCTGCAAAAAAGTGTTGCACGCGCAGGGGATAAGCTTTGCGCTTGCCGAGGTCGAAATCTTTGGGATTGAAATAGACCAGCTCTACTTCTTTATTCAGTACTGCCGCACAACGTTTCACTAAACCCGAGAAGGTGACGAAGCGCTCGCCGGACACGTTATAAATTTGCCCGATCGCATTGGAATTCCCCAAAACCGCCACCATCGCATCTGCTAGATCGCTGACATGTCCCAACTGCGTAATCCACGCGCCGTTATCGGGAACCAGCACTGGGCGATCGCGGTGTAGGCGATCGAAGAAAAAGGCTTCGATATCGTTATAGTTCCCCGTGCCGTAAATATAGACTGGGCGCACGGATGTGTAAGGGAATCCTGTCTGCTCCAACTGAGCTTGCAAGTAAGCCTCAGTATCCGCTTTACCCTTGTGACGACTTTTCGGATCGAGTGCGTCTCCCTCTACGTGAGGCAACTGGTCGGATTTGAGATACACTCCTGCCGAGCTCATATAGACGAAATGTTGCAGATTTGAGCTTTGCAAACATTCCACCAGAGATTGAGTATCGCTCAACTCGCGTCCGTTGTTGTCAAATACCGCATCGAAGGACTGACCGGCTAGAGCGCTTTTAAGCTGGTCGGCATCTTTGCGATCGGCTGTTAATTGCTGCACCCCCGCGACGGGCACGGGATGATTGCCACGATTGAGTACCGTTACCTCGTGTCCGGCTGCCACCAACGCCTTGGTTAAATACACGCCCACGAACCGCGTGCCACCCATGACCAAAATCCGCACGATGCCTTACCTCTGTCCTTCTAGCTGCGGAGACAAGCCCCGAGCCTCAGAATACGACGGGAGGCGATCGCCCCACAACGCGTCAGCTAATCTGTTGCCACAGCATCCCAACCAAGAATACGACCCGCTCGCGCTCGCGCTCGACCTACCCATCTGTGACCCGGACGGACGATAGGTTTGTCGAACTATGTCGGGCCAATCCCGATCTGAATTGCGAGTTAACCGCTAAAGGAGAATGAATTGCTGTGGCTCCAGTGGGCATCTCGGGTGAACGTTGCAAAGCCGGTAAATCTCTTGAAGTGCTTGCAAAAACTTGGTTAAGAGCCAACAAGCTGCAAAGTTTGCATAATTTCTCTCCACGGCCCTGATTAGTAAGTAGATGAGATTATATGCATTTCTATATATGTAAGCGCGGCGCTGCTGAGTTGGATCGCTCGTGTAATTCAGCTCTCCCCTTCTATCCATGCGGGACTTGCAGCGCCGACATTATGCCTTCATGCCTTGGCGTGATTATCTCTTGGCGCTCAATTCAGCGCGATCGCCGCATCGCCGCCAACACGTCGTGACTCCAGCGGGAAACAGAACCAACCCGAGCCCCCAACCCAACAACGGATAAATTGCCCACGTCACCGCACCATTTATCCACACATTTAAAATCAGCAAAAAGGTATTCACTGCTGCATAAGTTTTCAGTTCCTCACGAAAAGCCGAACGGCGATCGCGTGAGGCGCTTTTTGATGGGAGCGGGAAGGCAGTTTCAGCCTTTTGCTGAGACTCGGCCTCGCTCAATGCATGGGGACTGATGTCCAATTCAGCCGCCATATCTTCCAGCTGCTCTCGCGAAAACCCCTCAGCATCTTGCTGATTTAACGCTCGCACTAAAATCTGCTGCACCTGCTCGGCAGAATAACGCTCGGCCACCGTCTCGCTCCATTACTAGATGTTTACGGCGTCAACTTAAGCATAGCAAGCTATGTTGACATTGCAAACATGGCTTGGCTCATTCATGTTGCTCTCGTTGCCCGTTACGATGAACGTCGGGTTTTATCGGTTCGGATCGTCGTGTCTCAAAGAGCCTCCTATCATCACGGCAACTTGCGGCGAGCGCTCCTCGATGCCGCACTGCGGGTGCTGGAAAAAAGGGATGCGAAATCGCTTTCGTTGCGTGAAGTGGCACGACAAGCCAAGGTGTCTCATACCGCTCCCTATCGCCACTTTGCTCACAAGCAAGCTCTTCTTGCTGCAGTCGCGGAAGAAGGATTTATGACCTTTGGCGAATATTTAAAAGCAGCCAAGGACAAAGACATTGTTTCACCTTTGCAAGCGCTCCAGCATACGGGAGCAGCTTACGTGCGTTACGCCCTCGAACATCCGACTCACTATCGAGTTATGTTCGGACGCGACTTAGAAGACTGTGAAGCGTATCCGTCTCTGGTGTCGGCGGCTAATGCAACGTTCGACATTTTGGTCGAGATCGTTCGAGCTGGTCAAGTCAAGGGGGTCATCAAATCTGGAGATACTCGCCAACTTGCGTTAGGCGCGTGGGCGCAGGTTCACGGGTTGGCTATGTTGTTGCTCGACGGTCAACTGCCATCGCGATCGATTGAGGAGAACGAAGCCCTAGTCGTCCAAATCGTGCAGTCTTCCATCGCAGGGTTGGCGATCGCATCGGAATCCTGAATTGGGGCTGAGTTAGTCGTTAGCGATCGCTCTTCTAACCCTTATCCTCTCCTGTTTTCTCTCCCAGAGCCACTTCAGATCCAACCTGTTTACTAAAAGACGTAGAGAACAGCAGTTCTGCTTCTCTCGTGCCCCAATCACTTCTGAGGTCTAACGTCATGAAACGCATCAACTCTGGTTTGCTCCTTTCCGCACTCGCTCTGGGAACCGCTGCCATTTTCGGTTCTGCTCCGGTTGAAGCCCGTCCCGCCATCGTCGAGCGCTTAGCTGAAATTAACGCGCGCGGTACGCAAAAAGACCACGGTGGCCTGGCTTTCAACTCTCGTATCGCCGCTAATGCTTCCGAACGCCCAGAAGCAGTTTGGTCAGCCTCGGGTGACGGTTTTAGTGTTGCCGTTGATGAAGTGAGCGGTCGTCCCGCGATCGTCGAGCGCCTAGCCGAAATCAACGCTCGCGGCACGGAAAAAGACCACGGCGGCCTGGCTTTCAGTCGCCGCACGCTGCGATAGTTTCTTTTAGATATACCGAGTTATCGCCAGTTGAAATAAACGGAATAGTTGGAGTCCGCTTGCAAACGGGCTCCTTTATTTCAAAAGGAGATCGCTCGGACAAGTGACCTCTAGCTGGGGTAATTAAAGCGAAGCTGTCACCAGGGGCAATAAGGCTGTAAGTCTCTGCTGGAAAGGGTTTTAGCCGCCATC
>JBCBVC010000149.1:0-9176 GCA_039817845.1 Cyanobacteria bacterium J06642_2
CTTTCCCTACACGACGTCGTCCGATCTTCTAAATTGGCCTGGAGCAAATGTTGATTGCGCTTGGCAAACTCACGCTGTTCGTTGGCTTCTTGGCCAATTTAGATTTAGCCCTAACGCGCAACCTGCTCTTCCCCACTCTGACTGCTTTAGCAGGCACGGGACTACTCGTGCTGTTGCTGTTGGGCGGACCGCGCATCGTTGCAGGCGATATTACTCTGGGCGACTTTGCCGCATTTACGCTGTACGTCGAACGGCTGGTCTTCCCGACAGCGTTGCTAGGATTTACCCTCACGGCCTACCAGCGCGGTCAAGTTAGCATCGATCGCCTCGAAGCCATTCTGGCGGAAGACCCCAGCATCAAAGACGCTCCCAATGCAGTGACGTTGAGTGAAACCCGCGGACACATTGCGGCTCGCAATCTCACTTTTAGCTATCCGGAGGCTCGGCATCCGACCCTCGATCGCGTCAATTTCGAGATGCAAGCAGGACAAACTGTCGCGATCGTCGGTCCGATTGGTTCGGGCAAATCCACTTTGGCGAACGCCCTGCTGCATCTGGTGGAGGTCGAACCGAAGACGCTGTTTCTCGACGATATCGATATCACGCGCATCCGCTTGCACTCGCTCCGACAGGAGATCGCCTACGTGCCGCAGGAAAGCTTTCTATTCGGCGCCAGCATCCGCGACAACATTCGGTACGGTAAGCCTGCCGCTACCCATTGGGACGTTGAAGCAGCCGCCAAAGCCGCGCGCATTCACGAGGAGATTCTCAATTTCCCGCAGCAGTACGACACGATTGTGGGCGAGCGCGGCATCACCCTCTCTGGCGGTCAGCGCCAGCGCGTAGCCTTAGCCCGAGCGCTCCTGCTCGACGCTCCTGTTCTCATCCTCGACGACTCGCTCTCGAGTGTAGACAATCAAACCGGGCAGGATATCCTGACCAATATTTCCCGCAGCACCGCGACCAAAACCGTCGTCTTTGTCTCTCATCGCCTGACAGCGGCAGCTAGCGCCGATCGCATTCTCGTGTTAGATGAGGGCCGCATCGTGCAAACTGGCTCTCACCGAGAACTCCTCCAAGATCCCGACGGTCTGTATGGAATCCTTTGGCGCAAGCAACAACTCGAAAACACGCTAGTTGAAACCAGTTGAATATCGCTCAAATGCCGACAATCATACCCAACAACAGAATGAAGCCCTGAATGACGTTAAGTCGGAAGAACGACTGACCGGCCTGTTTGACCGACACGCTGAGGTCGTGTAACTTCCAAGACTGCCACAACCACAGACCGCTGGCGATCGCCAAAGCAATATAAAAGCCGAAGCCGAGTGGAAAAGCAAGGCCGACGCAAACCAGTAGCAATGCCGTGCCCAGAAAAAATAGGGCGATCGCCGTCGGCGTGCGCTGGCCGAAAAAGCGAGCGCTGGAATGAATGCCCACGCGCGCGTCGTCGTCGCGATCTGATAAAGCGTAAATCGTATCGAATCCTAGCGTCCACAACACGGTTGCACCCCAAAGGAAAGCGGTTGTAGGTTCCCAAATTGGATACTGCGGATCGAGGCCAGCTACGGCAGTCCAGCTAATCAAAACGGCAAACCCCCAAGCGATTGCCAGAACGAGCTGTGGGATAGGAAACACGCGTTTGGCAGCCGGATATAAAGCAATGACGGGAACAGCAGCAACGCATAGCCCGAAGGTAAGCGGATTGAGAAACGTGGAAATCACAAAGGCACATGCCAAACTGACGAGACCGACGACCACCGCCACAGAAATCGACAATTCTCGCGAGGCCAGCGGTCGCTTGCGGGTGCGCTCCACTAACGGATCGAGATTGCGATCCCACAGATCGTTTACGACGCAACCAGCGGCACTAGTAGCCAAAGAGCCGAGCACGATCGCGAGGGCTAAAGTCCACGGTGGTGCCCCTCGTCCAGCCAAGAATGCACCCCACAGTGCGGGCACCATGAGAATAAGGCGTCCCGCAGGTTTATCCCAACGCAACAACCGAATAACTGCCGATACTGTCCCTCTCATGCCGTACCTATATCTTTCTCTAGCAGAGTCGCAAGCGTTACCACCCCCTCCATGTCTTCAGTATGACGGAGGCCAGCGTACCTAAAGTCTTCATCACTCAGTCAATCCAGAGAGGGATCTCAAGATAGCGGAGAGGTCGAAACAACCTTACGGTTGAGAGCGCGGCCAAATCGACAGTCACTTCGGAGCCCTGTGGGTTAGGATATCCTCAACGGTCAGGCTGTGAGGTGAAGCGATCGTGGCCACCCAAACGCTCACTGCTCCAGAAGGCACGACAACGCTCGAACGACAACACTATCCCAACTACCGCGTCATCGTACTCAATGACGATTTCAATACGTTCGAGCATGTTACGCGCTGCTTGCTACGCTACATTCCCAACATGAGTGCAGAGTTGGCGCAAAAACTCACGCACCAGGTTCACCACGAGGGTCTCGCTATTGTTTGGGTGGGGCCACAGGAACAAGCGGAGCTATATCACATGCAGCTCAAACAAGAGGGACTGACTATGGCTCCCATCGAACCAGATTGAGGACCATCAAAATTGAAGATCGTCAAACTGAGCTGAAAAAGATTTTTACTTACCTCAAGCCGGCGTGCGTTCGGGGGCGCGTGGGTTGAGGTCGAGATTAACTTCAGTTGGATCGGCATTGGCGAGATTGGGATTAAATCCCCAAGCTTGTAAGTTGTCGAGCAATGCTTCGCGGACTTCAGGGACGGATTCCCGCTGCAAAACCATACGCAGATAGTCGACACCGAGGCGCAGCTGCTGCGGATGGGCAGGAGCTTCAGGAAAGTGACGCTGGAGATTACGCGCAGCTGCCAAGCGACGCAGCGGGTTTTGCGAACCCAAATCGCGCAAGAGACTGTCAAAAATACGCTGCAAGCGCTCGCGGTAACGTCGCAACGTCTCTCCAGCCAAAATAGCCAAAATAGAAAGCGTGGCGATCGCCTGCATCCAGATACCCAGCACCAACCAGCGATCCTGCACTGACGCCCAGGCAGAACTGAGCGCATACGTCCCCAAAACAGTTGCGATACCGACAGCCAGAGCCCGCAACGTGCCGCCGTAAGCACCTTGCCAAATCTCCAGACCCAACTGTCGCAGAGCTCGTCCGTTAGGCTCGTGCCAGGCTAGCCCGACAGCAGTAGCCGCGACCCCTGCCATTAACGCGATTGCCAGCGGCCAGTGCCACATTAACAATCCACCCAGGACGACGAGCAATATCCCGCTCAAGCCGCGACTCGCCGGCTGCATGGCCTGCCATGCGGCCTTCAGCCGTTGCGAGTGGTGTTGCCATGAAGGACGAGCCCACAGATCTTGGAGGTGGTCAGTCACTTTTTCCATAGCAAGGCCTCCACGGCACTCCTAGATGACTTCAACCATACCTCGCGATCGCTCACTTCGCGCCGATTGAACGAGGACTGGCTCATGACTCTGTATGGTAGTGCAAAGTTCTCAAAGCGGCCCGTCTGAAGCGCGCTCTCCAGGGCAACACAGCTCGACTTCTGTTCGCGTGACTAGGGCACCCTCAACGAAGTCAACATTCAGCTAGGTCAAAACCTTTTCCGGTGTCTTTTCGCGCACTTTTGTATCTTCTCGCCAAGCCGAATTGTGATTGAGAGCAATCTGCTCGACCTGACTGGCTAACCGCAAGGCTTTGAGGGCTTGCTCGCCACCGACAGATGGCTGACTTCCCCCGCGAGCGCAGTTGATGAAATGTTCGAGTTCGGCGTGCAGGGGTTCGACATTACTGGTGTAGACTTTTTCAATCAAACCATCTTGGCGGTAGAGAACTTGGCCGTATTCAGTCACGTAGTCTGCCGTAGTCTGCCGGTGGATCAGAATTTCGTTGTTGAGAAAATCGGCTTCGGTCAGAGAGTCTTTACAGTGAGCGGAAATCGTACGCAGCTTGCGATGCGTGATCTTGCTAGCGGTCAGCGTGGCGATGACGTCGTTGGCAAACCCAAATGTGGCCGTCACGAAATCGAGGTGGCCGGAATGGGATGACGCGCGATTGCCACTGGCCGTCACTTGCGTCACCGTTGACGGCACCAGTTCCAACAGCAAGTCGATGTCGTGAATCATTAAATCAAAGACCACAGAGACATCATTGGCTCGCTTGGAATACGGACTCATGCGCTGGGCTTCGAGGGCAAGCAGTTCTTCCCGCTGAAGCACGTTGCTCAACTCTTGAAATGCTGGATTAAAGCGCTCAATATGACCCACCTGTAAAATAGCGTCGGCATCTGCCGCGTAATTCACGAGCGATTCGGCTTCAGCAATGCTGGCAGCCAATGGTTTTTCCATCAAAACGTGTACGCCGGCTTGCAAACAGGCCGTGCCAACCTCGTAATGCAGCACTGTCGGAACAGCCACGCATACGGCTTCGACACCGTCGATCAGGTCGCGATAATCTTCATAATAATGGACCTGATACCGACTGGCAATATCGAGACCGCGTTCGACGTTAACATCCGCGACGCCAACCAATTCGACTTCTTTCATCAGACTCAGAACGCGGGCGTGATGCTGCCCCATGTTGCCGACCCCAATCACCCCAACCGGAATGGGACTTGTCGAGCTGCGTGCTATGCCTGCGGATGCCTTGTCCATAACCGCTCCGAGACTGAATTCGGGACTGCCAATCTAAAAACAAAAGTTTTTGGCATTTTTCATTGCAAATTCTTAACAATAGTATCACGCCTCGATCGCCTTCGGAGTGGCTCTCCATGTAGGATTTGACGCAACTCGACGCTGGTGTGAGTTGCTCTACGCAGCGAAGTGTCTATGCAGGCTGTGTCAGCCTACCTCAAACTGAAAAGATATACCCTTTTGCAAGGGCTAGCGGCTGTATCGGCCTTCATCGAAACTGCTACCAGGCTCGCTGATTCTGGCCGCATCGCGTAACTGTCTGACCATCTGGGGTAGGGTCAGCCAGTCGAGATCGGGCTGCTCCAAAATCGTTCGCACCTGATTGAGAGCGCTTTCTGCCGAGACCGTTTTGGGCAAAGGACGACTGCTGCGAGCAGGAGATTTTTTCATCACGTCAATGGCTTCGAACACGCGCTGGGTAATTTCGCGGCTGACGCGGCGCAGTGCTTTTTCTCGCTGAAAGGCCCATCCATCCTGGTTGGTCGCATACATGGGAGGCATGCGGTTGAGCACGTAAGCGGCAACGTCTGTCACTCTCACCCGCCGCTGTACGGTCAATGGTAGAGCGCTAATTTGACGCTCGGCCTCTTTAATCACCTGTTCTTCAAGAACGTTGACGAGTTCAGACACGATATTTGATAGTGACGATATTTGACAGTGACGAAATCAGGACGGTGGCGAAATCGGGACGGTAGCGAAATCGGGACGGTGACGAAATTGTAAGGCTGAGATCGAGCTTATGCCGTCCGCAATTTCGTACGACCTATCAGGTAAGCAATACCCGAGCAGCAACTCCGACACGTGCTATACCGCTACTTTACCTCCTATATGCCTGAGGCGGAGTTTGGCGTTACTGTGAGTGACTGCGCGAGGTCTCTCGATATTTCACCGCAGTATTTTTTGATGATCGGCTGCAATTCTGTATGTTTGTATCTTTGCCTGCGCAGTTGCCGATTCGGGCACCCTAGATTTGAATGAAATCGGGTTAGCTGAATCAAACTTGCTCTTACCCCCGGTTTCACCGTCTGGCTCATGGTAGCAATTCCCATCCAGCGATATGACCTGTTTTTGCAGGCATCGCGACTCTTGCAGCGATACCGCAGATTGGCTCTGGGGTTGCGTCCGGCAGGAGTAGAGGTGGCATTGGCTTTACAGCACTCTCGCGATCGCTTGCCGTGGGTTGGCGATGCGGAAGGCTGGTCTTTACAGCAGGTGGCCAGCGACATTTGCGATCCGTTCTATACAAAGGCTCATCGTTGTTTACCTGTGGGAAATGACGGAGTGCCGCTGGTATGGCCGCTGTTTCATCAAGATGCTCGTGGCGTCGCGCAACCGATCTTGGCTCAGATGCAGGGAACGCAACGGACAGAATATCGCTGGATGAAAGCGTGTAATGGTCAGGCCGGGATAGGCTGTCATGCTGTCGCCGCTCACATGTGGGCCGATACCGAGTTTCTCGACGGCGATCGCGACGTTTGTCCGCTGCGATTCTACGACGGTCACTTTCCCATGACTGTAGACCAAGGTCGTCAGCGCTGCCGGTTTGACGATCATCCCTGTGGGTGGCAGCCGGGATATCCCAAGATGTTGCAGGTGATCGGGAGCGGTTTGCAGGCTGAAGTATTCCGCGTGGAATGGACCTCGGCCATGTGGAGGATGCTCGTACCTGAAAGCCATCCATTACCTGCATACCCGATCGTCGTGGCGCTTTACTTTGGGAATGAGCGACTACAAAATCGTCGCAATAGCCTGACTCCCGAGCATATGTGTCTTGATTTCGGCCTGCCTGCGTGGTTATTTCGCCAGCTATTCGATCTCAATCCTGATTCAGCTTTCAATCGCCCCCTGCTCGAAGCTGCTAGTCAAGACGAGCTGCCGCCAACATCCCCTTTCACAGCCCCTGAAGGGATTAGTTTGAGTGCGTGGTCGCTGCCGACATTGCTTCCGCAGCCCACTGGCGGACAGATCGTGCTCGATCCAGAGGAACCGCCGCAGTACCGCAATAGCGGTTTACCGGCCGGTAGCGTGACCGATCCCCTAACCGCCGAACGCCGGCGCCGCCGCCAATTGGAGCGCACCCCTGCCCACGACGAACTGTTACGTCAGTTTCGGCGCTGGCTGCGACTGGCTGGACTGGAAGTACGCGAAGACAGCGAATACTTCGACCTCTTGGCTATTCGAGATGGGGTGGTGCTGCTGGCTGAAGTGAAACTGTTGTATAGCCAGGACATGGGCGAGAATATCCGCGAACTGGTGGGCCAACTGCTGTATTACGAGCGTTTCGTGCTGGCTCCTTGGGTCGAGCAGGGATACGAAGTGTTGAAAGCGGCGGTTGTCGATCGCCCTCCCCTGGGCGAGTACATCGAGTTTTTTAGCGATCTCGACATTGCTACGTTTTGGCTCACTGAAAACGGCGAGATCGACGGCGATGAAGATTCATTAAGGCTGTTGCGCCAACTCAACGTGCAGGTGCGTCCCGACCCAGAGCGTTTGGATGATTAGTCGCGATTGTGTACTTCAGAAAGCCATCCCGCAAAATCACCAACACAAGTAGCCAGAGATAAAAGTTGAATGCGATCGCTACGAGCGGCAGCGTGACGATGAGTAGCTGTGGTGTACCCCCATTCGGCCAGAAACAAGCGCATTCCGGCTAGCGCCGGACGCTCTGCGGCAGCTTGCAGCGCGGGCAGTCGATCTTCCACAAACCAAAGGCGATCGCCTCGCACGCCGGTATCTTCTTGTAACTGCTCCAGAGTCTCGGACTTCGGTCGCCTCACTTCTTTGCCAAACAAGCGGTCATCTGCCAAATGGATGCCGCAATCGTCAAGCAGTTTGCGTACGAAGCGGCCTTCTTTGGTCGTGACGATCGCCCACAGCACGCCATCGCGCTCGAGCGTTTTAAGCCAATCGATAGTGCCGGGAAAAAACTGATGCTGCGCTAGCCAGGCCGACAGGTCAGTTTGGATCCACCGATCCCGCGTGTCGTCTACTAACCGAGCGATATCAGCTATATTGAGTCCCTCATCGACAACAATACGGCGGGCAATTGCAGGCCACGCTGCCAAAATAGCAGCATCGGCAGTGCCGGATTGCAGCGCCCGCAGCAGAACGGGCATTTCCCAACCAGTTTCGACAACGGGGCGTAGGTGGTAAAAGCGATCGGCTAGTCCCGAGGGAGGAGTTGACGCGCCCGACTGCCACATTTGACAGTATGCGCGCCATGCGGTTTGAAAATATTCCCGCAGCCCGTCGCACAGAACGCCATCAAAATCTAAGGCCAACAAACCAGGACCGTTCTGCTTTTGCATCTTATCCCCTCTCAAACAGACCTACATCCAGTCTTCTGGGCGCTCCTTTTGCCAGTCTGCCAAAGCTTGAGCCGTTGTGTAGCGATATTCGTAGCCAATCGCGCGCAAGAATGCGGGTTGAATGTGGTTCGATCTCACCAATTTGCGTATTCGCACCGGACTAACGGGCTGACGAATGCCCAAGATGCGCGAAAGCACCTCAATCGGATAGGACGCCCCCAGCAGCAACGGATAGGGAATGGCAGGCACGAATCGCTGCACTCCTGCTGTTTCGCATACGGCCCGCACGTACTCTTCCATCGTGAGAGCAGGATCGGCAGTGAAATTAAAAAGGGCGACGTGCTGCCCGTGTTCTCGCTGCCAGTTCCAGACGCAGACCATCGCGTGACATAACTCTTTGACATATCCTCCAGCCTTACGAGTTGGGCGATTGCCCGTATAGATAAAGTAACGGTGCAACACGGCTCGTACCAGCCGCGAGACGTTACCACCTTCCCCCGGACCGTACACGACGCCAGGCCGCACGATCGATAATTGCCGTCGCTCGCGATCGCCGCGCTGCCAAGCCAGGTGAATTTTCTCCGCCACCAGTTTCGAGTTGCCGTAGGCAGACTCGGGCACGGGAAGTGCATCTTCGTCTTTAGGTTCCTCCGTGGGGCCGTAGGGAGCAATGCTGCTGGTAAACATCACGGCCTCACACCCCGTGAGTTCGGCCCAAGCGCAAATGTGTTCCGCACCCAATAAGTTGGTTTCGTAATATTCGAAAGGCTCGTGGCCGGGTTCGCGATGAATGGCTGCCAGGTTGACAATAAGGTCGACGTGCTCGGGAAGTGCAGGATGGTCGATTGGCTGCCGAACGTCGACGCGGACGACGCTGAGTTTACCCACATCGAGCGCGCGACCCACTTCAGGCGGCCATGAAGCTGGATCGAGGGGAGCAATGTCAGCTAAAAAGACGCGATCGGCCATGCCTTGAAAGAGGAGATGTCGGGCCAAATGGATGCCGATAAATCCCGTTCCGCCAAAAATTACGCACGTTTCAAACCGCGCTACCGTCATCGCTGCCTCTCCACATAACCGAACCTCAGCAACATGCGTAGCTACTGAGGTATCTGCTTGTAACTAAGAATGGCTGTACTAGAGGGCTGCATATGGCAATTTTTGTCAACAGTATCGAA
>JBCBVC010000150.1:0-9125 GCA_039817845.1 Cyanobacteria bacterium J06642_2
TCGAGCTGTTGAATGTGTTCTCGTGCAGTTAAAAAAGCTTTATATCCAGCTGTATTTTGCTGACAGACATCTCGCGCAGATTGAGCCTCGGCCGCCAATTTATCCTGTTGCCCTACTCGCCCCTGCTGCTCTTCAAATCGAGTTTGCATCAGGGCGCGTTCGTGCCTTAATTCTTGGAGCCCTGCTGCGATCGCCGTACTGTCTTTCTGCTGTTTTTCCAGTAAATCTTGTTGTTCGACCTGGGGTTTTAATGCTTCAATCTCCTCGCTCGCACGAGTGAGGGTGTCAAGCCGTTCCTGCAGTCGAATGAGTTGCGCTTGGCGATCGCGATTAGCTTCAAGCATGGCTTCGCGTTTGCTAAGAACGTCCTGCCGAATTTGACGCTGCTCTTCCAGCTGCTTAAGTGTGGTTTCGGCTTGTAGGTATGTGTCGCGTCCCGCCTGAAAGGATACGAGGCGATCGCGAGCTGCTTCTGCTTCTGCTTCTGCTTGCTGTTTTTGCGCCACGACCTGGACCGATAGCGCGATCTTGCGTTCTAGCTCTTGCCACTGTTGTTCGGTCTCGCCTAACTGAGCGGCAATCCCATCCAAAGTTGCAATCTCTTTGGCCGATTGTTCGAGTTGCTCGTTGAGCTGCTGAAGTTTTGTCGTGTCGGCCGCGATCGCCGCAGTTAAGTCCTGTTTGCGTGTAGTCAGGTCATCCCAATCTTTCAATTGAGTGGCGTAGATATCGATTTGATGCTCGATTTCAGTGACTTGAGCTTTGCCATACTTTTCGATACCAAGTAGATCTTTATATACCGCTTGGTACTCCTCGACCTTCAAAATACTGTCGAACACTTTTTTTCGATCTTGCGATCGCTTCAAAAAATCAGCCGTAAACGTTCCCTGTGGCACGCCAATGGTGTGACTGAATAATTTCGGCATATCCGTGCCCACAGGTACGCCCAAATGCTGGCGCAACCAAGGGAGAACGTCAGCCTTTTTTTCATATTCCAAACGGCGATCCAGTTGCGGATCGTAGAGACGATAGCCCGTTGTCGTGCTGCGGGTTACGTCGTAAGTGCGCTCTTCTAAAGCCGACACGAACGACACCGTTACTTCTGCACTGCTCGCCCCTTCGCGAATCATCTCGTCAGTGACGTAGGGAGTGTAGTCAAACAATACCCAGGCAATGGCTTCAAGGATGCTCGTTTTTCCGGCTCCATTTTCACCGCAAATGGCATTTGTCCCCGTCGAAAACTCGAAATAACTGTCTTGATGCGTTTTGAAATTCTTAAGCGAGGCAGATAAAATACGCATGACGGCTCTTACATTCCCTACTTGTCATTCAAGAGGCTCTGTTGTAGATATTCGTACAAATGGTCTTCCCCGCGATCGTCAGCAATCATTTCTTTCACGCCCAATAAAACTTTGGATAATTCCTCGCTACGCCTTCGATAGTGAGCGTGCTGAGCGAGTAAATCTTGAAAGACTTGAGTTTCAATTTCGTGGCGATCGCTTTTCTCTGATGCTTGGGGCGCAATGTCATATTCCAAAGAGGTTGCTTCAATCTTAAGCAGGACAACTAAAGCTCCCGTCATCTCTTGAATCTTTTGCCGCAGCGATCGCGCGTCAATTTCATATCGTTCAAATCCCATTTTGCCAACTACTTTAATTTCCAGCATGATGCCAGCTTCAGGATCGATGTCAGCAGATTCGGCACAATTGAGGATTTTCTCAACCACTTCATCTGGCTTATCTTTCCCTTTAATTTCGCAGCGCAGTCGCAAACTTTGGCGCTGTCGATAATCCGTCCTTAGTTGAGCGTCTATCTGTCCAGATTCGGAAATCTCGACGTAGTAGGCTCCGCGATCGTAGACAACTTCAGCCATGCTATTGGCTTCAAGCGAGCCAGGGTTGAAGATCCAGCCTTCAACCTCATAGTTTTTGTGAATGTGACCGAGTCCTAAGTAATCTACTCCTGCATGTTTCAGCGGCACTAATTCGTCGTATCGAAGCGCTCCAGAATATCTGGCAATTTGTCCTTCCAAACCGTGGTGAAACATCATCACTGTCGTCTCTGGGCCATCAGGCAAATCAGCGATCGCCTCAGCGAGCGAAACAATGGCCTGTGGAGCCGCCGAACCGTACCAGCGCGACCCGATGACGCGCACACCACACGGTAGATCGATATAGCCACCGACCTTCTGCGTATCCGACCAAGGTTCGAAGACAAATTCGCCGCAGTCTCCGGGCTTGGGTTCGAGCAGCTTGAGGTAGCCGTGGTCGGCCAAATATCGCAACCAGCTCGTGTTGACTCCGTACGGACGATTGTCGTGATTGCCCTCGATCGCGAGGACGGGAATGCCTGCGTCTCTGACGCGAGCGAGAACGACTTGAGCTTGATTGAGAATATTGGGCAGAATGTTTTGTTGTTCGAAAAGATCGCCCGCAATCAGAATAAAGTCCACCTCTTTTTCAATGCCGTGCTTGAGCAATGCATCTTGAAATGAAAAAAAGAAGTCTTTCGTGCGTTCGGGACTTTCGTAGCGATCGAAGCCTAGATGTACGTCAGCAACGTGTAAGAACCTTGCTTTGATTCCAGTCATAGCCGACCCGCGATCGCTGCCCCATTGTATCTCCAGAGCTATTTTGAGCCACCTCGCGCTACAGAGGACTCGATCTCAGCCTGAAACCAAAGCGATGATGTCGTCTAAACAGGATTTGGGAGCACGTACTAATCAGCGCTACGAATTGTACTGATTGCGACCGGCCATAACGCCTCCGTCCACGTCCCAAACTGCTCCCGTGACCCAGGAGGCTTTGTCAGAGAGGAGAAAGGCGATCGCTTCTGCCACATCCTCAGGGGTGCCAACGCGACCGACAGGATGAAACCCATTGAAACCTTGCAGCGCGCCGTGGACTTGCTCTTTGGGGATGAATCCTTCGTAGATGGGGGTTTCCACGACGGCAGGAGAGACGGCGTTCACCCGAATCTGTTTGTCTGCTAGTTCCATCGCTAAGTGTTGGGTGAAGGAATGCAAGCCTGCTTTTGCCATCGAGTAGGCGGAAGACGGAGTGGCTTGTACAGCTTGTTTCGCCCACATGGAACCGACGTTGACGATCGCACCTTTTGCATTGCGATTGACGATGTTTTTGGCGATCGCTTGGGTGATGAAGAAGGTGGCTTTGTTGAGATCGTGGTAGAGATCGTAATCGGTTTCTTCGTGTTCCAGGAATGGTTTGGGTAGGAAAATTCCGGCAGAGTTGACCAGCAACGTGGCATCAGCGTGGTCGCGATTGAGGCGATCGATGAGAGCTTGGCGATCGCCAGGGTTGCTGATGTTGGCACGTTCACCGAAGACTGCCCCGGAGGCGGAGAGTTCTTCGACTGCCGCTTGCAGTTTTTCTTCGCGACTGCCCACCAAAACGACGGAACCACCTCGTTCGAGGACAGTGCGGGCGACGGCCTTGCCGATACCGCTGGTACCGCCGATGACAATGAGTTTCTGACCTGTGAAATCCCTATCCATGATGACCTCTGTGCGTTCAAGCGTGAGTTGACATTGCGCAAATACCTACTAGTAGGTAGCCTAAAAGGCAAAAAAATTTAGCCCTTGGAAAATTTGACCTCCAGAAGTGGATAAACAACTTGCTCGAAGGTGGCGACGCCATCTGCTGAGGAGCGAGCGAGTAACTGCGCTCCTTGAAGCATGGCGATTAGCCCCTTAGCCTCCTGTTCGACGGAAGGATGACAATCCCAGAGATGGGCGTCGCATCCTTGTTGAAGGAGATCTGCGAGCCAAGCTTCGGCTTGCTGAAAGTAGGCTCGAATCTCATCCCGGACGGACTGAGGCAAAACCGCAAAATCAGCAGCCAGCATGGCACACAGGCAAATTTGGTTGTCGTCTAATCCATCTCGGTAGAGATGAGCAAATTGCATCATTTGCTCCTCAGGACTAGCACCGGAGTTTGAGATGCGATCGCACGCTCGTCCGATGCGCTCTCGGTATCGTTTCACCAGTTCTTTCGCGAGCACGTCCTTGGAGGGGAAGTGATAGTGAATGCTGGCTTTGCGAATTCCGACCTGACTGGAGATATCCGCGTAACTGAAGGCGCTATACCCCCGACTGCGCACCATATCCTGAGCGACATCCAAAATCCGCTGAGCGGTGTTGTTTTCCATAAATCGACTATCTACCATTCAGTAGGTAGATGTCAAGTTCAGGCATCGAAAGTTCAATCGCGAGATCGCGGCTTAGGTATTGCAGAAGGCTTTTGGGTAGACGTCGGGGACGATTGGGGCAACGACTTCAGTGCGGTAAGGTCGAATTGTCCTCAGGGAAATGCGTCATTTCGGCTGAAGAGGATTACTCTGAAGACAATATTCTGAGTTGCTAAGTGCTAGTACGCATCATGAAAAACGATCTACTTATAGCGTTTGAATTTTGGTCGAAAATTTCTGATTTGAGCCTCTCGTTCCTGTGAGGAGAAGCGGCAGGATATGGAGGGCAAGGGTAAATATGACGGACAGAGATTGCGGGCGCGGGATGTACTGCGGCTGTATGAAGCTGGAGAGCGAGATTTTCGGGGTGCGAACTTACGGGGTTGCAACTTTCGCGATAAAAACCTGTCTGGTGCGGACTTTAGTGGGGCAGATATTCGCAGTACGCGGTTTGTGAATACAAACCTGAACGAAGTGAAGTTTTGCCATGCCAAAGCAGGACTTCAGCGGCGGTGGGTATTAGGACAAATCGCATTTTTCGGAGCTATCTCAATCTTGATTGGATTGCTCCAAGGATTGATGGGTGCGTTAATAGCTGCCCTCTTAACAGATCCAGAGTTAAGGACAGCAGGAATCGCAAGTTTGATTGTGGTTGTCATTATCTTTTTCGCGATCGCTCGACAAGGATTTACTCTCAAAGCGCTTGGGAGCGTCGCTGTCACTGTCGCTGGCGCTGGCGCTTTCGCTGGCGCTTTCGCTGGCGCTGTCGCTGGCGCTGTCGCTGGCGCTGTCGCTGGCGCTGTCGCTGGCGCTGTCGCTGTCGCTTTCGCTGGCGCTGTCGCTTTCGCTGTCGCTTTCGCTGGCGCTGGCGCTGGCGCTGTCGCTGTCGCTGGCGCTGTCACTGTCGCTGGCGCTTTCGCTGTCGCTGGCGCTGTCGCTGGCGCTGTCGCTGTCGCTGGCGCTGGCGCTGGCGCTGGCGCTGTCGCTGGCGCTGGCGCTGTCGCTGGTGCAAGCTTAATTTTCTCCCTCTACATTAATCGCCGCATGAGAAAAGGCGGCCCTAAGTTTGAGAATCTTCTGATTATTAGTCTTGCCGCCTCAGCCCTTGGTGGAACTTCATTCAGTGGCGCAGATTTAACCGAAGCATCCTTTGCCAGCGCTTCCCTCAAAAGCACCAACTTCGCTAACTCTCGTAAGTGCACCACCACTCTCGCGCGCGTCTGCTGGAAAGACGTCAAAAAGCTTAATCGTGCCCGCCTCGGCACCAGCAACCTCCAAGATCCTCGCGTTCGTTTTCTGCTCACCACCCTCGACGGCAAAGACTTAGATTTTTCCCATGCAAATTTGCAAGATGCCCATTTAGCCGAGGTTCAACTCCAGCGAGCTATTCTCAAAGGCACCAATTTCAATCGGGCAACCCTCCGTGCAGCTCAACTTAATGACGCCATCCTCTCCGAAGCTCAATGCATCGGCACCAATTTCACCGCTGCCCACCTATCGGGAGCCTGTCTCGAAGCATGGAACATCGACGAAACGACAACTCTCACCGATGTAGACTGCGATTTTGTTTTCCTCAAAGAGCGCCAAGATCGCTTCGGCAACCGCGAACGCCTCCCCCACAACCCCGACAAACTCTTTCAACCCGGAGACTTTGAAAAATACTTCCGCGAAGTCATGGATGAGGTCAAACTCCTCATTCGCGGTGGCGTCGATCCCCAAGCCTTTAAATCCGCCTTCCAAGCCTTGATGCAAACCCACGACATCAAACCCACAGACGTGCGCGGCATCGAACGCAAAGACACAGACGTACTCATCCGCATCGCAGTCCCATCAACCCAGCCCAAAGCAGAGGTCGCTCGTACCTTCGAAACCACCTACGATCGGGCGCTACCAGAGTCCACCGCTCAAGCCCTGCTCGAAGCCGAACGCCAAAACAAACAAGAAATCATCCAACTCGCCAACAAAAGCATCGATAGTATCAGCAGCGTCCTCTCTAACTTCACCATCACCAACATGAACAACCCCATCAATACTGGCGACGGCAGTGTCTACGCAGGCAGAGATGCCAACCTCACGGGAAATACCTTCAACCTCGGGGAAATCAGCGGTCAAGTTACCAATCAGATCGGCCAACTGCCCGATACCGAACCCACCGAAGACAAGCCCAACCTCAAAGACCTCCTCTCTCAGCTCAAAGCAGCCATCCTGGATGATTCCGAACTCGGAGATGACGAAAAAGCCGAAGCCCTCGGCGAAATCACCAAACTAGTCAAGGCCGGGAGCAATCCAAAAGAAGGAGCCATGCAGCGCATGGCAAAGCGAGCCACCGATACTCTCAAAGCGATCGCCGAACCCCTCAGCTCCGCCTCCAAACTGGCAACCGCTTGTAAAACCGTGCTTCCCATGCTCATCAGCCTGTTCTGAAGCACCAAAATAGTGACGCGTACTTACCTCAGCACGACAGACGGACATCTGAAATGCAGACTATAGAAACCTGATTTGAACCTTAGATCAGCCATTTAGCCCTACCCTGCCGCTCTCCCAAGCGAATCGCATCAATCGCCTAGCGTCCTCGAATTAAACCCTGTAAATTCCAGGCAACCAAAAACGTCAGCACAGTTGCCAAGTGCTGATTGCCCAGCATTGAGCCTATCTTCAATAACACACAACTACTACGATTTGAGAAAAATCTCGTTACTCAGACACATCGATAAAAATAATACTCATCTGCAAAGTCCTGATCGTCCAGAACGTGACGGATGATGTTGCGCCGTACCAGTCGTCTCCCCACCTGGACCGCTTGAACTCGGGAAAGATTTTGAGTTTGCACCAACCAATCAACAGCCTCTGAGCCGACAAAGCAATCGGGATAAACTCTCAGTCGATAGCGGCGATCGCTGATGTCAAGACCGTTTGCCCCGAGCATTTGTTTTCTTAAAGTTTCCAATTCCTCTGGCGTAGATAAAGGAGCTGGAACGAGCCGACGGTCTACGAAGTTAGCATCTCCGTCGAGGACCCAGCTTCTTAGATCTTCCCAACGCCAGTCGGGATGGTCTTTCATCCATTCGTTAGCAGCCCACGTAGCAGCAGCCACCGAGATGTCGAGATGTGTACTAATCGCCGCGATGACAAACGTTTTCTTCACAGAAGAGCGTGAGGACATGCCTTCCGAAACCAATCCAATAGCCTGAGCTTGTCATAAATTAGATTGCCCGTACATGACGGCACTTATAAAGTCTCAATAAGCAGACTATGGCAATCTTGCCACTGTAGCCACCGTCGACCTAGTGCTCTGCCAGGAGAGTATTAATGGATAAAGTCGTTGAAGCTTAATCAGTGCATCGTCAACAGAAAACGCCAATCAATCTTGCGATAGTAACGGTTTCTACAGCTTTCCCAAGCAGCCCCCTGGCGCGTCAAACTCTGCTTATGAAAATGATGCTTTAAATACCGCGAGTATCGGGTAGACGAGCGATCGCACGTTGCACAAGATCGAGCAAGTTGCCAGCAAGCGATCGTATCCGATCGGCTTACGCTGCTTGCCTCGTTTGTTGGCAACAATCGTCTTCTTATCGATGCACAATAAATGCTTGAATCGGAATAGTTATCGCGCACCATCATCAGATCGGTCCCTTGAGCGTTCCCATGATTCCGCAAATCATTTGGTTGTTTATCAGCTACGGTTTTCTCTTCGGAATCGGGACTGCACTCGTAGATGCTGGTAACGTTGCAGGAACAGCGATCGTCGGGGGAGCGATCGCATTACGTTTGGCGCTTCGATTCGGCCATCGTGGCTACTGCCTCATCGGGTATGAAGGAGAAGTGGGGGGCGATCGCCCCGGCTATTCGGAATGGGTGAGTAAAAGCCAGTCGCCCTGGCGCTTCAAAATGTTGTTCGGGCTCGAACTTCTGGTCATTGCATTCTTTACAGTCATAGGACTCCAGAGGTAAAGAGGGAGCTTCAGCGGCGATCTCGTTTGGTCAACCGCAACTGGCTTACAACCGAAACATAGCGACACAAGTAATGGTGATATGTATTCGAACTGAAGCCAGACGTGATGATGGCAGCGGTCGCGATCCTAGAATTAGCCACGTATCAAGCATTTTCCACATTCCCTACTTCAGATCGCGACATCGCGTTCTTCTGTCCGATTGCTGTCACTGTAGGCAAGTTAAATGCGGCGATCGCCGCTGAGGTCAAATCTGCTCATCAAAACGTACGTGAACAGTTGCATCAGCAGTTTCAGTCAAACTGCGAAGCTAGGTCTTATCAAACTACTGGACTTCAAATGCACCTATATCTGCGGATCCATTAACTTCACGAGTGAAGCCTTCTCCGCGTTGATCTGTACTCAGTGCCTCAGGATTACTACCCGCATCAACTGCGGGAGAATTATCCTGCAAACCTATAGTCAAGGTTGAACCGCCATTGTCTTTTAGACCTTCTGGATCGAAAAGAGGATCTTGGTTGAGAATATTGCTGCCTAGATCTTGGCCAATTGTGCCTAATTCAATCAGGCTAAAACTAACGTGCAGCTAGATTGATTTTCTATGCAAAACAAATCGGAATTATTATCACCCAGGTTATCAGCGGATATTGAACTAGAGATATTAACTCTACCTAGTCCAAATAATTCTCCACTAATCCCTTCGGTAGAAATCCCTGCCCCTTGAGACTGAGCTGTATTCAAACTGAAAGTACTATTAGTAATCTGAGCAAGTCCTCCATCAGAAGTCATAAGACCGCCACCCATCATAGCAGTATTTCGACTCACAGTACTATTTCTAATATTAGAAGTTGTTTCCTGAATAACAAATACCCCACCTCCAACAGTAGATGAGTTGTCTGAAACGGTACTATTGAAGATGTCTAAGTTGGTAATGAGATAGTACTGTGAGTCGAAATACTGCTATGATGG
>JBCBVC010000151.1:0-8893 GCA_039817845.1 Cyanobacteria bacterium J06642_2
CGGATGTTGGCTTTGGCTTGCTCGGAAATGTAACCATTGTCTAGCGTAAAAGCGAGCACTTTCAGACCTGTTTCCAATAGTTGATAGAGGGCAAAGGTACTATCTTTCCCTCCACTCAAAAGCATAATGCAATCATATTCGCCCGTCTTGCGTTGCTTTGCCCGCTCGAGAATAGTTCTCAATTCAGTTGGTGTTTTGAAATATTTTTCAGTTCGGGATTTATAGGTTTCATAAGATTCGCAGAAATTACAAACACCTTGGGTGTTGAACGTGGCACCAGGATAAGTAGACGCTAAACCGCATTTGGTGCAACACGTGGAGCGGTCCTTTAGGGCGGCTGAACTTGTCTGCGGCTGAACGACTTCAACCATACACTCGCGCACCGATGGATGAGCGGCTAAAGCAGCTTCAATATCGCCTAATTCAATCCGAGTGCCGCGAATTTTTACCTGGCGATCGCCGCGACCCAGATATCGTAACTGGTTGTCTTCGCCCCACTGACCGAGGTCACCCGTGCGGTACAGGCGCTTGCCCTGAAACGGATGCTCGTCAGGCAGCCGCATGAAACGTTCCGCTGTCAGCTCAGCTCGGTTGAGGTATCCTCGCGCCAATCCCGGCCCACCAATGTAGATCTCTCCAGTAGCTCCGCGAGGGGTCGGATTGAGATGGGAATCGAGCAGGTAAACGTGCGCGCGTGCGGCTGGCAAACCAATAGGAACGGAAGGTTCTGTATTGGCTGGCAACTGAAATCGATAAGTCATGCATCCTACAGTCGCCTCGGTTGGGCCGTACTCGTTGTAGATGCGGATATCGGGCTTTTGTCGGGCGATCGCCGCTGCCAAAGCAGTTTTTAGATCTTCGCCTCCCAGAATCAGTGCTTTGACTCGCGATGCCGCCCAATTCATGTCCTTGACCAGGGCGAGATGGGACGGCGTGAGCTTGATAACATCGACCGCATTATCCCGAACGACGCGCTGAATCGATAAATCGATACCTTCAGAATCTTCTGGATAGACGACGACCTGGCCGCCTGACGCGAGCGGAACGAACAGCGAGGTGACAGTGAGATCGAAGGAGAGGGGAGAAAACAGGGGGAAGGCAAACGGCGACGACGATCGCGCTGGCGCGTACTCATTTTTCGCCCAGGCAACGTAGTTTGCGACGCTGCAATGCTCGATTTCAACGCCCTTAGGTGTTCCTGTCGAACCGGAGGTGTAGAGAATGTAAGCGCGGCGATCGAGCGGAATCTCATCTGCGAGATTGTCAGGTATCTCCTGCTGCACCTGGGGAGCGAGCGCGTTCATTTCAATCACGCGATAAGACCCTGTCGGCAATTGTTCGACTAGGTCAGAATGGGTCAGTACGAGCGGAAGTTGAGTATCGGACGAGATGAATGCCAACCGCTCCGCCGGGTATGTCGGTTCGAGGGGGACATAGGTTCCACCTGCCTTGAGAATTCCCCAGATGGCCACGACAAGGTCAATTGAGCGTCGTAAGAAGAGACCGACGGGGGTTTCCGCTCTCACTCCAGACGCTTGTAAGTATCGGGCCCACTGGTTGGCGCGTTGATTGAGCTGCGCGTAGGTCAGCGTCTCTTCCGCGCAGGAAACCGCCACTGTATCGGGAGTTCGAGCAACTTGTGCTTCAAACTCGCCAATAACGGTCAATTCAGGGACATTAACGGCATCAGAAGCGCGACTCAGCCTCGACAACTGCTGCAGTTCTTCACGGTCCAACAGTGCGACATCATCTATGCGTCGATCGAGATTGGCAAGTAAGGCGTCGAGGAGTAGTTGGAAGTGAAAGATCGCCCTTTGTTGCAGGCGATCGCTTAGTAAGTTTCGGTTGAAATCGAATGCGAGTTGAAAGATACCCGAATCGTCAAAATCGTAAACTTGGAGGCGCAGGGCATGTTGGCTATCGCCATATCCCGAATGAATCCATTCCGTTTGGACGGGCATGCCGTGGAAATCGGAGAATGAGACATTGATGTAATTCAGAACGATATTGACATCGCGATCGAGAGCAAACTGGCTCGTTCCTGGTTGGGCATAGCGTAAAAAATGTCCAGATTCTCGTTCTACTTTTTTGAGTAGCGAAGCAAACGTTTCTTCCGGCTCGATATCAATCTGAAGTGGAAACAGTTCGATAAATACTCCCAACGTCTCTTTCAATGTTGGCGTCGGACGATTGTGCGCGGGAGAAGCGATCGCCAATCGCGTATTCCCGCTTACTCGATATAAATAAGCAAACAGGACCGTGAGAAATAGATTGAATTGCGATAGATGCGGCGAGAGCGATCGCGCTATGGGTGAAACCGCTAGTGCTTTTAATGCTCGCGATCTCTCTAGTCCCAGATCGAGGCAATTGCGCTGCGTTCGGGTCGAAATTATAGATGAGGTTCGACCGTACAGTGGGATCGATTCGGGAAGTTCGGCTAGTTTCTGTTGCCAATGAGCTATAGCTTTCTGATATCCGTTTGTCTGCCGACGATCTCGTTCGATGCTGGCGTAGTCTTGGTAGGTTGGCAGGTTAGGCGCATCGGCCAACGTGCCGGAAAGCGCTCTTGCATAGAAATCTTGTAAATATCGATAGGCAACCGACAGCGACCAATTATCGGTAATGAGATGATGTTGATTGAAATACCAAATATATTGATTTGAGGCTAGTTTCAATAAGGCCGAATCGAACGCTTTCACTTGTAAATCGAACTGATACTCTCGGCGCTCGTCAAGCCAATGTTTCGCATCAGCATCGGGATCGAGCTGGGCAGAAAAGTCTACAAGAGGAAGTGCGTACTCTAAAGTTGGTTGCACTTTCTGGTAGGGAATGCCATCCAATTCCGTTACGGTCGCCCGCAAGATATCGGCCCGATCGAGCAAGGTCTGGAACGCTTGCCGAAAGCACTCAAAGTTAATTTCACCGCTAATGGTGAAGCTGAAAACCATGTTGTAGAGAGGAGCTTCTGGATTCAGCTTTTGTCCTAACCACAGCAACAGTTGAGCCATCGTCAGATTAGACTTTGAGGCTAAATCTTCGATTTGCCGACTCAAGTCGCTCATTGGCACAGCCTGAGACTTAGTTTTCAGCGGCATGGTCGTCCCTCCGCTTCACGTATTCGGCGATTGTCTGGATCGTGCGAAAGTTCTGAATCGTCACGTCTTCTAGAGGGACGTCAATGTGGAATGTTTCTTCGATGAATGTCACTAGCCACATCATGGCAACAGAGTCAATAATGCCTCCTCCTAACAAGTCATCTTCAACGTCAACCTCCATACGGCCGTTGAGTAACTCTGTACTGATATAGCGTTGGAGTACGCTCTGAGGATTTGAGATGATGTCCTCGGATGTCTGCAGGGATTGAATGTCTTGAGTGGCCGTCATCACTGCTCTCCTCTTACTTCGTCGTATGTATGCCGCTGGCGCTTGATTCCCGAAGGATTGGAGCACCGAGGGTAGTTGCTTGAATTCTCGCCTGGGCCTGGGCTTGCAGGGCGCGTCGGTCGATTTTGCCGCTAGTGGTTCGTGGAAAGGTTTCGGCGATCGCCAGCTGTACTGGAACCGCGTAATTCGGCAATCGTGCCGCTGCATAACGATTCAGCTCGATTGCAGTCAGCTTTGAGTTCGCCGTAAGGATGATGGCTGCCTCGATTTGACGGCTGCCAACTGCGAGCGGTACGGCAAACACGGCCGCCTCTTCTACCTCTTCGTGTGCGACTAGGACAGCTTCTACCTCATCCAACTCCACCCGATAACCGCGCGCTTTCACTTGCCGGTCTTTCCGCCCCACAAATTGGTAGAGGCCGTCCGATCGCTGTTTGACGAGATCGCCCGTACAGAAGTAGGTTGCTTCTACGTCTCCGGGGACCGTTTTGCGGACAAAGGCGCGATCGCTTAACTCTGCCTGTCGCCAGTACCCCTGCATCATTGTTGGCGAGCGAACCAGCAATTCCCCAATTTCTCCTTGAGAAACGGGTTGATAGCGATCGTCAGCAACAAATGCTTCCGCATTCGGCCAAATTGCTCCGATGGGAACTCCGTCTTCGGGTAACACGTCTCCTGGCGCGAGTGGGGGCAGGTGGTAGTACGTACATTGATTCACTTCTGCTGGACCGTAAACGTTTCCGAACCGAGCTTCAGGGAGGCGATGCATCAGTTCGGACAAGTACTTCACGGGGAAGGGCTCGCCCCCAAACAAAATCCAGCGCAAAGACCTGAAGTTGCGCTGCTCCAATACTCCACGCAGCAATAGCTGAATCAGTGCAAAGGGGACTGAATACCAAATGGTGAGCGCTTCCGCTTCGATCAGTTGAGAGAGACTCGCGGGCATTTTGGTATAAGCTTCCGGAATAATGACTGTCGTTGCCCCGGCTAACGGTCCAGCGAAGTAATCCAGGGTCGACATGTCGAAATGCAGAGGTGAATGGTTGCCTAAGCGATCGCCCTCGTGCAAGCCGTAGGTTTGCACCGCCATCTGCGCGTAACTCAGTCCGCTCTTGTGGGTGTGCATGATGCCTTTTGGATCGCCCGTCGAACCCGAGGTGTACATGACATACGCCAAATCTTGCTCCATCACGCGCACGTCTGGAGCGCGATCGTCGGCCTCTTGCCACACCAATTCCCACGGAATTAGGTCCGGTCGGTCGGACTCGATCTCCAATTCCGCTTCAGCTATCCCGATGATGCCGTTTAAACCCGTGCTCACTTGGAGGAGCTCGCGCAATCGAGATCGCTTATTGGGTTGTGTAATCAAGCAGCGAATCTCGCAGTTCTGCACGATAAATGCCAGCCGCGATATTGGGGCAAGGGGATCGAGCGGTACGTAGGCTGCCCCAGCCTTCCAGATCCCGTACAAAGCGATCGCCGATTCCAAGCCCTTGCTCAGGTACAGTCCGACGCGATCGCCCTTTTGCACGCCATGCTGCTGCAGGACGCGAGCCAGACCGTTGGCCTTTCGTACCAGATCTGCGTAGGTAATGCTTTGCTCTTCAAAACGGAACGCTTCTGCCTCGGGCACGCGCTGAGCGGACTGGTCGATTGCCTGTGAGAGTAAGTACAGCATGATTACAATCCCAGCGATCGCGCAATGATGTTGCGCTGAATGTCCGAGGTACCAGCGTAAATCACCCCACCGACAGCGTCGCGCAAGTCCCGTTCGATACCAACGTCTGTGAGATAGCCGTTGCCCCCGTGGACGCGAATGGCATCTAGGCCTGAGGCAACGAAGCATTCGCTTAAATACAGCTTCAATAGCGCTGCATCCAGCATGGCAGGCTTACCCGATTCCTTTAGCCAGGCCACTTTATAAAGCAGCAACCGCGCCGTCTCCAAACGAAGCTTCATATCGGCGATGCGATTCGATACGGACTGAAACTTGCCAATAGATTGACCGTACTGATGGCGCGACCTCGCGTAATCGATTGTTCGTTCCAGCTGGCGCTCCATCGCTCCCAGTTCGCTGGCCAAATTGAAACAGCGATCGTATTCCAGCGAGTGATTGGAAAAACTAAAGCCAGCTCCCTCTGGCCCCAGGCGATTGGCTTCAGGAACGAAGCAGTTCTCAAACGTAATTTCACCAAATGGCGTCGTGCGCAACCCCATCTTCTGTCGAGTCGGGCTGGTGCTGTAACCAGGGGAACTGCGTTCGACCAAAAAAGCCGTCACTCCCCATTTCCCCAGGTTGGGATCGAGCGTCGCGAAGGTGAGGGCTAGATTGGCAATGGGCGCGCAGGTGACGAACTTTTTCGTACCAGTCAGCAAATAGCCACCGTCGCACTTTTTGGCGATCGTCTGCATGCCATACACGTCTGAGCCCGATTCGGGTTCCGACAGCGCGTGCGCGCCAATCCACTCGCCACTACACAAACGCGGTAAATAGCGCTGCTTCTGCTCCTCAGTACCGAACTGCAAAATCAGCACCTGCACGGTCCACATCTGCGCGTTCAGCGCCAGCGTCAAGCCGTTATCTTCGCAGCCGTAACCCAGGCCCTCCATGGCCAATACTGCCGTCATAATATCCAGAGCCGAACTGCCGCTATAAGTTTCGGGAACGCACAGCCCTTGAATGCCAAAATCCGCGCAGCACTGCCAGTTCTCCCAAGAGAACTTACCTTCGAGATCGCGCTCAATAATGTCGCCATTGAGATGCGCTCGAGCAAACTCAATCACTTTCTGCCGATATTCCAGTTGCTCCGCCGACCAGGAAAAGTCCATATTTCTGCCTCTGGATGCCTCAACCCTTTGCCTCAATGAGCTAGCTATTTCACCAGCGGGCTGTCAACCCGCAATCTGCTACCGGTCAGGAATGCACTGCCGCTCGGTAGCGATCGCCGCCATTGTCAAGGTCTTACGGGCAACCTCTGTCGCTGCTTCCGAGACAAAACCGTAAGGATTGATGGCGTCGTTAGTGTCGCCCTCTAGTTCGATCCACTCGCCGAGCTCGAGCTGCGTCGCATAGTC
Organism: Cyanobacteria bacterium J06642_2; assembly: GCA_039817845.1. Classification (GTDB taxonomy): domain Bacteria; phylum Cyanobacteriota; class Cyanobacteriia; order Thermostichales; family PCC-7336; genus JBCBTL01. Next base: position 6,460 of record JBCBVC010000151.1, read on the forward strand.
CAGCATCATCTGCATTACTGCTAGGTCTTCGAGGGCAAATCCCGTGGAATCAAACACTGTATGTCGCTGCTGTAGTTCGCGAACGGGATGGTCTCGCTGAATAAGTTCGTAAAGTTCAGGACCGATCTCTTCTGGAGCCAACTGCTGACATTCTCCTTCTCGCACCGCTTGCACCCGAAAATCCGGACAGACGAAACTGGCCTGCAGATGCGATCGTGACACCTCAACTTTGCCGGGGAAGTCTGCGCCGACGGCATTGACGTGCAGCCAAGGCTTGGTATTGTCTGCAGGAAAGACCGGCCCCTTCCCAACATCGACAGACGTTGCCGTGCAAAGAATGTCTGCCTCTGCAACCAGCGTTTCTAGAGGAGCTGGACGAATCTCCAAGTGTGACAGTTGCAAACACGCCACGCGCTGCGGGAAGGACACACTTGCTGCCGCATTAGTGTCGTAAATCAATACTCGCTCTAAATTGCGAAATGCTCGAGATAAAGCGTGCAGCTGAGTCACAGCCTGCGCCCCACAGCCGACGAGGCCCAACACCCGACTGTTCGGGTCAGCCATCAGTTGGCTGGCAATCGCCGATGCTGCCCCCGTCCGTAGCGCAGTCAAAAACGTTGCGTCCATCACTGCCACCAAATGGCCAGAGGTGGCATCGTAAGCCGAGACGGTCGATAAAATCGTGGGCAGCCCCCGCGTTGCCGGATTCGCTGGATGATAGCCGACTACTTTATTCACCATCTGCTGCGTTTTCGGCTGAAACAGAGGCATCCATTCCATCAGCCCTGCGACGGGGTAACTGTAGTTAAATCCACTCCGAGCCGGAACCAGAGTTTCACGGCCATTAAACGTACGGAATGCACGCCAAAGACGAGCAATGCCCTCGTCCATCAACCGATCCAAGCCGACGTGAAGCGCCACTTGCTGGATATCTTTAGCTCGCAGAACGAGTGTTTTCATATTTCGATCCAGCACGTTCGTAACCTCTACTGCAATACTCCACGGAGGAATCCGAGCAATTGAAACTCAAGGTTGAGAGCTCGTTTAATAAACCAGTACGAGGAGATAATACTTAATCCTGCCGTACTAAATCGCAAAACCCATTGCGAGAATACCTGGGATCGAGCCCAAAAAATAACTCCTAGTTCAAACAGCAGCATTACCATTCCTGCTAGTGCAAAACCGACACTGAGTCCGAGGCAGGACAGGACTAAATAGTGGCGGAAAAGCCCTATCTTCACAAACATCTCTGCCGAGATAAATCCGAAAGAGAGGCCAGCCACAAATGTCAACCAACCTAAGCGCTCGCGCCACCAAGGCCTAATCGCTTCCAACGCCATCAGGCCAATGGTGATGGCACTTACCGTTGCAGCCAACCGAACGGGCACAGCGATGATGTCAAGCCCGGAAACTCCTAAAGCTGCCCCTACCCCTAGAACGAGAGGCCCGAGCAGTGCGACCGCTCGGCCAGCATACGAGGGCAGATTTCGACTTAACTCTAACCCAAACGCCTCAGAAGCGGTTGGTCGCTGGAATGCGATCGCCAACGCCGCTGCAAATAGAAAAACTCCATATTCTCGCAAGCGAAAACCATTCTTAAGCCCTCGCCTTACCGTCAGAAAAAAACCGTTCCAGACAGTCGAGTTCGATAAATCTAAGCGTTGTTCTGGCTTTTCGGGCGTAAACACCAACGAGAAAGAACCCTCATTCCCAAACGTCGACGTTCTCCAATCTTCTTCAATTACAAGCAAGTTCTTACGAGACTCGTCAAGCTCGAGCAACGGCGTATAGCGAATATCTAACGATTTGGGAACAGCCCCAAAGGTTTCAAGACTGTAATCGACCAAGAGAAATTGACCGAATGGAACTTTTAGAAAGTCATAATTTTCGTACGAAAGCTTATAAGATTTTCCCTCAGACTTAATGTCAACGTTGTCAAAAACATAGCGGTTAATCCGATCGAGATTGGGATTAATATCTTGGCGCGTAACCCCGGCTGCAGGAAGGTTTACGTCCAGAGCGCGGTTTAAGTCTTCAATCGTAATTTCCACTCGCACGTCAACAGTGCGACCATAAAGCTTGAGATAGAGATAGCTTTGGTCGCGAAAATGGGCCGGTAAAGGTGGAGACCAAAACAAGAGGGCACACATACAAACTGAGATCGCCACACAAGCAAGACGCCAAACGTTTCGCGATCGTTGATTCCACATGAAAGCAAACTTTGCAAAAATGAAAAGATTGGTTTGGGCTATCGTATCATGATTTTCATCAGGTGATTGAGTAATATTGACGACTTGTAATGGTCGATACATCGTGAAATTGCGTTCAAAAAGTTACAACATGAAGCATTAGTGCTGCATACGTGCGAGACATTGACTATATGCATTTTTATTGAGCTAGTCTGTGTTGAGGATGAGATAAACGCATTTTTCTC
>JBCBVC010000152.1:0-8766 GCA_039817845.1 Cyanobacteria bacterium J06642_2
CACATTATTATTCTTTCAACAGTTCGGACAGTTTTCAGCATGAAGCCTGAAACCTTGATTCTTTCGTTAACGACTCTTGTACCCTACACACCTGAAACCCTGATTCTTTCATCAGCCATCAAAAACTGTCCGGAGTATTGTCTTTGTATCGATGTCTAAATCGATGTCCGACCCCCTTTGGCCGTACCGCACCCCCGGAATCCCTGACGACGCGTTCGATCGCATTCCCGGTATTCCTCTCAGTCAAAGGGAGATGCGAGTGTTGATGATCGGTCAGCTGCGCCTCAAGTCTCAAAGTTGCGTCTGGGATATTGGGGCGGGAACAGGCACGATCGCAGTAGAGGCGGCCTTGCAATGCCCTGAAGGCATCGTGTACGCGGTCGAGCGGGATGAAGAGGTGGTAGAGCTGATTCAGCGCAACAGTCGCAAGTTTGGGGCCGATAACGTCCGCGTCATCCAGGGGACGGCCCCAGACTGCCTGCGCAATATTCCTCAAGCGCCCGATCGCATTTGCTTTGAAGGCGGTACGCCCATTGGTGCCATTGTCGAAGAATGTTGGGCATTGTTGCGATCGCAGGGTCGTCTAATTGCGACGGCTAGCTCTCTCGACGCACTTTACGTGCTTTCGGAAAGCTTTGCTAAGGTACAGGCTCGTCAGATGGAGATCGTGCAGTCTGCCATTAATCGTCTTGAAATGCGTGGTGCTCGTCAAATCCTGGCGGCACTGGACCCTATTTTCATTCTCAGTGGTGCCAAGCTGGACTAGTACGGACGTGCGGTGTTCATCAGAAATACAGTGCTCAGACGTAGCAATCTCGTAAGATTGATTGTATTGTCTCAGACGCAGGCTGCACGTGTATGAGTCGGATTCAACTCATTCCAATAGATGCCATTCGTCGACCGTTGTACCGTCAGAACGATCCCTTTAAAGTGAAGCAGCTCATGGAATCCATCCAGCAGATCGGCCTGCAAGAACCGATTGACGTTCTGGAAGTAGAGGGGCAATATTACGGATTTTCTGGCTGTCATCGATTTGAGGCCGTGACGCGCTTGGGGCACGAGGAGATAGCCTGCCGAGTGCGACGCGCGCCTCGTGCAGTACTCGACATGCACCTCCGCTAGTCGAGCTCCAGTGAGCTCAGCTCTAGAGATTTTCCGGACGAATGGTCAATTTGCCTGCATACAGGATCGCTCCTTCTTGAAGCAGCAAGCTGTCGATGTTTACCTCGTTGCCAAACTCAATTGCCATATCGTTGAGGCCGTCGATGGGAATGGACTGGCCCTCGCTCACCCAAGCTGGATTGACCAACAAGAGTTCATTTCCGTTCTGGGCGCGAACACCCGTAGCCACTGTAACTGGCACAGAAGTGCCGTCGTCTGTGGCCACAGACGCATCAATTTGGAGCGTATCGTCCAGCAGCGTAACTTGTGGATCGCTAATGCGGAAAGGAACGCTACTGCCACCAATGGGTAGTTCGACATTGGCTTGTGCGAGTTGAGATTGAATGATGGGGGATTGCAGCGACTGGTTGAGGTCAGCTTCGGTCAGACGGAGTTTCACCTGCACGGGGACAGGGTCGAGCAAGCGCAGCTTGCTGCCTTGGATGGCTTCGCTAATGTTGAGGCGAATATTCTGACCGTCGAGCTGAACTTGAGTGATGCGGAAACCTTCATAAAGTAAGTTCTCGCCCGCAACTGAAGCGCTAGGAATGGTGCCGCTGGTCAGCTGCTGATCGGAGCCTTGGATGTCTACTTTGAGGTTCTCGACCTCGTCCACCTCCGACTCGATCCATGATGCGACAACAGGATTGAGCAGCGTGCCGACAAATTGAGCCATCGCTGGAGTTGCGAGAGCAATAGTAGGGACGCCAACTGCCAGCATCCATGCTGCGACCTTCTTTAAATTCATCAATTCATTCCTCTAAGCGAAACACACAATAGGTACGTATTTAATGCAGACGCCAAATCTCTATGAGTCGTGCCCGAATATGAAGTAGTGACTCTCCCAATGCAAAGAGATTTGAGCGCGATTTCACTCCGCGCTCTGCAAGAGATTAGGGAAAAACGGACTGACTAGCGCTAGATGGCAGACTCAGATAGGAGCGATCGCAGCGTTGAGACGTATTCATCAATATTGCGCTGATTGCCGCCAAAATCATACTCGCCCATCCGTCCAACAGACACAATATCGAGCCGGGTTTTCGTCGGTTCTGCGTCGTCGGGCTGGAGGTTGACCGCAATATCATCGACGAACTTGAAGAGGTTCGTGCGGGATACTCCCGTAACTTCGTTGACGTTAGCGTTAATCAGTTCGCCTCGCGACCACATATCGAATGCTTTTTCTACCGCCGGTCGAACGGCATCAATCGGTTGGTTGAGGACGAGCTGCTGTTCGGCGCGGTTATTGGGGCTGGCAGCTTGTACGGCAGCATGAGGGCTAAAAGCGCTAGCTCCGAAAAGCAAGACAGCCATGGCGAAGACAAGTACGGATTTGAGCCAAGACATGGGCAAAAATTCTCTAGAGTCAGGTCAGCTAACGAGTGACGAACCTTTTCGAGATGCAGACTCTCTTTTTAGGCCTGCCATCTCGTCGCCAAGCTCGTCAAGTGTCGTGCAAACGGTCTTTTGGATGCTTGCTGCGTTCGGAGCCGATGCCCAACCATCAACGATAGTTGACAGATCTCCTATCGACGCAATCTCCGCAACCACAATCACCGATTAGATTTTTCGGTCCAAAGCGCGATCTCCACCCCAGGTTTCTACGATGCGATCGTCGTAGTCATCAGCTGTTTCCAACACTGCTGTAACCGAAGTTTCGAGTTCTTCCGGGTCGCAGGTCATACCTACAATAGCGTGGCGAAAGATGATATCGCCTTTTCGATTGACGGCGAAAGAACCGAACTGTAGATCTGCATTCGCTTGCAATAAAAACGCCTGCAATTCTGGAGTGACGTCTGCTCCAGTCACCACGGTCGAGCGTACGCTCACAATCGATTCGTCATCCCAGGGCAAGATGCGAACTTCTACCCACGCCGACCCCATAAAAAGACCGAACCCGGGTCCACTGGTTGAGTTTGGGGTGCCATTCCCAGAGGGTTCGTCCAGAGATTCCCAAGGAATGTCGTCAAAAAGCTCGGCCATCCATCCGGCCACTTTGTCATAACATTCTTTCTGGGCTGGAGTAGCAAATTTCATCGCGATCGCCTCAGCACTCGACGAAGCGGGGATTCGAGCTCACTATACATCGCCACGCAGGTGCACGCACGCTTGGTGGTCAGCGAAATCGCGTTGTCTGGGAGGAACTACTAAGTAAATCCTTCCAATACCTTCTATGGCTTCGGTGCGGACAAAACGCGCCACGCGATAAATGCGGCAAAGCTGAGATAGCCTGCCACCGTAATCCACTCTTGCCAGCTACCTGCTGATTCCATTAGGTTTGCCTCTCCTCTGCGAGCGCGAGTTTACGATTGTGCGGGGAAATCCCAAGCGAGTTATCCAGTGATTCTGTGACGATCTCAGCATCTGTACAGAGACCAAATTACTCGACATCACCATTGAGGAAAGAGCTGAGAACGATGCGATCTCGACCTGCAACCTTTGCTCGGTACAAAGCGCGATCGGTCGCTTCGATAAATGATGCCAGAGATTGTTCCGGCGCGGGGATCGTACCAGCAACCCCGTAGCTGAGGGAAATAATGCCGTTGAGAGAAGATGTCTCATGTGGGATGGCTGCATCCCATAATGCCTTACGGATTCCTTCGGCCACGCGTCTAGCACCGTCGAGAGTGGTACTGGGTAAAACTAACGCAAATTCTTCGCCACCATAGCGAGCAGCTAAATCTGCCGGACGGCGGGTAGCATTTTGAATGATTTGGGCCACCTGCTGTAAACAGCGATCGCCTGCCTGGTGTCCGTAAGTGTCGTTGTAGGATTTATAAAAATCGATATCGCTCAAAATCAACGAGATGGGAGCGTGATTGCGCAACATCAGCTTCCACTGTTGCTGGATGTATGTATCAAAGGTGCGTCGGTTTGCCAGCTGCGTCAGACCGTCAACGGAGGCCAAACGGCGCAACTTAGCATTGGCAATTTCTAGCTGTTCTGTCAACTCGCGCTCGCGATCGATCCGCTGCCACAGCTCGGCCATCACTCTGTTGGATTGAATCAGCCGCCGCATCCGCTGCCGCAAGACAGCCCAGTGAATGGGTTTAGTAATGAAATCCGTGGCTCCAGCCTCAAAGGCGCGATCGACGGAGGCGCGATCGGCGAGCACCGTGACCATCAGAATAGGAGGGCAGCGCTCTAAGTAAGAGTCGCGCAAGCGCTGACAGCAGGTAAAACCGTCCACCTCAGGCATGAGCGCGTCGAGCAAAATCAAGTTTGGCAAGCGCCGTTCGCACAAGGCCAAACACTGCGCCCCATCTTCCGCTTCAATAATCTCGTAACCGTCCTTTTCGATCGCCTGGCACACCATATGCCGAACGGTATTGTCATCATCTACCACGATGATGAGGGGCGCTGAAGCCGGCGAGCCGCGATCGCTCATGGCAGTCTCTCCATCCCATGCGCGAAACGGATCGTCACGTGTAGGAACAGACGCAAATACTCCAGAGCCTTTTCAACTTCAACATCGAGGCAAATACATACGTCGCTGCTTTGGCGCTTCTCGCTTTGCCCGACCGAAAATAACGTCACGATCCGGTCGCGTTGTAGTCCCTGCAATCGAGTTAAGTTTGACGCGAACGGTACTCTGCTGCGCGACCAGTTAGCGTCTAAATCCATCGGTTCCACCATCTCAACGTACGTTCGCTAGGTGCACCTCGGTTGTCACACGGTAGCACTCGCCCTCGATAATGCGAGGGTGCGAGGGTCAGAAGCATTACTTCATATTTTTTTACCCTCCTACTACCTTGCCCAAAATGGTTCCGGGCATTCCATCTATGGCATTGGATGTTCGGCTAGAACGACAAGATCTTGGCTCAACCTTAGAGTTTGAATGGCTGGGATTCTCTCAGCAAATTGATGGTTTCTGTCTCTTCAGGCCGTATGAGTCGGCATCCCCCACCCGCCCCCACCTGGCGTAGCTATTGAAATAGCGTCCCCCGGTTCAACTTCTACGCGATCGCTTCCCTGCAGCTCAATACGGGTGCCATCCTGACGGTCGAGCCAGTTGCGACCGAGCGCTCCGGCCTGTCCCCCAGCTAAGCCTGGTGGCGGTATGTGTCGATGGCTAGACAAAAGCGAGACAGTCATAGGCGCGAGAAAACGAACGCGGCGCAAGACTCCGTTTCCACCCCGATATCGACCGTATCCGCCGCTATCGGGCCGAATGGTAAATTCTTCGAGCACGACGGGAAAGCGCCATTCCAACACTTCCGGATCGGTAAGGCGCGAGTTAGTCATGTGGGTATGGACGGCATCCGTACCGTCGAACGTGGGGCCAGCGCCGGAGCCACCACACAGGGTTTCGTAATACTGGGAATGGCGATCGCCAAAGGTGAAGTTGTTCATCGTCCCCTGAGAAGCAGCAGCAACTCCCAAGACTCCGCACAGAGCGTTGACGATGGCCTGCGAAGTTTCCACGTTGCCTGCTACCACTGCTGCCGGAGGTTGGGGGGCAAGTAAACTGCCTGCCGGAATGACAATGTCCACGGGGTCCAGACAGCCTTCGTTCAGCGGAATGTCGTCAGCTACTAATGTTCGGAATACGTAAAGAATGGCAGCGCGAGTGACTGCTGCTGGAGTGTTGAAGTTGTTGGCCTGCTGGGGGGATGTCCCAGTGAAATCAATGCGGGCTTGACGGGATGACGCATCAAGATGGACGGTAACGGCAATATGACTGCCATCGTCCAGTGGGTAGACGTACGCGCGATCGCGCAGCTGAGTTCGATGGGCTAAATTGGCAATAGCCTGCTGCACGCAAGCGGCAGCATTGCCGCGCACGTGCTGCATGTATTCCCGGACTGTATTGAGGCCGTAACGGTCAACCAGTTGCTGGAGTAATTGGGTGCCGCGCGCGTTGGCCGCAATTTGGGCTTGCAGATCGGCAAGATTGCGGTCGGGATTGCGAGCCGGATACGGGCCAGAAGCTAACAGGACGCGTAATGCGTCGGCGCGGAGATGACCATCTCGCACCAGCAAAAAGGAATCGATGACCGTACCTTCCTGTTCCAGCGAAGTGCTATTGGCTGGCATCGATCCCGGAGCAATACCGCCAATATCGGCGTGATGCCCTCGGGCAGCCACGAAAAAAAGCAGGCGGGTTTGATCGCGGTCGAAGATGGGTGAGATTGCCGTGATATCGGGGAGGTGTGTACCGCCGTTGTAGGGATTGTTGAGAATGTAAACGTCACTCGGTTGCAATTCGCGGCTGCGATCTCGGAGCAAGCTGCGTACGCTGGCTCCCATCGACCCCAAATGAACGGGGATATGAGGAGCGTTGGCAATCAAGTGCCCTCGTTCGTCGAACAACGCGCAGGAAAAATCCAATCTCTCCTTAATGTTCACCGACGAACTAGTGTTTTGCAGAACGACACCCATTTCCTCAGCAATAGAGCGGAAGCGATAGTTGAACATCTCCAGCTGGACTGGATCGGGAGCAGCTGTAGTGTCTGCAGAATTCAAACGAGCTTCGTCCGTGTTGGCGCGTGCTGAAGGAACCGAGGAGATGAGTCTCCGAGCTTGAGTACACTGCAAGACCAGATGCTGACGCGGTGTCACGTCTGCTTCCCAGCCTGGCTCAATGGCATTGGTCCCCGTTATTTCCACAATCAATGCCGGTCCGATGACGCGATCGCCGGGCTGGAGGTCATCCCGCGCGAATACGGGCGCGTCATGCCAAGCGCCTGCCATGTAGATCGATACGATGTCTAACGGAGCAAGTGGTTTCGAGCGTTCGGCTTCACATTCAGGTTCTTGAATGGGTTGGCCTTGCCCGAGGGCTTCAACTGACAGCGCGGCCACGATCAAGGCACGTTCTGGTGCGATAACTCCATATTGCTGAAGATGCAGGCGCTCGAACTGCGATCGCATGGACTGCACGTCGGCCCAGTTCGCGGTCAAGGTCGAGTCCGTGCCTTCGTATCGCAATTGCACTGTGGCTGCATGGCGCACGCAATCCAGCGCAATACCCTGTTCCTCAAGCTCAGTCGCGCACAATGCCCTCAGACTTTCGATATGACGGTTCAGTTCCGGCACGAGTGCTGCTGTGAGTTCGGCTTCAATGGAACGACTGCGTTCAGCCCGCACGTCAGCCAAGCCGATACCGTAAGCCGATAACACTCCTGCTTGAGGATGAATCAAAATATGCTTCATACCCAGCACGTCAGCAATTGCGCAGGCATGCTGGCCTCCGGCTCCACCAAAACAGCAGAGAGCATATTGCGTGACGTCCCGGCCTTTTTGGATGGAGATACGCGCGATCGCGCCAGCCATTTTCTCGACGGCAATATCCAAAAATCCCTGCGCAACGGCTTCTGGCGAGCGCTCGATTCCGGTGGCGTCGCGGACGCGAGCGGCCAATGCAAAAAACTGACGTTGCACCTCCATTGCATCCAACGGAAGATTCCCCTCAGGACCGAATGTGGCCGGGAAAAACTGCGGCTGAATTTTCCCGACCATGACGTTGCAGTCAGTCACGGTCAGAGGACCGCCTTGCCGATAACATGTCGGCCCCGGTCGTGCTCCCGCCGATTGCGGTCCGACGCGGAACCGCGCGCCGTCGAATGCGACGATCGAACCGCCTCCGGCTGCGATGGTATGAATGGCTAACATGGGCGTTTGCAGCCGCACGCCGGCAACAACCGTTTCAGTAGTGCGTTCGTATTCACCATCGAAGTGAGAGACGTCCGTGGACGTGCCGCCCATATCAAAACCAATAACGCGGTTGAATCCGGCGACTTTGCTTACTTTTTCTGCTCCCACCACACCTCCTGCGGGTCCAGACAAGATACTGTTGTGACCGCGGAACCGACGCGCGTCTGTCAAACCACCATTGGACTGTGCGAACATCAAACGCGCGTGACGCAATTGAGAAGCGACGCGATCCACGTAACGGCTCAATCCGGGAGTGAGATAAGCATCGACAGTCGTCGTATCGCCGCGACCGATCAGTTTCATCAGCGGACTGACATCGTGGGAAACAGAAATTTGCGTAAACCCGACCTCGCGAGCGAGCGCCGCGACGCGAGTTTCACGCTCGGGATAGCGATAGCCGTGCATTAACACGATCGCGATCGCTCTAATGCCGTCTCGGTAAGCCACTAGGAGGTCTCGACGAGTGAGTGCTTCATCGAGCGGGATGAGGGTTTCGCCACGGGCACTGAGCCTTTCCTTAATTTCCACCACCCGCTCGTAAATCGGGCTAGGGAGGTGAATGTCGAGGGCAAAAATATCGGGGCGATTTTGATAGCCAATGCGCAGCGCATCTTTGAATCCACGCGTAATAGCCAACAGGACGCGATCGCCGCACCGTTCTAGTAGCGCATTGGTGGCGACAGTCGTTCCCATCTTTACTGCCGCAATGGCTGCTGTCGGTATCGGTGCCCCTGGAGCCAGTTTCAAAATGTCGCGGATGCCCTGTAAGGCGGCATCGTCATACTGCTCCGGATTTTCGGAGAGCAACTTGCGGACGACAATCTCTCCCCCAGGCGAGCGGGCGACGATATCAGTAAAGGTGCCGCCACGGTCGATCCAAAACTGCCAGCCGGAGCCCCACTCAGCAGGCACGTCCACGGCAGTTAACCCAATCGAGCCACTAATGCCCGC
>JBCBVC010000153.1:0-8677 GCA_039817845.1 Cyanobacteria bacterium J06642_2
TCCGGCGAGTCCAGTAGACGTTACGACGCTCGATCGCTTGCGGTAGCGGCCAACTGCCACCCTGCTGCATGGTTTTATAAGTCAGCCATAGGTGCATGGGTACGGCTTTACCTGCATTGGTGCGAGCGGGAATGGGAAAAGCACGCAGTCGATACTGTTGCGGGCCGACCTGTTCGAGCAGCGCTGGGTCGACACGACGGCGCACTTGATCGCGATAGACCTGTTGAGCAGCACCGCGCGGAGATATCGTGTAGACAAAACGCTCGTCGCGATTGTCGCTTTCTCCTAACCACAGTCCGGTCAGAACAGCGCTTTCGGGTAACGAAAATGTATAGAAGGTTTCCTGTTGTTCGAATGTTTGGTTGTCGTACACTTCGTGAATTTCGATATCGGCCCAATCGCCTTGAGGCGTCACGGTTAAGTCTTGGCGAGCGAGCCACACCGTATCCAGATGGGCGTCGAGGAGTCCAGCTGCCACCTCCGAACGGTCGTAGGTAGCTTGCAACGCCTGCTGGATGGCTGGACCTTCTGCTTTTTGGATCGAGGTATCGAAAAATTGGGCGTAGAGTTCGGCTGCCCGTCGATCGTCATCGCGATCGCCCTGGTAAAGAAATGGCGAGAGTAAGAGATTGTTGGCTGCCTGCAGACGAGTGGCAATCGCTTCATTACCGAGGAGATCGCGGTACATCGCGTAAACATGAGTATTCGCTTCACGCGGACTGAGATAGCGATAGGCATGGAGATAGGCATTCAGCAGTCCCCCGCGCACGGTCTCGGATTGGGCCATGAGTGCTTGGCGGCTGGCTGGAGCGGTGAGGGGAGCATCCAACAGAGCAAACGCGCGTACTTGGGGCTGGACCTGCAAAATGGCAAAGGCTGCGACCCACAAGGCAAGCAAGCCCGTCGTCCCAGCGATCGCCCAACGCCGTCCAAATCTGGCGGCAAAGGCGCGGACGCCTTGCATGCCCTCCCACGTAAACGTACCCGAGAGGACGAAAGGCATAGAAACAAACACTGCTGCCGACATGCCAAATAGCAGTACGGCTAATCCGCCGAAAATCAAGCTTCCGGGATAGCGCCAAACGTCCGACACCCAATCGAACCGGAAGAAATGCACGAAGGCCCAACCAATGCCACTGATAAGCGCCATGGTTGTGGGCAACACGTAAAACGACAGCAAACCGACAATATAAGCGCCAACCGCCAGCAAGATTGCGTGTCCGGTCAAGCTCAAACCACCCCAGCGGCGATCGCTACTTGGCTGCAGTCCTGACCGGCCGAGCAAGCGAAATAGATAAAATGCGATACCCAGAACGACAGTGCCCAACACCAGCGCACTCGCGGGTGAAAGCTGGCGCATCAAAAACAGTCTCAACAGGGCCAGGCAAAAGAGAGGTGCCTCCACGCAGAAAAAGAGGCGCAACATCTGTAGCGGTCGGTTGCGAATACGAGATCTGCATCCCAACACAGTGCAGACGATGGGTATGGCAATCAACGCCAGCAGCGTCGCGACAAAATCCCACGGGACTCGGCCCAACCAGGCCTCCACAATCAATAGATGGGAAAACGGCAGGATGCCGAAGCTGACAAAGATGAGAAAGATCGAATTCCAAGTCCAGAAGACGGTGTAGGGAATCGCTCTCAAGATTGCTTTCATCATCTGACGTCTCCTGTAAAGCTGCGGGTAATGGCGGCGCGAGTCTGGCGGGCAAACTCGCGCACGCTGGCATCTGACGGAGCATGCGATTGTTCGAATAAAACCGACACCATCACCCAGGCGCGATCGCGCATCGCAATCGCCGCTCCGATACGGCTTAGGAGGTTGTCGGTGACAGAAGTTGCAGATTGAAACCAATACAGTGCACTGCGGGAATCGCCTGCCAAAGACAGCCAGCGCACCGGGAAAGGGGCTGCTCCAGTAGCTATAGGAGTCAGGCCTGTCGTCATACCGCTCTCTACGTCCACAGACTGCATCCGATCGACTTGCAGACCATTTCCGACGTAGCAAAGCTCGGGGGCATGGTGAGATCGCCAGGACGGACTCGCGACGGTAAGCAGCGACCCTTTGAGCGTTCTGCCACTCGCGTCGTGCCATTCAAATCGATATTTGTGACTGCTGGCCAGAGGATCGCGGGCAAAAAACTGACGTTCGGCAGAGTTAAGGTCTAAGGTTTCGAGCTGAAAAGCGCGCGGCCAAGACACGTCAGCAACACCAGTGATTGGAGGAGGAGCTCCAGGTAACGCCGCCATAGCCGCGATCGCAGCCACAAGTCCCCAACGCGCCAGCGCGGACATCGGCAATTCTTCGCGCGCGACATCTGATGTCTCTAAAGTTGATGTCTCTGACGTGTATTTAGGCACGGTTTGCAACAGTAGCCAGGTGAGGGCACAGGCGATCGCAAAACCAATGATGCCCAACGGCACGTGCACCAGATCGGCTAACCAACGTCGCTGCCACACGTCACCGAGGAGCACTAGTGCGAGCACGCGAGCCACATTGGCTGCAATCATGGCAAAAACACAAAAGATTGACGTTCCTAACCAGCGTCCGCCAACTTTGCGCCCTTCCAACCACGAGCATCCGGCCCAAAACAGCAACCCTACCGCTACACTTTTCAGTCCGCTACAAGGTAAATCGACGTGGGCGATGCTGTTTTCCAGCAGGATGACATCGTGAGCTGAGATCGCGGCCACCCCTGCCGCTGTCAACACCTGCTCGACCACCCCTGCGGTCAACACCCGCAGCGAAAATCCCATCCCGCTACCGAACTGAATACTGACGGGCAACAGCCCCACCACCACTAGCGCGGCTGGAATTCCCTGTCGCCAACCTCGCGGAGCCAGAAACAACCCCAACAAACCATATGTGGCAATAGCAAACCCACAAAAACTCAGCGCTCCGTGGCCAAACCCGACCCGTACGAGCGTACTGAAGATGGCTCCCAACGCCACAACGCAGCACGGTAACCACCGCCAGTGGGGCAATCCGGTCATTTGCCAACGAGATTGCCAACCTCGTACCCCTAATCCCACCACTAGTGCACCCAGCAAGGCGAGATGGAGATGCGATGCATCCTGCAGCGATGCGCCTAGCCAGCGCAGGCTATCCGCGTTGACAGCAAGCCATGCAATTGCAATCGTCGCTGTATTGACTGTGTCACTTCCTAAAGCGCGAGCTGGAACCGCCGGTTTCACCATTAGTCACGGTTACTACGTACCGCCCGTAGAAAACTGTACTTAACTTAGCGTCTATCTACGGACAATTGACTGCGGATAGGGACATTGCGCGCCCAAAATTTACGTTCTCAAGAGTCCGGGCTGGCCTCAGCCAGAACCACACGATCGAACTCCTCGCGAGTCCGGTACGTGTCGAACACAGTGTTTAACCCCGTCAAATCAAACAGCATCCGAATTTGATCGTTCATCGAGCACAAGTACAGCTTGCCGTCCCGAGCCCGCAGCATTTTCAGAGCCGTGACCAGAGCTCCCAACCCCGAGCTGTCCATAAATGTAACCTCTTTGAGGTCGATCAAGATTGCCTGCGCTCCCGCAGCCACCATGGCATCAATTTGTTGACGAAACTTCGCCACCATCGTGATGTCGAAAGAACCATTGAGTTGTACGACTTGAAATTCGGAGCTCATGAGAGGACTTCTCGTTTCCGCAATTGGGATGCAGTAAGGATTGACAGACGTTACCCTAAAACTGGCTTTAAGTGGAAGCTGCAGTCGGATAATAGCCCAACCACCTCGGCCAAAGTTGTCACTGCCAGCCGAGATTGCGCCAATGCGAACCACTAATCTATTGTATAGATAGAAACTTGAAGATATCTATAACTGTTGCAAAATACTTGTCAGACACTCCTGAGCTAACGCGCAGTCTTCAAGTCGCGGGCAAAGAAGTCCCATCACTGAGATGACATGCCACCGTAAATCGCTCTGCGCGCTGAGCGGAGATCGCGTTGATTAAGCTGCCACGCCCATAACTGATCGCCATAGGAAAAGTGCCACCACTCGTTGGGGTGACGGAGAAATCCGGCTGTAGTCATGGCCTGGTTCAGAAGCTGGCGGCGAGCGTGAAAGACGTCCGCGTCGGGTACGGAACTGTTGAGAAAATAATCGGGCTGCGATCGCGGTGAAATCTCATCAATCTCGGATCCCATCCAGATAGCCTGCCCGTTAGCATCAGCTAGCGTCAGGTCGACCGCCCCTCCGGTACTGTGAGGCGGCGGCGTAGCAGGATCTTCACTGGGCAAAGCCCAAAAGGTAAAGACTTCATCGTACAGTGCCTGCTGCTGCTCGGGGCTGAGGTCGTCAGCCTGCAACCCGCGGCATTCGAGTAACTGACGATAGCTATATTCCACCATGAAGCGCTGTACGGCGAGGGGACGGAAACCGTCGAATAACAGCAGTCTCCATTCCGGATGCTTTTGCAGCAAGGCTGCTTGCGCGATGGCCAGTCGTCGGACGACATCTTCCCGCAGCCAAAAAGGAGAGCGATTGCCATAGGGTGCCCCCAACGCGACGTAGGGAGCAGGAGAGACGCAGGCAAAACGCCCTCCCACGGGGAGAAGGGGTTCTCCACATTCCGAAATAGGAACGCTTAGATAGGGCTTGGGGGTTGGTGTGAACTGAACGGGCACGGGCAGCTCAGCAGATCGGATCGATAGCAGCCTACCCCACGTAGCCAAAATTGCCAGGTGATTGTCGAAAAAAATCGGATCATCCTCTAGTTTTGGCCGCAGACTTGGTAAATGTTAAACATCTAGCTTTTTCTCTAGTGGAGACAGCGATCGCGGTTTCGACAGAGTTTGGAGGTCCGATACCATGACTGCTACCACCCCACCACCGATTTCGCCCAAACAGATGAATATTCT
Organism: Cyanobacteria bacterium J06642_2; assembly: GCA_039817845.1. Taxonomy (GTDB): domain Bacteria; phylum Cyanobacteriota; class Cyanobacteriia; order Thermostichales; family PCC-7336; genus JBCBTL01. The sequence continues at coordinate 4,877 of JBCBVC010000153.1, forward strand.
GCGTGCAGTTACGGCAATGGCCTGGGCAGATGGCATGCTGGAGGCGAATGAGATCGCGGTCATGACCGCCAAACTGTCTGAGGCGTTTGCCGATACGCCAGCCGCTCGTCAGAGCTTAGCCGAGAAGATTCGCAGCTATTTCAACCAGCAAATTCCGCTGGAAGAAGTGTTGCCCAAGCTACCCGAGGCAAGCGATCGCCGCTTCATCTTGAAGGTGGGGTACTTGGTCATTTCGGCGAGCGCTCGCGACGATACCGAGCCGCTGGTAAACAAGGAAGAATTGGGGGCATTTCAAAAACTGGCTCGCATGTTAGAACTCTCGGATGCAGAAATTCACGAGGTTTCTGAGGCGGTCAAATCAGAATTTAGCGGCGCCGGAGCTGACCCGCTCGAATCTCTAGTGCAGAGATTTGGCGATCGCTCTTAAAGCAACCGACACAAGTCGACGACTTACCTTCTCTGGCTGAGAAAAACTAAAATCCAGGCAGGTTAAGTTTTGCCTGGCATTCTGCCTTGCTTTCGGTGCATCGGTTCCAGGTCTCGTGCCGCGCTTTCAACCCATTTGCTAAGGGGTTTAATACATACCGCAACGTCGTATCGCGATTGCGTCATCAGTCGTTAAGATTGGTGAAGCCGTCGTTACGTTCAGCACCATGCCCAGAGCTAAATCGCACCGAGCTCGGTCAGATAGCAACGAGATTCGGGTGGTGGGCGCACGACAGCACAATCTCAAGGACATTGACGTCACAATTCCTCGCGATCGCTTGGTGGTGTTTACCGGTGTTTCCGGCTCAGGCAAGTCGTCGTTAGCTTTCGATACCATTTTTGCGGAAGGACAGCGGCGCTATGTCGAATCGCTGAGCGCTTATGCTCGTCAATTCTTAGGCCAGCTCGACAAGCCGGATGTCGACCGCATCGAAGGGCTCAGTCCGGCAATCTCGATCGACCAAAAATCCACTAGTCACAACCCTCGCTCGACCGTGGGCACGGTTACCGAAATTTACGATTATTTGCGCTTACTGTACGGACGGGCCGGCACGCCCCACTGTCCCGAATGCAATCGCGTTATCTCGCCGCAAACCGTGGATCAAATCGCCGATCAGGTGATGAATTTGCCCGACAGTACGCGGTTTCAGCTCCTAGCCCCCGTAGTCCGCAAACAAAAGGGCACCCACGCCAACGTACTATCCAGCCTTGCTTCGCAAGGATTCGTACGGGTGCGGGTGGATGGTGTGGTGCAAGAACTGAGCGACAAGATCGCGCTGAAGAAGAATGTAGCCCATTCCATTGAGGTCGTGGTCGATCGTCTAGTGAAGAAACCAGAAATTGAAGAGCGCCTGATCGACTCGCTCACCACTTGTCTCAAACAGGCTGAAGGAGTCGCAATTGTCGAGCTCATGCCACGCGATCCAGAAGAACTCGGCACGATCTTAAAAGTGGCGGAATCGGCCGGACAGTATCGTCACGAAAAAGATACGGAGCTGATTTTCTCCGAACACTTTGCTTGTCCGGTGCACGGCTCGGTTATGGACGAACTCTCACCGCGCCTATTCTCGTTCAACTCGCCCGTTGGGGCCTGCCCCACCTGCCACGGTTTGGGCTTTATCCCGACCTTCGACCCCGCTTTAGTCGTCCCCGATCCGACATTGCCTATCTACGCCGCGATCGCGCCGTGGGCAGAGAAAGACAACCCTTACTATCTTTCGGTACTGGTGGGTGCAGCCCAAGCCTTCGGGTTCGACATTCGCGATCCGTGGGACTCGCTCTCCGTACAGCAGCAACACGTTCTGCTGTACGGTTCAGACACAGAAATATTTATCAAAGCAGAATCTCGCTACAGCAACAGCAAATCTAAAGGCTACTCGCGCCCCTATGAGGGAGTGATTCCCCAGCTGCAGCGCCACCATCGCGAAGCCAAATCCGATACCTATCGTGAAAAGCTGGAAAAATACATGGTCGATCGCACTTGCCCGAGTTGTGCGGGCGCGCGGCTGCGGCCGGAAGCGTTAGCAGTAGAAATTGGCGGACATTCCATTAACGATTTCACAGGCCTCCCCATTCGCGAGTGCATTGCGCTCCTCGACGGGCTCGAACTAACGCAGCGTCAGGCCAAAATCGGTGAATTAGTGTTGAAAGAAGTGCGGGCCCGCCTCAAGTTTTTAGATGATGTGGGGCTAGACTATCTCACCCTCAGTCGGCCAGCGATGACGCTCTCTGGCGGCGAAGCACAGAGGATTCGACTGGCAACCCAAATCGGCTCCGGCTTAACGGGGGTGTTGTACGTATTGGACGAGCCCTCCATCGGCTTACACCAGCGAGATAACAGTCGGTTATTGATCACGCTCAAACGCCTGCGAGATTTAGGCAACACCTTGATCGTGGTGGAACACGATGAAGACACGATGCGCGAGGCCGATCATATCGTCGATATCGGCCCTGGTGCTGGAGTGCACGGTGGCGAAATTGTCGCTCAAGGCACGATCTCCGACATTGCCAAATGCGATCGCTCCATTACCGGTAAATATCTCTCCGGTCGGGTCCAAATCCCCACTCCAGCGCAACGCCGTCCCGGCAAGGTCAGCAAACTGCGTCTCAAAAATGCCCACCGCAATAATCTCAAACACGTCGACGTCGAGATTCCTTTGGGCAAATTCGTCTGCGTGACCGGGGTTTCCGGGTCAGGAAAATCGACATTGATTAACGAGCTGCTGTATTCGGCCCTGCGCCATCACCTGGGCCACAAAGTCCCGCATCCTAACGAGCTGGGCGAACTGTTGGGAGCCAAACACGTCGATAAGGCGATCGTGATCGACCAATCGCCCATCGGCCGTACGCCGCGATCGAACGCCGCCACTTACACGGGGTTATTCGACCCCATCCGCCAAACCTTCGCTCAAACCATCGAAGCCAAAGCGCGAGGGTATCAACCCGGTCACTTTTCGTTCAACGTTAAAGGCGGCCGCTGCGAAGCCTGCAAAGGCCAAGGCGTCAACGTAATTGAAATGAATTTTCTGCCAGACGTGTACGTACAGTGCGACGTCTGCAAAGGCGCGCGCTACAGCCGCGAAACTCTCCAGGTGAAATACAAAGGTAAAACCATCTCTGACGTGCTCAACATGACCGTCAGCGAAGCATTGAACTTTTTTGCGGCCATTCCGACAGCTGCCAAAATTTTACAAACCCTGGAAGACGTGGGGCTCAACTACATCCGCTTGGGACAGTCGGCTCCGACGCTATCTGGTGGCGAGGCTCAGCGTGTCAAGCTCGCCTCAGAGCTATCCAGGCGTTCGACAGGTAAAACTCTCTACCTGCTGGACGAACCCTCCAACGGACTGTCGTTCTACGACGTCCACAAACTTCTCAACGTCCTGCAACGGTTGGTGGATAAGGGCAACACCGTCCTCGTGATCGAACACAATCTGGATATCATCCGCTGCGCCGACTGGATTGTCGACCTCGGCCCCGAAGGCGGCACGCGAGGCGGAGAAATTATCGGCGTTGGTACGCCCGAACAAATTGCCGCGATGCCTCATTCCTACACCGGGCACTACTTGAAAGAAGTCCTCGAACGCCATCCCCCTGCCAGCGAACCCTTGGCAGGGTAAACGCGAGCACCCTAAACTTTGCTTGCGCTACAACTGGCAAACGAGTTCGCAACCTACTGGAAAGACGTGGCGAAGACGCTACCTCCTCCAACTCAACCTCATCTGAGCGGCACAGAGAAATCGAGTTTGACTTGTCTGAGCCCGAAAAAGAAACCGAATATCGTGTCTCAACGGAGGATGGCAAGCTGGATTTCGA
>JBCBVC010000154.1:0-8671 GCA_039817845.1 Cyanobacteria bacterium J06642_2
GTCAATCGAAACGAGCGCTACGCCATTCAAGGGGAATTCGTAGTCGTAGGGCTGAGCCTGGATTACGGGCATAGTTCGACGGGCTTTTCCCAAATGATGAGGACGATACAGCCGTCTACGCTCATCACGTCGTGTTCCGTGTCGGGGGGATTGATGACCACGGTTCCTGCAGAATAGCGATCGCGTTCGTCGGATTGACTGCCAGAAAGAACGATGATGTGTTCGTGGCCGGTATGGCGATGTTGGGGGACTTGGGCTCCGGGTTGGTAACGCAGCAAAGCTGCGGATGCACCGGATTCAGCTCGATAAAGATAGTGAATGTCCACGCCGGGGCGGAAGGGTTGCCACGGGAGATCCTGATAGCGATCGTCCCAGGTTAGTAAGTCGGGCAGTACGAGAGGATGTTGCATAAGCGATCGTCACACCAGTAAACGACGGGACATTTCGTTCTCAGGCTAACGGCTTGGTCGCCACAACCTGAACGACAGCGCTGCGCCCCCAATGAGCCACCCCTTCGTTCACGTCGCGCTCGATTTCTCGTCCGATCTCGAATTCTAGTCCGGAAAGCTCTTCCTTTAGTGCGGCCAAGGACATATAAAGTTCTTTCTGAGTTGGAGGTGGCCCGCCAACGCCACTGCTCTCCAATTGCGCCACAGTATAGGCTTCGAGAATAATTCCGCCTCCCGGTTTAAGTCCAGCAACCACCTGGCGATGAATGTTTTGCCGAACGGTGGGCGGCAGATGAGCCGAAAAAGAGACGATGCCGTCCCACGCCGCGGGGCTAATCTCAAACGATTCTAGGTTGGCGACTTCTGTGCGAATGGTAACGCCGTTTGCTGCTGCGAGCTCGTGCGCTTTCGCCAGACCCACAGCAGACTGGTCTACAGCCCAAACGTCATATCCCAAAGTTGCTAGATACACTGCATTTCTGCCCTGGCCTTCGGCCAAACAAAGAACGCGTCCGAGCGGCAGCCGACTAGCCTCTGCTTTCAGAAAGTCATTCGGCTCGGTTCCATAAACAAATTCGGCCTGACTATAGCGCTCGTCCCAAAAGTCCTTTATCACGCTCGCACCTCCGAGATTCCGTCAGACAGTGCTCTCGCGCTCGTCCAATCAAGCTGCTGTCACTGACATCTCCCCAAAAAATACTTCAAGGTACTTGCGAGCGCCGCGAGTAAAACCGCACAGTTCCTACGTTTTACGCTCGTATGTTTCGCGCACATCAGTGTCCTGCCATGCTGCGCCCGATCGCGTCGAAATCAGCACTGTCGATCGCGCTTTCGTAGGTGAACTGACCGTCACTAATGACGATGATGCGATCGCTAAGCGTCAGAAGTTCGTCTAGATCTTCGCTGACCAATAAGACGGCCACGCCACGATTGCGCGCGTTGACGATTTGGCAGCGAATGTATTCGACAGCGTTGAAATCTAGACCAAAACAGGGGTTGGCAGCAATCAGAAGCTTAATGCGATCGCTCGATAGTTCCCGAGCTAAAACGGTTCGCTGGACGTTACCACCAGAAAGATGGGCGATTGGCGTGGTGGGGGAAGGCGTTTTAACGGAAAATTGCTGAATGAGCGTGCGAGCCGCATCGCGAATGGCTTGGAGGATCAAAAAGGCACCCGCCCGAGTTTGCGGAGGGCGATCGAAGGTTCGGAGCGCCATGTTTTCGGCCACGCTCATGTTGGGGATGCAGGCATTGCGGAGGGGTTCTTCCGGCAGCGCGAAGACACCGCACTCGTACATCTCAGCGCGAGTGGCACCGTAGGGTTTACCATCGATGTGGATGTCTCCACCTGTAGCAAGCCGCTGGCCGCTGAGGACTTCGACTAACTCGCGCTGAGCGTTGCCCGATACTCCGGCAATGCCGACGATTTCGCCGGAATGGACAGTGAGGTTGACTCCTTTTACCGCAGGCAGACCATTGTCTTTGTTGGCGTGCAGTTTTTTAATTTCTAAGACTGCGTGAGCGCGATCGCCTTGTTTATCAACTCGTTCGGGTTCCCGTGCTTCCCCCAACATCATCGCGGCCATATCGGAAATGCTGAGATCGGCTACGCGACCGTTTCCTGCTAGCTCTCCTTTACGCAAGATAGTTACTTCATCCACAAACGCCTGGACTTCTCGGAATTTATGGGTGATAAGTAACACGCTGAGCTTGCCTGTCGCGACCTCCTCTTGCAGGAGCCCCAACACTTCATCCGCTTCATTGGGAGTTAGGACAGATGTCGGTTCGTCCAGAATGAGGATGCGAGATTTGAGATAGAGCTGCTTGAGGATTTCGAGCTTTTGCTTTTGTCCGGCAGCAAGTTGAGCGACAGGAATATCGAGGGGAACTCGGAAGGGTGACGCAGCCATAAAGTGCTCTAAAGCTGCCGTTTCTGCCTTCCAGTCAATCAGAAACGGACTGTCGTAGCGCGAGAGGACGAGGTTCTCCGCTGCGGTCATGGCCGGAACGGAGGTGAAGTGCTGGTACACCATGCCGATGCCGTAGTGATGAGCATCTTTGGGGTTGCGGATCGTGCGAGTTTGCTGGTCGATGACCACTTCCCCCGAGGTGGGAGCGTGGAAGCCCATGACACATTTCACCAGCGTGCTTTTACCTGCGCCATTTTCCCCGAGCAAACCGTGAAACGTGCCAGGTTTCAGCGTCATCGAGACGCGATCGAGGGCAGTGAAGCTGCCGAAGGTTTTGGTTAGCTCCAACACTTCCAGCTCAGGGGGAGCATTGTCGATTCTGACAGTGGGTGCAGCAGTGGCGGTCGTCACGCAATCGCCTCCAGCAAAGCCGCTGAAGGGGCGATCGCCCCAAACACTCCGCCCTGCATCTCGATCATCTTAAGAGCAGCGAGATAGTTACCGTAGTCGGTAGCCCCCGTACAGTCGGAGAGGAGGAGACATTCGTAGCCGCGATCGTTGGCATCGCGCATAGTGGTGTGCACGCACACGTCAGTGGTGATGCCCGTCAGGATAACGTTCTGAATGCCGCGACGGGACAGGATTAAGTCTAAATCGGTGGCGTAGAATGAGCCTTTGCCTGGTTTGTCAATAATCGGTTCGCCGGGGAGGGGAGCTAGTTCGGGGATGATGTCCCAGCCCGGTTCGCCTCGCACCAGAATTTTTCCGCAGGGTCCTGGATCGCCAATACCCGCACCGATCTGTTGCGATCGCCAGCGTTTGTTCGCAGGTAAATCCGAGAGATCGGGACGGTGGCCTTCGCGAGTGTGGATGATGGTGAACTGGCGATCGCGCATGACCGCTAGCACTTTCTGAATAGGTTTAATGGGAGCGCGAGTCAACGACAAGTCATAGCCCATCGCATCCACATAGCCGCCCTTTCCACAGAAGTCCGTCTGCATGTCGATAACGATCAAAGCAGTATTTTCGGGTTGCAGATCGCCATTGTATGGATAGGGATAGGGGGAAGATTTCAAGTAGATTTCGGACACGGTTAGCTCCCGGTGCTGCTGGCGACGACTTCGGCGGGCAATTCGGCTCCTTGATAGGTGCGCATGGGTTCGGAGAAACCGCAGGAGGTACCGTCAGTCACTTTGACCTCATCTTCCCAGGGTAGGCGGTAGCGTTCAGCAACCAAATCTTGCATGTAGGTGTAGGGGCAATCTTGCGCGCCGCCTTTGACGGCTGTAAATCCACGATGGCCGAATTGATAAATGTTATTTTCCACTGACCAATGCTGCCGCGCTTCGCGCACGAGGTCGGGACGCAGTTCGGCGGTGATAATTTCGTCCGGTCGGTTGCCACCGGTAACTAGAGGCGTGCCGTCGAAGTTAACGAACGTGCCTTCCCCCATCGAATCGAACGTGCCGTCGCTGCCACACATACAGACCGACGCAGTGTACATCAGATTGCAGAACGCATTGGCTTGGTTGGTGACGTGCCAAGCATGTCGGATTGGAGCTGTATAGCCCGCCGTCCGAATCATAATCTCAGCGCCCTTGTAGGCACTCTCCCGCGCCATTTCGGGGAACATACCATCGTGACAAATGATGAGGGCGATCGTGCTTCCGTTAGGGCCTTCGCAGACCGGGATGCCGAGATTCCCAGGCTCCCACGGCTCGACGGGCACCCACGGATGGAGCTTGCGGTAGTACAGTTTCAGCTCGCCGCGATCGTCGATGATAATGCCGCTGTTGTAGGGATTGCCGTTGGGGTTATATTCCATTAACGAGAAACAGCCCCAAATTTGGTTGTCCCGGCACGCAGTTTGAAACGCTTCGACTTCAGGGCCATCCAATCGACACATGATGTCGGGATTCGTATCCATCGACAAGCCGTGCAAGGCATATTCCGGGAATACCACCAAATCCATCGTCGGCTGGTTGCGTCGCGCTTTGGCAACCATTTGACAAATGCGATCGCTTTGTTCTTTCAAGTCTTCAGGAGTCACCACGACGGGCAACTGCAACTGCACCAGTCCCATCACCACCCCATTCGGAGATTTATTCAGCCCGCCAAGTCCACTCATCCAACCGTTCCTCGATAACATCAGAGACGGAAAACCTTAATGCTTCAAGTTCAGCAAGCATCGACGCAATACCGCGTTGCGATGGGTACCCATAAAGGCAGGAGAGCTTCTTAGGTGCCATCTGTTGCTGTGATTTAACAGGGTAAGTGATGAGGTGTGTCTATCTTGGTTCAATCTGAGCTAAATGCATTAACCCGCTTTCATACGAACGTGCGAATTCATTTTGCAGCTAAGCAAGCTGCATTGGACGATTGAGATGGGATTGGGAGTGGGACGATGCTTTCAGATATCTGACCTACACGATCGCCAAACGGCGTGTCGGTCGTGCAAGATGGGCGATCGCATGTCTCATCGAAAACGGCGATCGCTAAGATAGTTCTAGAGCAGCTTCCCTGCAGCCGAGAACCATTATGGTTGCCGTCTTTCATTACATCAGCCCCAAAGACTATCTCGACATCGAACGCGACAGCCTCATCCGCCACGAGTATCGGCGCGGCTTGGTGTATGTGATGGCTGGCGAGACTGACAACCACAATCGCATCGCCGTCAATCTCCTCACGCTCGTCAACCTACATTTGGGCGACTCAGGCTGTCGGTTTCACTCCGGCAACGTTAAGGTCAACTATCGCGACTCGTTCTATTACTATCCTGATGCCTTCGTGACTTGCGACCCCCGCGATCGCGAAGATCGCTACATCAAACGCTATCCCAAGCTGATCGTAGAAGTCCTTTCGACCAGTACAGAAATTTTTGACTTAGGTGAAAAATTTGAAGATTACAAGCAGCTAGATTCGCTGGAAGAATACGTTCTGATTTCCCAGGCAAGCCAGCGCGTAGAATGTCGTCGCCGCACCTCTGCAAATACTTGGGAAACAACTGTTTTCGAGGCTGGAGCTCGCGTCACCCTCAAAAGCATTGATCTGGAATTCACGATCGCCGAACTCTATCGCGGCCTCGACGGTTAAGCCTTTCAAACTTTGCAATAGATATTTGGGTTGCGGGCCGAGGTCATGGATCGCTTCGGCAATCTTTACTCACTCCAAGCAGTGTTTCCCTACAAGAGACCTGGCATAGCATGGACTCATAAATTTTCGATATTCGTACTAATGGGTTCAGTCCGCGCGCATCTCACTCAACTCATTGCTTATAGCGCCTTGATTGCAGGGTCGGCTTGCTATCCAGCCGGAATAGTCGGAGGGGCTTTTGCTGGAACTGTGGGCGGATTAGCCTCGGGACTTTTGACCAATACCCTGGAGCGATCGCTTGACGACATCCTGAAGCGGTTGCAAGGAAATGATGCGGTTCTTGGCAATCACGACCTTTCGCAAGCTGCTGGGCTGGCGGTAGCGGCATTGCTCGCGCTCGCAGCGAAAAGCGATCGCCATCAAAAACTGCGGGAAAAACTGACTCTGATGTCCCGGCTGGCCGAGACGAAATGGCTCGATTCTGTCCACAAAGAAGACTTGGATGAAATGGGCGAGGTAGAGCTTGTTGAGGTTCTGGAGACGGGGACTTTCAATCTCTCATTGGAAAATTGGGAAGCGATTGTTGCGGATTTGGAGAAGCAAACTCCGGCGGTGAGAGGGATGTTGCTTTCTGAGGACGCGAACACTCAGCTGGCGTTGGAGCTGCGAGACGGATTCGCCGTTGCGTTCCGCGAAGTTCTCAAGGCAGATTTCGCGAAGGACGGGCGCGCGTTTGCTGGATACCTGATCGACGTACTGACAAATATTCAGAAAGACGTCGATCGCCTCGGTTTGTCGGCTGCGGATAGTGCGCGTCTCACAGACCGTTTGCAGGCACTTCAGGCGGGAGATGAAAGCGTTATCCGCACTCTGCAAGAGTTGAGCGGGCAAATGCAGTCTCAAATGAGCCTGCTGTGCGATCGCTTTGGGGTGGTCGAACAGACTCTTAGCGTCTTGTTGACTGAATCTAGAGACTATTTCGTTCAGCTCGTGTCCGGCCAGAAAGACCTACTTACAGGCCAGTCGGAGATGTTGGCTTGGCTGGCGCTGCTTCAGGATAGTGTCGATGCGCTGATGGAGCGAGAGAGCGCGATCGCCTACGCCAAAGACCTCACCCTGCGCATCCCTACGGTGTCTCCAGACAAGATTGTCGGGCGCGAGGTGGAGTTGAAAATGCTGCGAGATCGCCTCGACGCGCAGCGGCAGGTGGTGTTGGTGAATGGGTTGGGAGGTATTGGCAAAACGACTCTGGCGCAGGTGTACGTTCACCAGTTTTACGATCGGTACGCCCACATTGCTTGGGTGACTCAAACCGGCGATGACTTTCTGAATGACTTCACGCTCGCTAGCGGTCTGTTGGAGAGTTTGCACGTTGTTAAAGAAGGAAAAGAGATTTCCGACCTGTTTCGAGCAGCGATCGCCAAGCTGAAGGAGATTAAGAAGATTGGGGATAAGCCCAATTTGCTGGTGCTCGACAATGCGGAGGCTTCGCTAGCGGGGTTTGCGGACGTGTTGCCGAACCCTCCTCATTGGCACATTTTGGTGACGTCTCGCCAGCAGATTGTGGGGTTCGAGCCGTTGGAGTTGGGGTTTCTCTCGGAAGATGCGGCGATCGCGTTATTTGAGCGACATTATAAGTTGGGTCAGTTAACTCGCGAGCAAATTATTCGGTTGGTCAGGTCGGTGGACTATCACACTCTGACCATTGAGATTCTGGCCAAAGTTGCAAACGAACATATCAGGTATGAGCTACTTGCTAATGCGCTTGATATTGACTTGATGGCTGACGTTACGATTCCTCATCAGGGCAACAGTAATGTTGATAGAGTGTTGACTTACCTGAGTAAGATTTTCCAATTAAGTAGTCTATCGGATGATGAAATCTGGCTGTTGCAGCAGCTCACATGTCTCCCCAGTGATTATCATTCGTTCGATTTACTAGAGTCTTTGATCGTTCCTGGAAAACACGAGCGTCGAGACTCGTTTCCATATTTATTGTCCAGATTGGTCAAGAAAGGTTGGCTGATACGCAACTCCGACAGTGTTAGATACAAGCAGCATCGGGTGGTGGCGGAGGTGGTGTCGAAAGAACGTCCGGTGGAATATGCCGAGGCGGAAACGATGATTCAGGCGATCGCGGGGCTGTTAAACATCGACCAGACTAAAGATAACCCTGTCGATAAGTTTCAGTGGATTCCTTTTGGGCGCGCCTGTTTAGCTCAGTTTGAGGAGGAAATGCGGGAGGCGATCGCCGAATTGCAAAATCATTTGGCTATGGTGCTCAGAGACTTTGGGGATTACGAGGGAGCCAAAGTGCTGCTCGAAAAAGCGACGGCCTCCGATGAGCACAATTTCGGCTCCGACCATCCCAACACGGCAAGGAGCTATTCCAACTTGGCTCTGGTGCTTCAAGATTTGGGGGATTACGAGGGAGCCAAAGAGCTGCTCGCAAAAGCGACGGCCTCCGATGAGCACAATTTCGGCACCGACCATCCCAGCACGGCGGTGAGCTATTCCAACTTGGCTCTGGTGCTGAGAGATTTGGGGGATTACCAGGGAGCCAAAGAGCTGCTCGAAAAAGCGACGGCCTCCGATGAGCACAATTTCGGCTCCGACCATCCCACCAGGGCGGTGAGCTATTCCAACTTGGCTCTGGTGCTGCAAGATTTGGGGGATTACCAGGGAGCCAAAGAGCTGCTCGAAAAAGCGACGGCATCGGCTGAGCACAATTTAGGCTCCGACCATCCCACCACGGCGGTGAGCTATTCCAACTTGGCTCTGGTGCTGAAAGATTTGGGGGAGGGCGATCGCGCGATCAACTTAGCCTCACGTTCGCTTACAATCTTTGAATCCGTTTTACCCCCCGGTCATCCTTACATCGATCGCATGCGCGGAAATCTCCAGACTATTCGAGAACAGTGTTCGTAATGGATTGATGCCGGGGTAGCCCGAAATTGCGATCGCTCATCCCAAGCAACCTGCGCTCGCTCTAGCCTCCTCTTAGAGACAGACCAAACGCGATCCCTAGACTCAAACAACTCCAGCCGTAGCGCCCCCGAGGGAAGCTCGTGCTCCAACGCGGTAGTGGAGCGCCGCAAGGAAGGCAAGTCCCGAAAAAGTTACTTCACTGGAAGCGAGACCAACACGAACTGTTAGAGATTTACAAGTTGAAAGGCGATCTCCAACAGAAAAAAGCGATCGCCTTTCACCCAAAATTAC
>JBCBVC010000155.1:0-8661 GCA_039817845.1 Cyanobacteria bacterium J06642_2
TGGATAAAATCTCGCCCGGCCTACCCTAAGCTGCTTGATTGCGGCACTATCGCTGCTTAAAACTGTCCGGAGTATTGCCTAATACGACCAGTTTTCTAATCCGAGAACTTCGCCACTGCCAGCAACCACCTCGCCCATGGCAATCGCGTCCGGAAAATGTTGTTGGCAGGCTTCCACTTGCGATGGTGGTATGACCAGTACGAACCCTATCCCCATATTGAAGGTAGAGAACATTTCCAATAGCGGTACATCACCTTGCCGCTGCAGCCAAGTAAATTCAGGCGGGATCGACCATACTCCGGGATCGATCTGAGCCGATGTTTCATCTTTCAGACTGCGAGGTAAATTTTCGGGCAAGCCACCTCCAGTAATGTGAGCCATACCCCGGATCTCCAGCCCGGATGCCAGAGCCTCCAACACGGGTTTAACGTAGATGCAGGTGGGCGTGAGGAACGTTTCGATCAGCGATCTCGTCCATCCCTCGGGTACGTGCTGCCAGCCAGGGATCTCTCCCGCTGCAATACCGTCATTCACAATCCGTCGAATCAGACTAAAGCCATTGCTGTGGGCGCCGGAGCTGGGCAAACCGAGCAGGCGATCGCCGACCCTAACCTGACTGCCATCAATAATCTCAGTCTTTTCCACGATGCCGACGCAAAAGCCAGCTAGGTCGTAAACATTTGGGGCGTAAAATCCTGGCATTTCAGCCGTTTCACCACCCAACAATGCACAATTTGCCTCAAGGCATCCTTCCGTAATTCCTTGGATAACTTCAGCTAGTTGTTCGGGATCTAAAACTCCAGTTGCTAAATAGTCCAGAAAGAAGAGTGGTTCAGCCCCTAACGTCAAAATATCGTTCACAGACATTGCAACCAAATCGAGGCCAATCGTGTTGTGAATGTTGCATGTTTGGGCGAGTTTTAGTTTAGTACCCACCCCGTCTGTGCCAGAGACCAGTACGGGTTCGCGATATCCTGCTGGTACGGCAAACAAGCCGCCGAAGCCACCAATTCCTGACAAGACCTCAGCTTTTTGAGTGCGCTGTACTGCCGAACGAATGCGTCGGACAAATGCACGACCACCTTCCACATTTACACCAGCTGTTCGATAATCCAAAATGAATTTTCTCCAGCAATAACAATGGATTCAGTGACTGAAACCAACTTCGATCCCGAGCGATCCCAAAAAATGTGATATGCTAGTGCCCAACATCGAAACATTACGTTACATTCAGCGAATTCAGTGAGGAGTTCAGATGTCAATGAAGGGTCAATGCTTAGCAATTGGTGGGGTGCTTGGTGTCATCGGAGCTAGCCTAGCTTTGGGGACCGCAGCCCAAGCTAAGTCCGCGAGCGACGTACTGTCTAATGACTTTAATGTATCTCGCGATCTCACTTCGCTATCAGACACTGTTTCGCCGGCTCGTGCAGAGCCCGTGTTGGTAGCGCAGCAGGCCGCCGGCTCGCAATATGGCATTGCTTCTTGGTATGGCCCTGGATTTGCAGGACGGCGTTCGGCTAGCGGCGAAATTTTCGATCCTAATCAGCTCACGGCAGCTCACCGCACTCTACCTTTTGGCACAGTAGTGCGAGTTACTAATGTGAACAACGGCCGGAGCGTTGTCGTCCGGATTAATGACCGCGGACCTTACGTGGGCAACCGGATCATCGACCTTTCTGCTGCCGCAGCTAACGCAATTGGCATCATCAACTCTGGTGTCGGTCAGGTGCAGATGCAAATCCTGCGCTAGAGAACCATTGCTCTAGAGAAGGAAGTACCTTACCCTATGGTATCTGCTGAACCCCTCTCCGCTTCAAGACGAGAGGGGTTTCGCGTGAGTAGAAGGTTTAGGGGAAATTGCCGGCAAAGTGTTGCGGAGATCGCGACGAGCACTCCTAGTCTGCGATAGGTTATTATTGTAGGCCTGTCAGGTTTTGAACGCTCTGCGGGGCTGAACTCGCTCAATCCAGTTTCGGCATCAAGGCTGCAGTCGGCCTCACCTTCAACGCTCTTTTCTGTTAACCCTAGTAAGACAACAATGATCAAATCTGCCCCGGAAATGCCCAATGTCGGTTTCACTCACGATGACTTTGCCGCTCTCCTAGACAAGTACGATTATCACTTCAGTCCTGGAGACATCGTTCCCGGTACGGTCTTCTCGTTGGAACCTCGTGGGGCACTCATTGACATTGGCGCAAAAACAGCCGCCTTTCTCCCCATTCAGGAGATGTCCATTAGCCGGGTAGAAAATTCGGAAGAGGTGATGACTCCTGGTGAAACCCGCGAGTTTTTCATTCTGACCGAGGAAAATGAAGAAGGTCAGCTGACGCTTTCCATTCGCCGCATCGAGTACATGCGGGCTTGGGAGCGCGTGCGCCAGCTACAGAGCGAAGATGCAACTGTCCGTTCGGCCATCTTTGCGACGAACCGCGGTGGTGCGTTGGTCCGGATTGAAGGGTTACGGGGGTTCATTCCCGGTTCTCACATCAGCACGCGCCAGCCAAAAGAAGATTTGGTTGGGGAAGAGCTCCCTTTAAAATTTTTAGAGGTAGACGAGGATCGCAACCGTCTCGTGCTCAGCCATCGTCGCGCCTTGGTCGAGCGCAAGATGAACAAGCTTGAGGTGGGCGAAGTCGTTATCGGCGTGGTGCGCGGTATCAAACCCTATGGTGCGTTCATTGATATCGGTGGCGTCAGTGGCTTGCTCCACATCTCAGAAATTTCCCACGATCACATCGAAACCCCCCACAGCGTCATCAATGTGAATGACGAAGTGAAGGTGATGATCATCGATTTAGACGCCGAGCGGGGTCGTATCTCTCTCTCAACCAAGCAGCTCGAAGTCACCCCTGGCGATATGACTCGCGATCCGGAGCTCGTCTACTCCACGGCTGAGGAGATGGCAGCGAAGTTCCGCGAGAAGATGTTTGCTACTCAGCAGCCACCGCAAATGGAAGTTGGCGATCCTAGTAGCGCCGTACAGGAAGAAGTAGCCGAACCGGTCGCGTAGCTGACTATTCGCCCACCTCAAATTCCCCTCAGCACGACGCTTGAGGGGAAAAATTATTTAATCTGCTTAAGGCTTGCTTTACACTTCGCCACATTCGCTGGCAATTACCGTCAAACTGCGAGATTATTAAAACATAATTAAGCTTTGAGCGGTGAGATGATTTGCCCGCTTCCCTACGAGCGATGGGTGGTGCAGGTGCCAGCAGTGGCATCACCAACAGCAGAAACGGCTTTGTGGTCGTTGGGTGTCTCTACGCGCAGTTTTGCCGATGGAACGTTAACTGCATTGATTCGCCACGGTCGTACTGGGTTGGGCGATCGCATTGCCATTTGTCAGGTAGAACTGCGATTTTCACCGAACCGACAGGAACTGGTGCATTGGTTGAATATGTGCTGGTCGCTGCCTCCGTTTGCGCAGCAATCCTCTTACCTGCGTTGAGCTACTGATTGCTACAGCGATCGCTATTAGCGTCGTTTCCTCTCGCCAGCGCTCCTACATAAAGGGGCGGACTGCGATAGGATGCTGTCATTTGCATGCAGGTCAGTCCGAGTCATGGCGAACGGCAATTCATTTGGAGAGGTTTTTACCGCAACCACCTATGGCGAGTCCCACGGCGGTGCCGTAGGGGTCATCGTGGATGGCTGTCCGCCGCGGCTGCCGCTGACGGTGGCTGATATTCAAGGGGAGCTCGATCGCCGTCGTCCCGGTCAGAGCCACATTACCACTCCGCGCAAAGAGACAGACACCTGCGACATTACGTCCGGCGTATTTCAGGGGCTAACTTTAGGTACTCCCATCCACATCATGGTGCGCAACAAGGACGCGCGCTCCCAGGACTATGCCGAAATGCAGCATAAGTTTCGGCCTTCCCATGCCGATGCCACCTATCAAGGCAAATACGGCGTCCGCAATTGGCAAGGTGGCGGCAGGGCGTCTGCTCGCGAAACCATCGGTCGGGTAGCAGCTGGAGCGATCGCGCAAAAGATTCTGACATTGGCAGCGGGTATCGAAATCGTTGGCTACGTATCGCGTATTAAAGATATGGAAGCTCGGGTCGATATCGGCGCTGTGACGCGGGCTGACGTGGAGAGCAACATCGTCCGAACCCCAGACGGAGAGATGGCACAACGGACAATTGCGGCGATCGAGCAAGCCAGTAAGGCTGGCGATTCGCTGGGGGGCGTAGTGGAATGCGTTGCTCGCAACGTACCCGTCGGTCTCGGGATGCCCGTATTTGACAAGCTAGAAGCGGATCTAGCCAAAGCGGTGATGTCACTCCCAGCCAGCAAAGGGTTTGAAATTGGTTCGGGATTTGCCGGGACGCTGCTGACGGGCAAAGAACACAACGACGAATTCTACATGGCTGCAGATGGTTCGGTACGCACTTCGACCAACCGCTCGGGGGGCATTCAGGGGGGCATCTCCAATGGCGAGCCCATCGTGTTGCGAGTTGCCTTCAAACCGACGGCGACGATTCGCCAGCAGCAAAAAACCGTCACTGCCGACGGTCGCGAAACCGTTCTGGCGGCGAAAGGTCGACACGACCCCTGCGTATTACCGCGGGCCGTACCGATGGTAGAGGCCATGGTGGCGCTTGTGCTCTGCGATCACTATCTGCGGCAGCGGGCTCAGTGTGGCAGCGTAGAGTTCTCGACGCGCGCGACTGTTCCGGCAGAAGCAATCGCGACCTCCTAGTTCCGCGCCGAGCAGAAAAGAAAAAGGAGGTCGTAGATGAATATCAGCCCCGAACTTTTGGAACTGCTGGTATGGTGGGATTTCCGATTGGCTGTTGGGTTAAACGTATTCGTGCCCCTGCTGTTGCTGGCGTGGGCGTTTCAGGCTCAATTTCCGCCGCTGACGAGCGTAGCGATCGCCTACTGGCGAGTGTCGAGTTTGCTGGCGGTGACTGTATATCTCATGATTGCGGCATTTCCGATCGGATTCTTAACTGGGGCGCTAGCTCGCGCGCTCATTGTTATGAGTCTTTGGTACGGCCCCGATGCAGTGGTGGCAGTTAGTTCAGACAATCGTTTGGCGACTCGGGTCTTTCGGGGCTGGCGCTGGCTGGTAACAGCGTACATGGGCTTAGGAACCCTGGTGTCAGCCCTGTTCGTGCCTTGCGCATTTCAACCTGAGTTGAGTCCGAACTGCGCGGTCTGGCTACAGCCACCGCTGGGTTTCAAGGCCATCTTTCATCCACACGTAGCGGCAGAAACCTTAGGACTAGTCGGTGCCCTTGGATTGCTCGCTTACATTTCTGTTTTTGCCCTTTACCTCTGGCAGCTCAATCGCGTGCAGCCTTCGGATGGCTAACGATGCGTCGTCAACTGACCGAAATATACCGTCTGAGAAGAACGCCGCGATTTGGCTAGACTGCAATGGCGATCGCGACCGGGCAGCTTAGCTGCATTCGCACATACCAGGAGACGTTTGTCTCTGACTGCCTCATGAAGCCCTCGGTGCTTGACAATTAGGCGCTACCGGCTCGTTCTGGCTCGATCCGGCGGATAGAGCTTACATCACTCTCTATTCGCACTCATACGCTTTCGTTCCCGTGATTACGACCATGACTCTACTCCCCGACACTCGATCGCGCTTGTGGGCCATGTTGGGCAATACCCCGCGTTTACTCGGGTTGGTGTGGGAAGCCGCGCCGAGATGGGTCGTGGCAAATGCGATCGCGACTTTGGGGGACGCGATCGTGCCAGTGGCTCGACTCTACATCATGAAACTCATTGTCGATCGCGTCCTTCTGATGCTGTCACAGGAACGCACCAGTCTCGTGCCATTGTTGGGATTGGTGTCCCTCGGATTTGGTCTGACGGTACTCCGGCAAATTTTTCAACAAACCAACACGTATGTTTCGCGCATTTTGAATGATGAATTTGCGCTGCATGCCAACGGCAAGCTGTTGAAACAAGCCATTCGACTCGATTTAGCACATTACGAGTCTCCCAAGTTTTACGACACGCTCAATCGGGCTCAGAAAGACGGTAGTCAGTATCCTTTACGGGCACTACAAAATATCAATCACCTGCTCGGCCAAACGACAAAACTGTTTGGATTAATGATGCTGCTGTTACGATTCAATCCCATCGTTTTGTTGCTGCTGCTTGTCACGTCACTACCTGGATTTTGGATTGGGGTTCGGTATTCTCAACGTCGATTTTGGATGACTCGCCGTCAAACTCCCAGTCGGCGCTTAAGCGAATACCTCAAGCAAATCCTCATCGGCCAAAGTTACGTTAAAGAAGTACGTCAGTTCAGTCTCGGGTCTTACCTGTGGCAGCAATGGCACGACATTCGGACTGAATTCAATCGCGAATCCCACCTGTTAGCTAAGCAACAAAGTTTAGCGCGGTTGGCAATCTCTTCTTTAGCCAATCTCGGATTCTACGGTGCTTACGTTTTAGTACTCTGGCAAGCGCTGCAAGGCGCAATTACGATTGGCGATCTGACCCTGTATGCCGGTGCGTTTCAGCAAGCCCAAGGAACGATTCGCGGCCTCTTACAAAATATCGCCAATCTCTACGAGGACAATCTCTATGTTTCGCAGTACTTCGAGTTCCTCGCTTTAGAACCCAAAATTGTTAGCGATCCTATAGCTAAACCTTTTCCGCGCCCCATGCGCAAGGGATTGGTTTGTCGCAACGTCACATTCACATATCCAGGGGCCACAGAACCGACGCTACACCAAATCGACTTAACTGTTCGACCTGGCGAATGTGTAGCATTGGTGGGCACGAATGGTTCGGGTAAAACTACTCTGCTCAAGCTGATCGCTCGATTTTACGACCTCGATACGGGCACGATCTCTATTGACGGCATACCGCTGCCAGCTTTTGACTTGAGTGATTTGCGGCAAAACATTGGCGTGTTGTTCCAAGATTTTGCTCGCTACGCGCTGAGTGCGGCCGATAACATTGGCTTTGGCTACTTACCCGAGCGAGGAAATCGAGATCGCCTCACGTCCGCGGCTGCCGCTGCCGGGGCAGATAGATTGCTCGACTCTTTGGCTGGCGGCTATGACACTATCTTGGGCAAAATGTTCGCCGGTGGGGTCGAACTATCTGGCGGCCAATGGCAGAAAATTGGCTTGGCACGCGCATTCATGAGTACCGCGCAGGTACTTATGTTGGACGAGCCCACGGCAGCGGTAGACGCGATCGCCGAGCACGAACTATTTCAACGATTTCGCCAGCTTACGCGCGGGAAGATGACATTTCTAGTCAGCCACCGTTTTTCAACTGTAAAGATGGCCGACCGGATCGTCGTGTTAGAACGCGGTCGCATTACTGAAATGGGCTGTCACGACGAGTTGATGGCGCTGAACGGGACGTACGCCGGCATGTTTCGCGTCCAGGCAGAAAATTATCAGATGGAACGCAGCACCACTACCTCGCAACCGCATTGAAATTGACAAGATTGGGATAAAGTTGCGCGTGGCGTTCGCTCACCCACTGGTGGATGACCTCCAGTGGTGTATCAGTGGGGAACAACATTTGGCGGCAAACGTTTGACTCTTGCCAAGCGACGATATTGACGCGATCTGGCCGATGAATAAAATCAAATCCTTTAGTTACGCAGTGGCACACCAAGTCAAAGGTCGTGAGTGCGGGGGACGTACCGAGCATCCGGACACGCTCTGAAGCGACTGCTTCGAAATCAGCAATGGGACGTCGCCTGTAGACAGAAACTGCGTGGATAGGGAGATCGTGGCAAACTTCGGTTTGGCCTTGAAATCTGGCTGTCATGAAACTTTCCTCGATGGCATCTGAAGGGGAACTGCACGCGCGTTGTCCCTCTGAAGTCGGCACCACAGGTTGAAACAATCGAATGTACTAACCGACTGACTGCAGTGGATAGATTGCTGTGTGGTTGTGTGGCAGTGGTGCTGGTCAGAGGGAGTAGTCCTGCTGCTTAACAGATAGTGTCGGCCCAGTCTTCACAGACTGCAGTGATTCAGATCGCTATTGGGGGGCGATCGCCCGTCACCGGCCTATCGCTTTCGAAATAGCGCCAAACTCCAGATATAACGGAAGCAGTAGATGTGAAACGCACGTTGAGAACCGAGGAAGCAGGCAAGTGAATGCAACAGAGTTGCTCCAGCGGTATCGAGCTGGCGATCGCCAGTTTGCCGGACTGACATTACGCGGTGCTTCTCTGGTCGAAGTGGATTTAAGCGGTGCCAATTTACAAAGCTCGGCTCTCGCAGGAGCTGATTTCAGTGGCGCAGATTTGAGCGGGGCCAACCTGCACGGTGCTAATCTGCGTGGCGCAGATTTGAGTGGAGCTTTACTCAACGATGCCGATCTAAGCGATGCTGACTTGCGCGGGGCCGAGCTGTTGGGGACAGATTTGCGCGGGGCCAATTTAGAAGGCGCCAGACTTCAGGCGGCAGACTACGACAATTTCACGCGTTTTGACCCGACGCTCGACCTCATCCGATTGCACGTGACCAAAGTCGAGCCTGTATGACCGGCGAGATCGTGGAATCATGAGGAGCGTGGGCGAATCAGAGTTTTAGTCGTGTCATTACTATTTCCACCTCGATTGCAAGTTGGCGATCGCGTTCAGGTCGATATCTACCTCGAGCCCCCACGATCTCCAGATCTCAATGCCGGGAAGCAACTCAGCTTCATTGCAGGGAC
>JBCBVC010000156.1:0-8622 GCA_039817845.1 Cyanobacteria bacterium J06642_2
ACGCTAAGCACTTGAGTGTATCAGCACATGCGCTTCGAAGGTATATTACTCAGGTTGAGGGCGAACGTGAAGATAGCGGCAGCATTAGTCAATCACTATCAATCAGATATATCGTGATGCTCGCTACCCCCGAACTAACTCCAATCGCAGTCGATTGCGGCGATCTGGCTTTATCTGCACGACACAATCGCTTGCATAGCGTAAGGCTCTTCGTGCTAGTCCCGATAAAACGAATAGGAATGCTGGCCCGAGACTGGGAATAGGCCAGTCACAGCGAGTACCTTTAGAATTTTTTTAGCAACAAGCGTCTGCTGAAGCCATTTCACAACAGCAATAAAAAAAGCTGCTTGGCTTATACTTTGCCAAGAAGCTTAATAACGTCAGTCGCTGGCCTTCTAACGTCGAATCTTGGGAGTTTCGCGAAACGCGATCGCAAAAAACAACAGACCAATCGTCAAAAACAAAATGAAAACGTAAGCTAGAGCTTCCATGAGTTGCCCCTTTTGCTAATTACGAGATTGTTTTGAAAGACCTTCGACTCGCTCGCTTTCAAGCCGAAGATCAAAGCTACCCCTATCGTAACAGGGGCAGCTTTACTAGCAGTATTTAGACGTTTGCCTCTTCTTTCCTGGTGGAAGTGTCGCCGAGCTTTGCATAAGCGCCCCATTCGACCAGTTCTAGGTCGAGGTCGGGGTCGATACCTGCAAACACGTCACGATAAAGAGTTCGCGAACCATGCCAAATATGACCGAAGAAGAACAGCAGGGCAAAACATGCGTGTCCGAAAGTAAACCAACCGCGAGGACTCGTACGGAACACGCCGTCAGCCCCAGTTGTTTCACGATCGAACTCAAACGTCTGACCGAGCTGCGATTTGCGCGCGTACTTCTTCACTACCTGGGGATTATCAAACGTTTGACCGTCTAACTTACCACCATAAAATGTAGCAGTTACGCCAGCTTGTTCGAAGCTAAATTTCGATTCCGAACGACGGAATGGAATATCAGCGCGGACAACACCATCAGCATCCTGAAGGATAACTGGAAACGTTTCAAAGAAATTGGGCAAGCGTACTACGCTTAGCTCGTGTCCTTCGCCATCGGTAAAGACAGGAGCGCCTAACCAAGACGTAGCGACACCGTCGCCTTTATTCATTGGACCTGCGCGGAACAAACCACCTTTAGATGGATTATTGCCCACGTAATCGTAGAACAACAGCTTGCTGGGAACAGCGTTCCAAGCTTCGCCTCGACTCAAACCAGCCTCAACGCCTGCAGTGACGCGACGATTAATTTCTTGTTGGAAGTAGCTAGAATCCCACTGGTAGCGAGTAGGACCGAACAAATCGATCGGAGTGGTCGCAGCACCGTACCACATCGTGCCAGCCACGATAAATGCCGCAAAGAATACGGCGGCAATAGAGCTGGATAAAACCGTTTCAATGTTACCCATACGCAGAGCTCGATAGAGACGCTGCGGCGGACGCACGGTTAAGTGGAATAAACCGGCAATGATACCGACAACCCCAGCTGCAATGTGGTGCGCGGCTACCCCCCCCGGATTGAACGGGTTAAACCCGGCAGGTCCCCATTCTGGCGCGACTGGCTGAAGGTGACCGCCCAAACCATAAGCATCATGTATCCACATACCTGGCCCGAATACGCCTGTCAGATGGAAGGCACCGAAGCCGAAGCACAAGAGACCGGACAAAAACAGGTGAATTCCAAACATTTTGGGCAGATCCAGAGCTGGCTCACCCGTACGCGGATCGCGAAAGAGTTCCAGATCCCAAAAGACCCAGTGCCAGCAAGCTGCTAAGAACAACAAGCCAGACAAAATGATGTGAGCCGTCGCTACGCCTTCATAGCTCCAAAAGCCAGCGTTCTCGACGAACTCGCCATAAATATTCCAACCGCTCCACGAGTTCTCGATGCCGAGACGCGTCATGAAGGGCATTACGAACATCCCTTGCCGCCACATGGGGTTCAGCACGGGGTCGCTGGGGTCAAAAATTGCTGTTTCATAAAGGGCCATTGAGCCTGCCCATCCAGCCACCAATGCCGTGTGCATCAGGTGGACTGAGATCAGCCGCCCGGGGTCGTTAATTACGACCGTGTGGACCCGGTACCACGGTAATCCCATAAACTGCGATCCTCCAGTTGCTCGCGTGCGATTGCGTTCAACGCCAATGCTCGCCCCCGAAGTCCAGCTCGCGAGAAAACTCGGTTGCTACCCGACTTGAGTGACGATCGCCCGCCTGCGTTGTCTACAGATTGTTAAGGGTGTCTCTCAACGATCCCCTCTACACAGCCTTACGCCTGACATCACTAGGAAACAGCCGCAAGTTGCCAAAGATGGACAATGCTGCATTCGTCACCAGTATGCAGGACGGCCACTGCGTTTCCGAACAGTATAACGGAATGTAACCCGCAGGGCGGTATCCGAACCACTAGAGGCGCAATCGGTTGCTCATACCTCATTTAATTGGTTGCATTTCTGAGAAATCGCGACCAAAATTCATATAATTTAATATAGAAGGAGGTAGACGCACTACTTCCTGTTCCTTGCACTCATCTTTTACCCCCAGAACCTCATGGCTATCATCCGTTTCGCGAACGAAGGCAAAGAGATTAACGTAGCAGACGGGAAAAACCTCCGCCTTGCTGCCCTGGAAAACGGTATTGACGTTTATAAAATGATGGCCAAGATGATGAACTGTGGAGGCGCTGGACAGTGTGGTTCTTGCGTGATGGAAATTGTGGAAGGCAGCGATCGCCTTTCTCCTCGCACTACCCCAGAACAGCGCAAGTTGAAGAAGAAGCCCGATAACTATCGTTTGGGCTGTCAGACTAAAGTTTTGGGTGACATCGTTGTTAAAACGAAGCCTTAGGAGTGATTCATCGTCAGTAGTCAAGTGTTAGCGGCTTTGAAGTATGGACTCTGTTGGACTTGCGATCGCGCTTTTGAACCCATTGCTGGGAATGTACATCCTGCTATTTGTGCTGCGGATTCCGCTGTCTTGGTACCCCCAGGTGGATGGCAATAAGTTTCCATTTGCGTTGGTGGTTTGGCCGACTGAGTTCATCTTGCAATCAACGCGCAAGCTAATCCCGACTATGGGCGGGGTTGATATGTCGCCCTTGATTTGGGTGGGGATTGTGTCGTTTTTGCGCGAGATCCTGCTGGGGCAGCAGGGGATGCTGACAATGGCGCGGCAGTTTCATTAATGAGAGGAGCTCGAAACAGTGACTCTGTGCCGATGCTGGGACTCGGTTAGGATGCGATCGCGCTCGGCCCATTTTCCTTTTTTCGCGTGAACGCTCTGTACTCCGAAGAGTCATTATTGTTCGAGCCAGCGGTAACCGATGCTGATGCAGTGCCGCTAGTTTTTGCATTTCCAAATACTTACTCCATTGGCATCACCAGCTTGGGCTTTCAGGTGGTGTGGGCTCTGTTGGCCAGCCGTCCCGATCTGGACGTGACGCGATTATTTACTGATAGCGAACCGAGGCGGCGAGGACGAGCTCGATTGATGGGGTTCTCGGTGTCGTGGGAACTGGACTACATCAATATCCTCAATCTGCTGGAGCAAGATGGAATTCCATTGCGGGCTGCCGAGCGAGGGGACGAGCATCCGTTAGTGTTTGGCGGTGGTCCCGTGCTGACAGCCAATCCCGAGCCATTTGCTGACTTCTTTGACATAGTGCTCGTGGGGGACGGTGAGGAGCTACTGCACGAGTTTATCGATGCCTATCAGGAGGTGAAAGGGAGCGATCGCCTCACCCAACTCAAATACTTAGCTCGCATCCCTGGAATCTACGTCCCGCAGCTTTACGATCTCGTCTATGAGAGTGCAACCGGAGCCGTGCAGGACTGTCAACCAAAATATGATGGCGTACCCGATCGCATTCAAAAACGCACCTATCGCAGTAGAACATTGTCAACATCTAGCGTCGTTACGCCCCGCGCCGCCTGGGAAAACATCTACATGGTAGAAGTAGTGCGCAGTTGCCCAGAGATGTGTCGCTTCTGTTTGGCCAGCTATCTGACGTTGCCGTTTCGGGTAGCGGATGTTGAGGGCAGTTTGATTCCAGCCATCGATCGCGGTTTAGAGGTTACGAATCGCTTAGGGCTGCTGGGCGCTTCGATTACGCAGCATCCTGAATTCGATGCGCTGCTGGATTATTTGGATGGAGATCGCTTTGATGGCGTGCGTATGAGCTTGTCATCGGTTCGCACGGGCACGGTAACGGAAAAATTGACTCGCGTGTTGACCCGACGCGGCAGCAATTCCATTACGGTGGCGGTGGAAAGTGGCTCGGAGCGCCTGCGGCAGGTCATCAATAAAAAGTTAAGCAATGAGGAGATCGAACAAGCGGCGATCGCGGCTCAGTCCGGCGGCCTCAAGAGCTTGAAACTCTATGGCATGGCGGGGTTGCCGACAGAATTGGACGAAGATTTGGATGCGACGGTGGAAATGTTGAAGGGATTGCGCCGTCAAGCCCCCAAACTGCGTTTCTCGTTCGGATGCAGCACGTTTGTCCCCAAAGCTCACACTCCGTTTCAATGGCAGGGAGTCAATCGCAAGGCTGAGAAAAAACTTAAGCTCTTGCAAAAGCGCCTGCGTCCTGTAGGAATTGACTTCCGGCCAGAAAGCTACAACTGGTCAGTTATCCAGGCGTTGATTTCGAGGGGAGATCGCCGCATCTCTCGCGTTTTGGAACTAGCGCGCGGATTTGGCGATTCGTTGGGCAGCTACAAGCGAGCCTTCAAAGAGCTCAAGCAAGAACTGCCACCCTTGGAGTACTACGTTCATCAGGATTGGGACGTGGATGCGCCATTGCCCTGGGGTCACATTCAGGGACCGTTGCAGCGCGATCGCCTCATCCAACACCGGGCGGCAGCCCTTTCAGTAGAAACACCCGAGCTAGCTTCAGTCTAATTTTTTGTTTTCTATCATGGGTCACTCAATCGTAGCGTTAGTTTCTAAGGAACCGATTCAGGAAAAGAAGGCTATGGAGCTGGATCTGCCTATTTTCCCAAGCTCTCAATATGTTGTCATTGTTGGGTTTGCGGCACCTCACTGTGACCTCTGGGCGGAGAAAGCCAGTATCTGCTTTGGGTCGGGAAGCACTCCCATTACCCTGGACTCTCCCATCACCCACTATTTTGCGAAGAAACTGGGTCTCAAGAAGTACTTGCTGTTGCAAACAAATTACTTGGGTGGAATCGGAGAGCAGTATGCGGCTCTCTTCGAGGAAAGCAGGCTGATGGAATACTCAGAGTCGGCCAATGCAATTAATGAGATGCTTCGGTTGGGGGTTGCCAAGGGAAGTACGCGAGATGAGTTTGAGGCTATTGGATTGCATCGGCACAGAAGCTTTGATGAATCCTTCGAGAGTTACTGGCACGGTTATGGGTAATCCTTTGTCGCAGTGGATGGTTCGACTCGCTCGCCACCACTAAGCCCTGTGGCATAGCAGCATCAAGCAAAAGCGTAGCTCAGCATAAGTCAATTAGCTCACAAGGTTTACTCGTCAGCCACCAGTAATTGGCGGCAGCGAAGCCACTGGGATTGCCTGCATCAATAATCAATCCGGTTGTAAGTGCACCGAATAGCTGACCAGTTTTGACGAGGTGCTGCCACGCAGGTAGGTCATCGAATTCGCGATCGTCTTTTACCTGCAATCGATACTGATGCAGTAATTCCACAAACCCTGCATCCACCACGCCAATGCCCACGCCTTTGAGGCTGCCAGACTCGGCAACCGGAAAGCGATCTCGGACTTTATCTAAAAGCGCCGTAATCCGATAGTGGCGATCGCTCAACTTCTCTGTTTCCAAACGACCCGTCCCCTGAAAAAACGGCGCGACTTCGGGTGTCAGCCAGGTGAGGGCGAGGACAGGGTGACGAAAGCGATCGTAGGCATCAGTTAAGGCAGCAATGGGCGATGTCGGACAGAAGCAAACCTCGTCAGGCATGTAGAAGACGAACGGTTCGCCTGCCAAGTGAGGCTCGGCCAGTAGGATTGCGTCTCCGACACCTTTGGGTTGAGACTGTTCGACGCAGACGAGATCGCATCCCAGGTCCTGGCAAACTTCACGAGCGTAATCAGCTACAGCTTGTTTGGCAGGACTGATAACGAGAACGATCTCATGAACGCCGCCTCGGGTGCATTCGGAGATCGCGCGATGAATGAGGGGAACAGAACCGATGGGCAATAATTCCTTTGGAACGGCTCGGGTGACTGGGTAGAGGCGCGTTCCCAAACCAGCAGCCGGAATGAAAGCACGACGGACAATTGCGGGCGAATTGGACAACTCAGATCGCGCAAAGAAAAATCGCAATTCACTATACACTGTTTGTGTTTGCGCTCCCTTATAGTGAGGAGTTTTTGACAATTGCTGCCATAACGGTTGCATTACGGATTATCGAGAGAGATCCACTCCCGCTGATTTGATATAACTGACCGGGTTCGCCCTTTTGCCCTGAATAGACTGAGAGACCGTTCATGACTGTTGCCACTTCTACCAGCCAAGAACTAGCCGTCAAAGCCATTAACACCATCCGCTTTTTGGCGGTGGATGCCGTGCAGAAGGCAAAGTCCGGCCACCCCGGCTTGCCGATGGGGGCAGCGCCGATGGCCTACGTCCTCTGGAAGCAATTCCTTAAGTGCAACCCTAAAAATCCCAAGTGGGTCGATCGCGATCGCTTCATCTTGTCAGCGGGTCACGGCTGCATGCTGCAGTACGCGTTACTGCATCTGATGGGCTACGACGTGTCTATGGACGACCTGAAGCAGTTCCGGCAGTGGGGTAGCAAAACTCCCGGTCACCCCGAAAACTTCGAGACCCCCGGCATTGAAGTGACTACCGGTCCTCTCGGCCAAGGTGTCGGTAACGCAGTCGGCCTGGCAATTTCTGAGGCTCACCTCGCCGCTACATACAACAAGCCCGGTCACAATATCGTCGATCACTACACCTACGCGATCGCGGGTGACGGCTGCAACATGGAAGGGATCGCCAGCGAAGCAGCTTCGATGGCGGGTCACATGAAGCTGGGCAAGCTGATCGTCATGTACGACAGCAACAGCATTTCCATTGACGGCAGCACCGAAATTGCCTTCACCGAAAACGTGGGCAAGCGCTACGAAGCCTATGGCTGGCACGTCTCTTACGTCGAGCAGGGCGATACCGATTTAGATGCGATTGAAAAAGCGATCGCTGAGGCTAAAGCAGTTACCGACAAGCCTTCTTTCATTGTTATCACCACCACCATCGGTTACGGCTCTCCTAACAAGTCCGGTACTGCTGGCGTACATGGCACGCCCCTCGGCCCTGACGAAATCAAGCTCACCAAAGAAGCCCTCGATTGGCCGCTGGAGCCTGACTTCCTCGTACCGGATGATGTGAAAGCCCACTTCGGCGAGGCTACGGATGCAGGTGCGCAGGCAGAAGCAGCCTGGAACGAGCGCTTTGCTGCCTACAAGATGGCGTATCCAGCTGAGGCGGCTCAGTTCGAGCGTACGATGGCTGGCGAACTGCCTGACGGTTGGAAAGAAGCTCTCGATACCGTGCTCGAGAAGCAAGATTCCAGCCGCAACCTCTCCAAGTTCTGCCTCAACGCCCTCGCTCCGGTCGTGCCCGAGCTGTTGGGCGGTTCTGCGGACTTAGCACACTCCAACATGACCTACATGAGCGGTTTGGCTGAATTCCAACCCGGCTCTTATGAAGGTCGCAACTTCCGTTTCGGCGTTCGCGAACACGCTATGGGTGCCGTTGCTAACGGCATGGCCCTGCACGGCGGCTTGATTCCTTACGATGCCACCTTCTTGATTTTCACAGATTACATGCGGGCGGCTATTCGCCTGTCGGCGCTGTCAGAAATTCGCGTCCTGCACGTTATGACCCACGATTCGATCGCATTGGGTGAAGACGGCCCCACCCACCAGCCCGTCGAGACGGTAGCTTCGCTGCGCGCCATCCCTAACCTGCACGTCCTGCGTCCAGCAGATGCCAAGGAAACGGTCGGCACGTATCAGTCGGCGCTGACCCAGATGAAAACGCCCTCGCTGATGGTATTCTCCCGCCAGAAGCTGAAGAACTTGGAAGGCACGTCGGTCGAAGGAACGCTTAAAGGCGGTTACGTTGTCGTCGATGCTCCAAATCCCGAGTTGATTTTGATTGCAACGGGTTCAGAAGTCGCGTTGGCTGTAGATGCCGCAGCAGAACTAGCGAAAGAAGGCAAGGCCGTGCGCGTCGTGTCGATGCCCTGCATTGAGCTATTCGAAGCGCAAACTCAGGAGTACCGCGACAGCGTGTTACCTCCCAGCGTGACTAAGCGCGTCTCGATTGAGGCCGGCTCGACGATGGGCTGGCACAAGTACGTTGGTTCTGCCGGCGCAGTCATCGGCATCGATCGCTTCGGTGCCTCTGCCCCAGGCGGCACCTGCATGGAGGAATTTGGCTTTACGGTCGAGAATCTATTAGATACCGCTCGTTCTGTCTTGGCATAATCCTCAACTCGATGTTTGCAAGTACTCCACTAGTGTTTTGTCAGTTGAGTATTGATGGATAAAGCCGTTTGAGCTTAATCCGGGCATCGTCAGTGGTAAAACGCCA
>JBCBVC010000157.1:0-8615 GCA_039817845.1 Cyanobacteria bacterium J06642_2
TGTTTTGAGTGACATCTGCACTCTACATGGTGGACGCCTTTCTTCTAACTTCAACCTCTAAACTGTCCGGACTATTGCAAATAAGAGTCGCCCCAAATATTATCGAGATTCTCCAGTCTTGCCTTATCCGACCCAAGAAGTTGTTGACAGAAATAGAGGAAGGTTTGGTGACATCCGAAGATTCTAAAATCCAATCCAGCCAACTCGAAAAGCGTCAAGCTGTATTAGCTCGCATTCGCAAGCGTTGGCATTCATTGCCACTCCAGTCTGAAGAACTCATTCAGAAATGGAAGGTATACGGAAGACCGTAATGTCAATGTTCAATACAAGGGGAAGGCACTTCACTCATGTCGTTCGATCGCAAACCTCCAGAAAATTTTCCAGAGATCGTTCGGCTTCTGGAGCGATCGCCGCGATTAGAATGCGGGGGCACGAGGCGAACTGAGGTCAGGCCGTGGCGACAGTCGATATTGACGGCATTCCCCACTATTACGAATGGATTCGCACATCAGAAAGCGATCGCAAACCCGTGATGCTCTTCGTCCACGGCTGGGGCGGTTCGGGACAGTATTGGGAATCCACAGCCCGCGCGCTGAGCGAGACCTACGACTGCTTGCTCTACGACATGCGTGGATTCGGGAGATCGTCATTCAAAAGCCAGCAGCGCGAAACTGACAATCCTCACCCAAACCCTCGTGATGCTAGCTACAGCATGGAAGCCTACGTCGAACAGCTCAAAGCTCTGCTCGATGCCCTACAGCTCGATCGCGTTTCTATTAACGCTCATTCCATGGGGGCATCCATTGCCACGTTATTCGCGAGCAAATACGGCGATCGCCTGCATCAACTCGTGCTTACCTGTAGCGGCATCTTTGCTTACGACAAACTGACCTTTTCGCTATTCCATCGCGTCGGCGGCCTCGTCGTTAGTTTCCGCCCTGCCTGGTTACCTGCCATTCCCGGCTGCGATCGCCTCTTTATGGCTCGCTTCGTTCACAAAGCCCTGCCCCGCTCCGACAGCCAAGCTTTTCTGGCCGACTACCTTCAAGCAGATGGCTCGGCCAACCTAGGTACGATGTACACCTGCGTCAGCAAACATGCCAGCATTGTCATGCCCCAAGCTTTCAGCGCTCTCGCCGTGCCCACACTACTAATTGCCGGAGCAAAAGACATCATTATCCCGCCCAAGCTAGGCAAGCAAGCAGCCCAACTCAACGACACCATTCAATACGTCGAAATTCCGAAAGTCGCGCATTTTCCCATGCTGGAACGGCCTGCGGCTTATCTAGAAACACTGCAAAGCTTTTTGCAACCGCTAGCACTTGCATAGATGAACCCCGATGCAGACGATGCAGTCAGGGAGCAATCGCAGCAGTTTCTTCATTTGTTGCTGACTTGCTGCGCAAGCATGTATCGTATCGACCTGGAGCGAGGATGTTGTTGGGATCGAAAGTGCTCTTAAGCGATCGCAGCAAGTCTCGATAACTTTCAGACCTATCTAGTGCACCCATAGACTGGATGCCCAACCGATAAGGGTAGTAGCCTGCTGCTGCAAAGCGATCGAGCAGAGTTTTATAGCACGTCATGGCGCGTTCGTCTTCGCCAGGAATATCGCGATCGTAGGCAATCGTGGTGACGCATCCCAAGCACCGCTCGGTCAGCAGCGTGATGGAAATAATCGGCTCGAATCCTGACGCAAACACCGTTTCGCTGAAGATTCGATAAATCGCATTTGCATACTCGCCTGTCATTGGCGCAACCGGCGCACACCAAATCAGGCCACAGCCATCGCGATCCGGATTCATCTCTTGTGGCACGGAAATCTTCTTGCGCCAATACGTACTGGCAAGAGAACTGTCCGTCGGCACGCCCTGCATTAGACCGTAAACAGGCCGAATCAGCTTTAACATCTCCGGTAGATTCAATCCCGTCACTTTCTGATAAGGCTTTGCGACCTTTGCCGCAAGGTCGATTAGGCGATCGTCCAGGAACCGTAACCGTTTGACTTTTCCTTTAAGCGCGCGCTTAACCAAACGTCTTGCTTCTGCTACCTGCGATCGCGTCCCATAAATCCCGCCGGAACCATTCCACGCGCCAAAATCCCAAGTCTTAGCAAACTGCCCCATCACTTCGAGCGAGAGCGGTGTTTTGCCCTCCATTTCATCCCACGGGTATTGCTGAATGGAGGACAGCACTTTGTAACTATTGCCAATGTGAACGGCACTTTTAATCGTTCCGTTCTGACGCAGGGGGCGCAGTGCGTCGATGAGTGGAGCCAACTGGTCATAGCTAGCGACGCTGAAATAAAACGATTGAAAATATTCCGGAGCAGGCATCAGCCAGACGCTCATGCGGGTCACGATGCCAAAGTTGGCCTGGGTGAATAAGCCATCTAAATACGGCCCCACGCCCCAGCGATAGACCGACGCCGAATTGGCATTGGCAAACTGTCCGAAGCCCGTCTCTACACATTCCCCTGTAGGCAGTACCACTTCCAAACCACAGATATTGGCAAAGTGGTCGCCATAGGGAGTGTGGCCGAACCCCCGTTCCATCGCATTGCCAATCAAGCTCGTGTCCGGACTCGAACCCGTGCAGTCCATCCACAGCCGCGATCGCTTGTGTTGCAAAAACTCGAATAGGTCCTGCTGGGTTACCCCTGGCTCCACCGTGACATAGGCCAGCTCTTCGTCAAACTCGACAATGCGATTCAAGCGCGACACATCCAGCAGAATGCAACCGTCCATAACGGGCACCCGCGATCCGTATCCCCAATTTTTACCGCTGCTGACAGGATAGACAGCAATCCTAAACTGATTGGCGATGCGGAGGCATGCTTGAACTTGGGCGCGATCGCCCGGTCGGACGATCGCCCAGACACGTTGCTGAGTGGCAAACGTTGCGGTTTCAGCCGCTTCACGCTCGGCTGCTCCGGCTTCTACCCACTCGTACCCCACAGCTTCTTGCCAAGCAGCTAGAGCTTCCGATGAAATAGCCACAGCAATCCCCCCTTCACGAGTGCTTTTGCGATCGCCAACTTGTTGACGTATCCAGCCTTCTTCTACTCGAATCCAGGGATGTTGCGCAATGGAATTTGCTGCGTGATGTAATCCAATAGCTCGGATACGTCAGGATGGAGTTCGGTCAAGACCTGCTCGCGACTGATGAAAAAGGGGCCGCGCGTGCCATGATACTCCATCAAATCGCCCACTTGCCGAAAGTGGATGCCAAAACGCCTCAAATGACGCGCTAGGCGCGGCTCCATCATGGCAAAAATACAGTCCAGTCCGCGCTGCATTCCTAACGAAGTTGCGGCCAGACACAATCCCAGCGCAATCAGTGGAACGCTGCGCCGTTCCATCTGCGTCATCTTGCTGCGGTCGGGAACGCCTACGGCTGAGGCTTGCTCGCCACGTCGTTTGCGGAATCCCCCAGTAACGGCTAGACGAGATACCTCTCCCAAACAAGTGCGGGGTCGCTGTAATAAGTCTTTCCCTTCTTGACTGAGGCTCTCGTAACAAAAAGACTCAAAAGGGAAAGGGGCTTTAGGGCTGACACGATCCGCTAACACCAACCGCACAGTTCCTGCATATAAACTGCTGGATCTGTGGCGCAACAGGCAATGAATCGAGCGCGCGTCATATTCATCCCGCTCGTAGCCGTCAGGACAATCTTCCTCGCGTTCGTAATGCAACTCAGAACAATATACTTGGTAACGAATTCGGCGCACTCTCTGAACCTGGGCGGGCGTACTGGCGATTTCCAGCTCGAAATACCGCTCGAAGGCCTCGCTGATGCTCAGAAGCGCGGAATCCTTCATGGCAGTATCCATGAATACCCCCGATACTTTCCACGCAAGACAAAACCAATCCTCACAAACTCCCCAGATGTGAGATTGGCGTCAATAGCCTAAATCTCTCTGAGCCGCATCTATACGCCAAGGGCGAACCTTAGCCCACTTACTATTCCCCATGTCGGCAACATTCTTTCGGAATCCGACAATCTAGTTCGAGTTCATTTGGGCTCGGATGTCACCAAGTGATTCAAGCAAATACACTGATGCATTATCTATACAAAAGAGACTATGGCAGCCGTCAAGCTATTTAGGACGTTTTAGCTACCCAGAACCCAGGCGCAGTCAGGGCCTCCGCATCCTAACTAAAACGTCAAGAGCAATATGTCTGACGTTTCCCATGCTGTGATTGAAATCACCACTTGACATCAAGCCACCACGTATCTGCCAGCTGCACTCGGGTTTGTATTCACAAGCGATCGCGTTTTTATAAAGGTGCGGTAACATTGATTGTAAATAAAAGTTAAGCTTCGCAGGGTCATGCAAATCGTTCCCGATCTCACTGGTATGTTGTCCGCCTCGGCTGGGGAAGCTACCTATCGTGCTTTTCAGTGGAGCAAAAATTATTTTGGTCTCGCCCACAAGTTTGCATCAACGCGAGCTTCACAGACCCTGGTGGAAGCGAGCAGCGTCCTCAAACGCGGATTTCGCTTTGATGAGTCCGATGAGATCGCATCAGAGCGTCGCAGTGACGGTGGAGTCAGTCAAGCCACAATTGATGTAGTGCAGGCGCGTTATGAAGAGCTGCTGGCAGTGGACTGGCAGGATGCAGAGTTAAGATACTATCCGCGTACCTTGCTATTCGACAATCCCTGGGGCGATTTCGCCCGATTTTATCCGCAAGTATGGATGGACTTATTTTCGATTAGCGATCGTGTCAGTCGCAAACAGCACCACGAGTTTGCTGATGACATTGATACTGATGGCTACCCGAAGTACTATCTGCAGAATTTTCACCATCAAACCAATGGCTATTTGAGCGACCAGTCGGCCAATCTCTACGATTTGCAAGTGGAGTTGCTGTTTGGCGGTAGTGCTGATGCCATGCGGCGGCGCGTCATTCGACCGATGGTCGATCTCGCCGTCCAGCGCCCCAACAAGTTCACGCGTATTCTCGACGTGGCGTGCGGCACTGGTCGAACGCTGCAGATGTTGCGGGGCGCGTTTCCGCAAGCTTCTCTGTACGGAGTCGACCTGTCTCCCGCCTATCTGCGGAAAGCCAATCAGACGTTGAGTGAGATTCCTGGTGAACTGCCCCAACTATTGCAACACAATGCGGAGAATCTTCCTTTCACGGACGGTTACTTTGGCATTACGACTAGCGTCTTCTTATTTCACGAACTGCCTGGAAAGGCGCGCCAAAATGTCATCAACGAGATGGCTCGCGTGACCTCTCCTGATGGACTTATCGTCATCTGCGACTCTATCCAAATGAGCGATTCTCCCGAGCTGGTCGAGTCGATGGAAGCCTTCTCCAAAACGTTCCACGAGCCCTACTATCGCAACTACATACGCGACAATTTGGGCGATCGCCTCCAATCTGCAGGCTGTGAGGTGTTAGACGTACAGTCTCACTTCATGAGTCGCTACACGGTGGCACGTAAAGCAGCTTAGACTCCGATCGCACGTTAGACACTCGGGACGAGGGGTTGGCTGACGTATCCTGACATTGATGACGCCAACTTTACAGACTGCATGATTGATTCCGAGGCGCTCGACCTCTTTAGTATCGACAACGCGCTGAACTTAGCCGGGTCAAATGACGCAAATCTGAAGCTTCTGGCCCGCAAGACCGGAGCACAGCTGAGTTTGCGCGGGCAGGAAGTGTGGGTGCACGGCACCGACGTGCAGCGCCAGCGCGTGCGCGAGTTAGTGGAACTGTTGCAGTCACTGTGGCAAGCAGGTAGTGCCGTGACTGAAGTGGATGTAGAAACGGCTCTCCATGCCCTCAATACCCATCAAGAGGAGCAATATCGAGAATCGCAGTCTCACGTTTTGGCCAACAACCGACGCGGCGAAGTCATTCGACCCAAAACGCCTAAGCAGCGACAGTATGTTAAGGCGATCGCCAGTCACGATCTCACTTTCGGCCTCGGTCCGGCAGGGACGGGCAAAACGTATTTAGCGGCGGTGATGGCGATCGCAGCTTTACAAGATAAGCAGTACGAGCGTTTAATTCTCACTCGGCCTGCGGTCGAAGCAGGAGAGCGTTTGGGATTCTTGCCCGGCGATTTACAGGAGAAAATTTCACCCTATCTGCGGCCTCTCTACGACGCACTTTACGAGTTCATTGAGCCGGAGAAAGTGCCTAAACTGATCGAGCAAGAAACAATTGAAATTGCTCCACTAGCCTATATGCGAGGGCGTACTCTCAATCGCGCCTTCGTAATTCTAGA
Organism: Cyanobacteria bacterium J06642_2; assembly: GCA_039817845.1. Taxonomy (GTDB): domain Bacteria; phylum Cyanobacteriota; class Cyanobacteriia; order Thermostichales; family PCC-7336; genus JBCBTL01. The sequence continues at coordinate 6,250 of JBCBVC010000157.1, forward strand.
TGAGGCCCAAAACACCACACCCGAGCAGATGAAGATGGTCTTAACTCGCCTGGGATTTCAATCCCGGATGGTGGTGACTGGCGATTTGAGTCAGACGGATTTGGGCGCGCAACGTAATTCGGGATTGAGCTTGGCGCAAAGCATCTTGAAGAATGTAGAGGGGATTGCGTTCTGTACTTTCGACCAGCGCGACGTGGTGCGCCATCCACTCGTCAAGCGCATCGTCGCCGCTTACGAACGCTACGAATCCAACGCACGAGGATAATCCCAAATGTTTGACTGACACGCACTCCCCTCACAATTACTCAAGTGTATGCCTTGATCCTTTGGCGCGCGATCGGGCAAACTAGATGGGCTATTGCTGATGTAGCTCAGTTGGTAGAGCAGCTCACTCGTAATGAGCAGGTCACCGGTTCGAGTCCGGTCATCAGCTTCCCCAAAAATCGTGCTTCTCCTTGACATGGATAGGCTTTTAGCTCGTTTGTCTGCGGTGGCACCGGGACTAAATTTCACTAATATGGACTGAATCGAACCTAATTTTTAGTAAAACAGGACTTACGCACGGGGTGTCGTAGGCTGTCAATGTCGCAAGGGACGCATTCAACGCAACCATATTGTTTGTGCGTTGTTAGTGTGGACGCGACTCAAATCCCTTGCTTATCAGAGTGGCCAAACTATCTATCAGGTCAAGCACGGGATGCTCTCTCGTCACCTGGAAGCACAACTCCAGCATCCTTCCGTTTCTAGGTTCTTGCGATCGATCGTGTTTGCACGCATCAACGTTGCCCATCACCCTCCACAGGCCACCTTTGTCGCATACCGATCGCCTCTCAAAAGTCGGCGTGCATGGGCATTGTTACGTATCGAGGCCAGACGATGAAAGTAGACAGACTTCCATAGCTTGAATCAAGCCATGCTCAATGGTGAAACGATGGCCGACGTGCTCGTCGGCAAGCACGGCTCCAGCCAGATCGCGCACGACCTGATGCACCTCGACCAAGATCTGCCCGTCATTCTCTAGGTGAAAGGCAACCGGCTCGACGTGTGCGTCGATTTCCCTCCACTGCTCCGTCCAGTAAGTGCGGACTTCTTCAGGCCCACAGACAAAACCACCTTTGAATGCTCTCGGCCAATGCACGTCGGAAGTCATGAGGGTGAGGGCTGAATCAATGTCACGCGCGTTAAAGGCTGTATACGCTGTACGTAGCAGTTCGATTTCTGGTAGAGGTCGATCTGGCATGAGAGGAAAGTGAAGGAGATGAGACAATGCTTAACTTGCTATCGGGCGAATTTCCCTTTTTAGAGTGAGAACGTGTTCGAGCTGAACGTGCTGCTTTTATGATGGGGCGATCGCTACCATCACCTTTTATAAACACCATTACGGTAGACGTAGCCGTAACGTGGAGTCTCATCCAATTCTGCTGAAATTATCCTAATCCTGCTGGAGATGCGAACTCTTGACTGAGCAAAGCCTATGGTGACTCATTCAACCTTTACGCTCGACTTTACAAACCCGGAGGAAGCAGCGCGAGTACTTCCACAAACACCCCTAGTCGATAGCTATCGCGCCGGGTGGAAAGGGCTAACCTTTACCCACTATTGTCATCCTCCCCATGAGACGATCGAGCATAGCTTTCGCCAACATTCACTGGTGATCGCGTCCCCCAAAAGTTGCTTTAGGGCAGAGCGTTATGTAGACGGCAAATTTAGACGTTATGTCCACGGCAATAGTCGCGTGGATATTATTCCAGCATTTCTAAGTCATCGGACAAACTGGGATCGAAAAGTCGAATTTTCGGTGATTGCAATTTGTCCTACATTGCTGAATCAAGCCAATGAGAAATTGATGCAGGGAGACATAGATCTGATTCCACAGTTTGCGATCGACGATCCGGTAATTCAGCAGTTAGCTCTCGCGCTCAAGATAGAAATCCAAACGGGTTGTCTGTCTGGCAGGTTGTATGGCGATTTGTTGGGAACAGCACTTGCCACTCGGTTGGTAAAGAACTACGCAGTCAATAAACCTGCGCTTAAGGTCAAAACCAACGGTTTATCCCAGTCACAGTTGGAGCGAGTCATTGATTACATGAAGGCAAATTTAACGCGAGATTTATCGGTTTTGGATTTGGCGACCCTAACCAACATGAGCAAATCTCACTTTAGTCGATCCTTCAAACGATCGGTAGGAATCACACCCTATCGGTATTTGATACAACAACGTGTGGAACGAGCTAAACAATTACTGAAACAGAAATCAATAGCAATTAGCACCATTGCTCTAGATTGCGGCTTTGCAAATCAAACTCATCTCACAAAAGTCTTCCGTCAGATGACAGGGATGACACCCAAAACTTATCAAAAGCAGT
>JBCBVC010000158.1:0-8484 GCA_039817845.1 Cyanobacteria bacterium J06642_2
GCAACTTTTAGGAATTCATCAATTTCCTCGGGATGGTTGCGATAATACTCAGTTGTAACCTCGCTGAATGTTCTGTATTTACGCATTTTTCTGGTAATCCTTCCAGTACTGTTTTGCCCGTTTGATATCGTTGCGCTGAGTGCTTTTATCGCCTCCACAAAGTAAAACAACGATGCGATCGCCATCCTCTCCAAAATAAACTCGATAGCCAGCGCCGAAGAAAAGCCTCAATTCAAGTACTTCCTCACCAACCGGCGCACAGTCACCATATTGCCCTTGTTCCAATCTCAACAAACGAACTTCTATTCGTTTCTGGATGCGGCGATCGCGCAGGGATTGCAACCATCTCGTGAGAGGTTCTCGGCCATTAGCTTCAGCATAGATGATGACTGCTTTTGGGGTATTCTCAGCCATGTATCTACTGTTACATCAGCCATCAAGGTGCAATCTGAATTTAGAGCCTATTAGATTGGAGGGAGCGTGTCTAAAAATGCTCTCCGAGAAAAGCTAATCTACTCAGCACGGCAGCGATCGCAGGTTCCCTGCACCGTAATTTCGTACTCCTCCCCGTGTAGTCCGGCGGGGAGGCGGTTGAGATCGACGCAGCTAAATGTATCCCAGGCAATATCTGCGATCGCCCCGCACTCGCGACAGTGAAAATGATGGTGACGCTCTACATTGGCGTCGTAACGACTGACGCCCTCTTCTAACAGAACCTCCCGGACCAAACCCGCTTCGCGTAGAGCCTGTAGAGCGCTGTAAACCGTGGCTTGGGAAAGGACGGGGCGATCGCGGTTCAACTCAGTCAACATCTGTTCAGCCGTCGGGTGATCGTCGCGAGCAAGCAAAAGTTCGTACACCGAGAATCGTTGCGGCGTAACCCGCAAGCCTTTTGCTTTCAAAACTCCAACGATCGTTTCAGATGGCAACGACATGGCCCTAACCAGATGAGCAGACAGGTGCGAATTGACACCACCATCATATCAGTTCGGATAGATTCGTCTCTTTGAGTATTTCTGACTATTGAATAATTCCTATCTCAGAATTATTCTGATTAAAGCGAGCTGCGAGATCGCGCTCGAGTGCAGTATCCCCCTCCAAGAGGTAACTATGGTTATCGATCGCGTTCCCGAAGTCGTCTTTAAAACCCGCGTCCGCGACGAGTCGGTGGAAGGTCCTAACCCTTACCGCTGGCAAGATCGCACCAGTTCCGAAATCTTTGGCGGTAAGAAAGTCGTCTTATTTTCATTGCCCGGCGCATTCACTCCTACCTGTTCTTCCAATCACTTACCCCGTTACGAAGAGCTATACGACGAGTTCAAGGCGCAAGGAGTCGACCAGATCGTCTGCTTGTCGGTAAACGACGCCTTCGTCATGTTCCAGTGGGGCAAACAGCAGAACGCAAAGAATGTCTTTCTGCTACCTGACGGCAACGGTGAGTTTACGCGCAAAATGGGCATGTTGGTCGATAAATCCAATCTCGGCTTCGGCATGCGCTCTTGGCGCTACTCGATGTTGATTGAGGATGGCAAAATCGAGAAAATGTTCGTCGAACCTGATTTTGGCGACAACTGCCCAATCGATCCGTTTGAAGTCTCCGATGCTGATACCATGCTGGCTTACCTGAGAGGGATTGAGTCTGCTGGCGTGTCCGAGCCTCGACTGGCTTTCGTCGGCTAGTCAACCGTCTCATTCCGTTGCTGCAGAGGAGGAGTCTCGCGCTCCTTCTCTACTTTCGTCCCCACTCTTGTTCACTCCGCAGAGCGATCGCCATGAAACTCACCAACAGAAATTTGAGTACCCAGCTCGACACGATCTACGACGCAATCGTGGTTGGCGGTGGCGCAGGCGGCCTTTCTGCCGGGGTCTATCTGGCTCGCTACGGGCTGAAATGTTTGGTGATTGAAAAAGGGAAAGGGCGATCGTTCTGGATGCAGGACCTGCGCAACTACCTTGGCCTCGACCCTGACACCCCCGGTCGCGATTTAGTGAAACACGGCACGGAACAGGTTTTGAACTGGGGTGGAGACTTCCTGCGCGGCTTTGTTGAAGACGTCACCGATGAAGGCGAAACCTTCGCGGTCAAAGTAAAGGTGGGGAAAAACAGCCAGGATTACTCTATCTTTCGTAGCAAGTATTTGATTGCTGCTTCGGGTGTTATCGACGTGCTGCCCGAATTGGAGAACATGCAGAATGTTTACGACTTTGCTGGCTACACCCTACACGTCTGCATGATCTGCGATGGCTTTGACATGTGGGATCGCAAATCAGTACTCATTGCTGGGTCGGAAGGCCAAATCAATGCGGCATTCGTGCTGAACTGGTTTACACCCTATATTTCCGTGCTGACCCACGGCCTGTTTGAAGTCAGCGACGAGATGAAGCAAAAGCTAGCCGAACACGGTTACCCACTCTACGAAGCTCCCATCGCCAAGTTTCTGGGAGAAAATCACCAGCTCAGCGGCATAGAACTGGCGGACGGCACGGTAGTAGAAGCGTCGACTGGTCTCGTCAGCATGGGCTCGATCTACCACAATCACTACCTCAAAGGGATTGAGGGATTGGAGTGGAACGGCGAAAACCTCGTAACTAACGACATGGCCCAAACGTCTCACGATCGCATCTTTGCATTGGGCGATCTGAAAAAAGGACTCAATCAAATCTCGATCGCAGTGGCCGATGGCACACTTGCCGCAACTCAAATCTGGCGCAACATTCGGCGGGCTAGCCCGGCTCGTAAGTGGGAAGAAAATATTCCGCAATTAACGCAAGTGATGAAGTGAACATAAAAGCTTGCTAGTTGGCTGCCCAAATCACATCACGGGTGGCTACTAGACTAGACGCAATCTGCCGTAGACATTACAGCCGTTTCACTCTCAGGTGTACTGTCGTAGATGTACTGCCGTAGATGCACAGACTTCTTTCTGTTGAAGTCGATGGTATTGCCATGTCCGACAGATACGCGAGTTTTGCGGAATGCATCCAGCGAGAACAGGAAAATGTTGATTTTCGGGTGTGTTGCTTCAATCGCGGCAGCAGCATCGCGATCGTGGCTCCACATGGAGGTGGGATCGAACCCGGTACATCTGAGCTTGCTGAAGCGATCGCCGGGAATACCTTCTCCTTGTACTTATTTGAAGGGCTTAAATCTATAAACAACAGAACTCTCCACATTGCTAGCCATCGATTTGACGAGCCTCGATGTTTGGCACTTGTTGAAAGGGTTACCACTGTAATCACAATTCACGGAGAACAGAGCGAGGAAGAGGTTGTTTTTCTAGGCGGGCGCGATGAGGAAATCGCGGCGAGAATTACAGACTATTTACAGGCTTATAATTTTCAGGTTTGTCATCATAAAAACATCGGACTTCAGGGGCGATCGCGCCAGAATATCTGTAATCGCGGTTCTACAGGTAAGGGTGTCCAAATTGAGATCGCTCGTGGGCTGCGCCAGACTTTTTTCTCGTCTCTCAATCGTTCGGGTCGTACGCGCAAAACTCAGCAGTTTGAAAACTGCGTAAACGCTGTGAGAAAAGCGATCTCCGAAATGCCATAGCAGCAGACTCGCTTATGTTGCATCTGCCATGATGAATCACTGTAGCTTGATGATTTCTTCTGCTATGAGGTCGCCAATCGCTTTTGCTCCTTCGATGGAAGGATGAACGCGATCGCTTTGAAATAGAGCTAAATTATTCGGATCGATGACTTGCGAGGCATCGACGAACCACATGCGATCGTTTCGTGTAGCCAGGCGCTGAATACGCTCTTCATATGTAGAAACAAGTTCGTTGCAGCGATTGAAACCGAATTCGGCGGTTGGAGGCAAATCGTAGTAGCCCATAAAGATGACCCGAGTACCTCGCTCCGTGACGCGATCGACAAAAGTGGGTAACGCTCCTGTCAGGCCATCACTCGAAATGATGTCGTTTAATGTTTGAGTACATTCACCGCAGCCGCATTCATCATTCACATCATTGGCGCCACCATTCATAATCAACCAATCCCAATCGCGATCGCTGTACTGATTGCGAATGTCGAGTTTTGCATTATTGGGTTCGAGAGTGTTAGTCAGATAAGCACCACCGACGGACTCGTTCGCAACAGTAGTGCCGAGTCTTTGGGCGACGACATCTGGAATGGATGCATTTTCTTCGCGATTGAAGTCAAAGACTGAATCTCCAATCGCCAACATAGTTGCAGATGCTGGATTGGTCGGAGTAGACACAGTTGGATTCTCCGTTCCACAACTTTCCGCGATCAGGAGCAAACCAGAAAGGGCAAAGATCTTGCTCCACCAGTTCAAATTGTTGGAGTGTTTGGGGTTCATTTTGTTCGTGAAAAAAGATGGACTCATGGTTGCGATCGCTCTCTCAGGTAAAAAGTCCCAGTGGTGAATAGGTTTCAAAACGAGGGAAAACGGTCTGCCATTGAGGGTATTTCAGCCGATTTACTACTACTTCACTGAGAATACTGCGGTAATCGGTTGTTATCGCTAAATCTGCTCCGTCATCGAGTTGTGCATTGGCCAAGCCAGGCCATTGACCGTAGATTTTGCCGCCGTTGACGTTGCCGCCTAAGACCATGGCAACGTTGCCAAAGCCGTGGTCCGTGCCGTGGCTTTCGTTGGCTTTGAGACGGCGACCGAATTCACTCATGACAACGACGGTGAGGCGATCGCGATAGTTACTTAGATCGTCGTAGAACGCTCCCAACGCTTGCGAGAGTCCGCGTACGAGTTCGGTAAATAAGTAGGGTTGTTCGACGTGAGTATCCCAGTCGCCGTAATCGACTGTGACCACTTGTAAGCCAACGTCGAGGCGGATGAGATGGGCGATGGATTGCAGAGTCCGACCGAGTTCGTAACCTTCTTCTTCGGGATACGACGCATTTTTGGCGCGCAAGCGGCTCACTTCTGCTTGTACATCTAAGTTCTGCTGCACGGTGCTGAGGGTGCTGAGCGTAAGAGCACCTGCTTGCCGAACCGGGTCGTCACCACCCGTATAGAAACTCTGCAAAATGGCTTCGTATGGCTCGTCTATCGGAGTGACGAACTCTTCCAGAGCGGGCATGGCGACTGCGTCTGCATATCCGCGTAGCGTGGTTGGGATGCCGTCAGAGATGGCGACTACGGGTAAAAGTCCTGTGGGTTGGTTCGCGTTGAGGTAGCGGGCAATCCACCCTTGTTTCATCCGTTGGGTGTCTGCTGTGCCCCATTCCATCAACTCTTGAGCTTCAAAATGACTGCGAGTGCCGTGGGTGAGGCCGCAGGCATGAATGAGGGCGAGGTGGCCGTCATCGTAAAGATCTTTGAGTTCGGGCGCACTGGCGTGGAGTCGGAAGTCGGCATCTACAGGAGGGTTCTTGAGGCGCATCCCGGCATACTCGCCGCGTTCGGTGAGGCGAAGGGATGGCGGGCGAGCGTCGATGTAGTGCGGGTCGTCAACAGGGGCGACGAGGTTGAGGCCGTCGCAGCCGCCCCGAAGAAAGAGAAAAACGAGAATATCGCGATCGCTCTGCCCATTCGGGGTGACAGCCGTAGTGGTTTGCTGTAGGGATACCCGCGATCGCGCAGGTTGATTTATGCTTGAGAAGCTTTTTCGCTGCAGCAATGCTCCTGAAAGTCCGGCAATACTGGCACTACCAGTTGCGAGCAACGCTCGTCGCGTCCACGTTTTCATCGTTGTTACCTCAGCGCCATTGAAAGTCTGGATGCGTGCCCAACAGGGCTACTAACTGTCGAACTCGTCCTTTCAGATCGGCATTTCGTGGGGGCGAACTGTCGGGGTTGCGATCTTGACTGAACGTTTGGAGAAGTTGCTCGTACGTTTGGGAATCGAGAGCGGTACCTAGCAGCCGTTGAATCCAGTAATCGACAATTTGTCGGTGCGTGCGCACTTCCGTTGGCATCTGGGCTTGGAGGTCGAACTGGATCGCGTCGGCTTGCTCGTTAAGCGTGAGATCGAAAAGACTGTGCCAGCGGGCGAGGGTGCTGTGGGTGCTCAGCCAGTAAGCAGCGCGATCGGGGTAGCCTTCTGGCGTCGGCCAACCGAACAACATTTGGCCTGAGTTTTCGGTGGATTCGAGAAATGCAAATGAAGGGTTGAAGTTGGCTTGAGTGGCTCGCAGATATGACGCTAAGAATTCGAACGGACGCTTCACTTTTTGGCGCTCTCCATCCAGGAATTCTGGAGATTGCACGATGACTCGTACGGTTTCGCGAATTTGGTGGGGGTTTTCGCGATGCTCTAACCAGGTTTTGACCGCTGCCTGGACTAGAGAAGGGGGTGGATCGTCAGCAACGAACCGCCGACATAGCTTCGTGCATAGGTGGTCTGCCGTGCCCGGATGGTACGCGACTAAGTCCAGCACTTTGCGACCGTCGGCTAATGGAGGTTGATTCGGGGCGAATTCTACGCCGAGCACTCGCTTTTGGTAGGGATCGTGCCAACTGTTTTGGATGTGGAATTCTCCAGTGTTGAGATCCTCCCCTCCTTCTTCGTCTTCAAGCTCGGCGGCAATCGTCCAGCCCGTGAAGGCTCGTGCCGCTTCATAGACATCTTGGTCGATGTAGCCGATCGCGTTTTGTTCGATCGCTCCGGGCACGTCGCGCCAGTTTTGATAGCGATCGTTGAGATACCGTTCGGAGTCTAGGGTGTGGAGTTCGAAGAGTTCGCGGGCAAAGTTTTCATTGGCAGGACTGGCTTTGCTACTGGCATTGTCGAGGTAGAGCAGCATGGCCGGGCTTTGAGCGATCGCTTCTAGGAAGACGCGAAAATTGCCGAGCGCGTGTTGGCGCATGAGGCGATCGGTGTAGGGCCAAGTGACCGCAATCCACTCATCTTTGAAGATGTTGATATTGAAGTGGTTGTGCCAAAAATCTACCAGCAGCTCTTGCAACTGCCATTGGCTATAGACGGCGCGAATCCAGGTGGCCGCCATCACTTCTGCGGCGGGACGAATGAGCGCTTCAAAGTCATCTTCGTCTTCAGTCAACTGCCACAGTTGGGGCAGTGACCAGTCCAGCGTCTGCAAAGGACGTTGTTTTGGACGTGAATGGTCGTCGGAGCCAATGGCGAGGGTTGCAGCGCGCAAGCGAGCCTGGCAGTCTGGATCGTTCTCCACATTCGGGTGCAACTGCTCTTCGATGTAGGCATTGATGCCCATTTGACGAACGCGGGCTAGATCCTGGGGGGTAGCGCCGAAGCTGAGACGGTTGAGGACTCGACGTTCGCGTGGGACGTTGCTGGATGCGGCGATCGCGGGGCGAGCCTGAGATAGGGTTCTGAGCGCTATCCCCCCGAGAACAGTGGTCGTGCCGAGGGAGAGTAAATGACGGCGATTCATGGGCAATGCCGATAGGCGATTGCCTCATAGTTAAAACGAGCGGTGAGGTAGGAATGGAGAGAGCGATCGGGTAAAAAGTGGGTAATTCTGGCGAGATCGCCTCTGTTTCATCACAGATCGAGGGTTTCTAGCCAACGAGGGATTTCTTGGGTTCCCTGTGGAGAGAGTTGATAGATGCCGAGCGAGACTCGCTCGAACCAGCCGTAGACGTTTCGGTACAAGATGGTTCTCGCTTTTGGCTCCTGAAGGGATTGGGCGATCGCTGATGCTTTCGTTTTTCCGTTTTCTTGCAGGAACCTCCCGATGGCGATCGCTCTCTGCCGATAGGCTGTGACGATGCCGCGACGTGTGGTCGAGCCACCGCGATTGGGATCTCCTTTTCGGGTCGCGAATTCGCTGAGCAATTGAGTTTGACGGCGTTTCGAGATGCGAGGTTGATACGAGCCGGGGTCGAGGAGGATTTCAACGCTGGCAATGTGTCGGTCTGGATCGATGACGAGCAGACCTAAGCCCAGCATTCTGAATAATTTCAACATGGGCTTGCGGCGGTTCTTTAAGGCTCTGCATCCGCAAGGAACGCCGACGTAGACGTTGGGCGTTAAAGCAAGTCGGTCAACGGCCTGAAGAATGACATCGAGGTTCAACGACCGTTTTAGTTCGACGACGACGGGAGGCTCCCCGGCTCGAACGGCAAGAACGTCACAATGACAAACTTCTCCTTTCACCTCATAATTGTGAGATTCTAAAAAGCGTTAGAGGGGAGAGTAGAGTTCAGATTCTTTGACGTTCATTCCACATCTCGATGCCTACAGAGAGACTATGATCTCGTTGGAAATAACGCCCCTCTTCGCGACACTTTGCAATACATCTTCACTTCGTTCCTCGCAGTGGCAGAATAACCCGAGCAATCACAGCTAATATCCATACCCTCTATTCCAGCTTGATGTTAGGTAATCACCTCCTTCCGACTAGATTAGATAGGCAGTTAATTGGTACCTTAAAGGAAAGAACTAGTTCCCTCATTTGAAAATCATGGCTCGGATCAACCTCTTAGATACGCGCACTACTAGTTCTTTCCTTTAAGGTACCAATTAACTGCCTATCTAATCTAGTCGGAAGGAGGTGATTACCTAACATCAA
>JBCBVC010000159.1:0-8477 GCA_039817845.1 Cyanobacteria bacterium J06642_2
GGTGAAATGGTTCGTCGCAAAGCTGGTAAGTCTGGGAAGAAATAAGCCATGAAAGTCGGTCGTAAAATCACTACCCAGCGCCGCCATCGGCGCATTCGCCGCAAAATCTCTGGCACGAGCGACTGTCCTCGTCTGGCGGTCTTTCGCTCGCATCAACATATTTACGCTCAGGTAATTGACGACGCTGCTCAGCACACTCTGGCATCGTCATCTACGCTGGATGCCGACCTGCGGGCCAAACTCGACTCCACAGCGACCCAGGCGGCGGCGGCGGCTGTTGGCAAACAGGTTGCCGAGCGGGCCCTCAAAGCAGGTGTGAGAGATGTCGTGTTCGATCGCGGCGGCAAGCTCTTTCACGGTCGCGTCAAAGCTCTAGCAGAGGCCGCTCGCGAGGCCGGACTGAATTTCTAATTGAACTCCTCACGCAGAATCTCAACCTAACTGGATGCACCATCATGGCCGAACGTCGTAAAGGCAGAAAAAACCGCGAGTCCCGCGAACAGAGCGAATGGCAAGAACGGGTCGTTCAGATCCGTCGCGTTACCAAAGTCGTCAAAGGCGGTAAGAAACTGAGTTTCCGAGCAGTCGTCATTGTCGGTAACGAGCAAGGGCAAGTTGGCGTCGGCGTCGGCAAGGCCAATGACGTCATCGGTGCTGTCAAGAAGGGCGTCGCGGACGGCAAAAAGCACCTGGTTGAGGTGCCGCTGACCAAGTCTTATTCGCTACCTCACCGGATGCGTGGCATTCAAGGTGGTGCGGCCGTTTTAGTGATGCCTGCTGCTCCCGGTACGGGTGTTATCGCCGGTGGTTCCGTACGCACGGTGTTGGAGTTGGCTGGCGTCCGCAATTCCCTTGCTAAGCAGCTCGGTTCCAGCAACCCTCTCAGTAATGCGCGAGCCACCATTGACGCGCTACGGCAGTTGCGCACGTTTGAGTCGGTGGCGGCCGAACGCGATATCCCCGTTACCAAGCTTTACGCTGTCTAAGCGATTCAGAAACTCAGCGCGATCGCCTCAAGGAGACCTCATTATGCGTTTATCCGATGTGAAACCTCAAACCGGCTCCACCCGACGCCGTCGCCGACTCTGTCGCGGCATCTCGGCTGGACAAGGTGCCACCGGTGGTAAAGGCATGCGGGGTCAAAAAGCGCGCTCGGGTGGAGGTACTCGCCCTGGCTTTGAGGGCGGTCAAATGCCCCTCTATCGCCGTTTGCCAAAGCTGAAGCATTTTAAAATTATTAACCCGAAGCACTTCACCATCGTGAACGTGGGAGACCTGTCCGACCTAGCTGCAGGTACGGAAGTGACTTTGGAGTCTCTGATGGCAGAAGGTATCGTGACGGCGAACAAAGGCGCGCTCAAGATTCTCGGCGATGGCGAATGTGCGGCGAAGTTAACCGTGCGAGCTGCAGCTGTGACGAAATCAGCCCGAACCAAGATTGAGGCGGCTGGGGGCAGCGTCGAATTGCCCGCTGACTGATCTGACTGCGCGGCGATCGCCCAACAGCAGCTGGGTATTGGCTCTGAAGTGAAGTACGACCCGCATCCCTCGTAATTTGGCTTTTTGAGTAACGCGCGCGCTCGATCTCGCTTGTTGTACTTCCATATATGAGTTCTGCGAGAGGACTTCTTGTCGTGGGAGAGGAACAAGAGCGGTAAACTTTAAGAAATCCTTGCAGCTTTCAACAGCGCTGGGGACGTGGCACAGGAGCAGTCGTTATGGTCGTCAATCGGGGATCGACACCCTCCCCTCAAGAAACTTTCGCTCAGATGGCTCAATCGGCCGGGCTGCGAGGTCGCATCTTTTTAACGCTCGGCATTTTGCTGTTGGCGCGTTTGGGGATTTACATCCCCATTCCTGGCATCGACCGCCAGGCATTTGCTGCGAGTATCGCTAACAATTCTGTTCTCGGATTTGTCGATATTTTCTCGGGCGGCGGTCTGTCGGCTTTGGGGGTGTTTGCTTTGGGCATTATGCCTTTCATCAATGCCTCTATCATCTTGCAGCTGCTTACCTCTGCTCTCCCTGCCCTCGAAAATTTGCAAAAAAATGAAGGCGAGGCTGGACGGCGTCAGATTGCTCGCTACACGCGCTACGTCGCTCTGGGCTTCGCTGCCATTCAAAGCATTGGCATTTCATTCTGGGTGATGCCGTTCGCGATCGACCCATCTCCGGCTGCGTTTATCTTTGAAACCAGCTTGGCACTGACTGCAGGCGCGATGTTCGTCATGTGGGCTTCGGAGCTGATCACCGAGCGAGGTATTGGCAACGGTGCATCGTTGCTGATCTTTGTCAATATTGTGGCGACGCTGCCACGTGCTCTGTCCCAGACGATTAGTTTGGCCCGTGCAGACAGCTCCAACATCGGCGGTATCGTGCTGCTCGTGATCGTCTTCCTGGCCATGATTGTAGGTATTGTCTTCGTTCAGGAAGGCACGCGCCGCATTCCAATCGTTTCGGCTAAGCGACAAGTCGGTCGCAAGCTTTACCGCGAACAGAAGAACTATTTGCCCCTGCGTCTCAACCAAGGCGGCGTGATGCCGATCATTTTTGCGTCGGCCATGTTGATTTTACCGGCTTCGATCGCAAACTTTTCTCAGAACGAAACATTGGTAGGGATCGCGAACTTTCTATCACCCAGTTCGTGGTTTTACATCCTGTTCTATTTCGTATTGATTTTATTTTTCAGCTACTTCTACGCATCCCTGATTTTGAACCCCGTTGACGTAGCTCAGAACTTGAAAAAAATGGGGTCGAGTATCCCTGGTATCCGGCCTGGTCGCGCAACGTCAGAATATCTCGAGCGTGTCTTGAATCGCCTGACTCTGTTGGGAGCTATCTTCCTCGGTGCGGTAGCGATCGTGCCGACCATTGTGGAGCGCGCGACGGGAGTGACTACGTTCCAAGGATTTGGCGCTACGTCGCTGTTGATCTTGGTCGGTGTGGCGATCGATACCTCTAAGCAAGTGCAGACTTACGTGATTTCTCAACGTTACGAGAGGATGGTAGACCAGTAGTGCCCCGCATCATTCTTTTAGGTCCTCCCGGAGCTGGGAAGGGCACTCAAGCGGCTCAGCTAGCTGAAGCTTACGGCATTCCCAAGATTTCTACGGGCGACCTGTTGCGCGCTGCGGTGCAAGCGCAAACCCCTCTCGGTCTTGAGGCCAAGAGCTATATGGATCGCGGCGATTTGGTGCCTGATGCTGTCGTGATCGGGTTGATTGAAGAACAGCTGCAATCCAAAGCAGCTAGCTCCGGCTGGATTCTAGATGGTTTTCCCCGCAATGTGCCCCAGGCTGAAAACTTGAGTGTCTTGCTCGACAAGCTCGATCAGAGCTGCGATCGCGCTATTCTGCTGGACGTGCCCGACGACGAAATCGTGCAGCGGATGCTATTGCGCGGGCGAGCTGACGATCTCGAGGACGTGATTCGCAATCGCTTGGTCGTCTACCGCCAGCAAACAGAGCCCCTGATTGCCTACTACAGCGAAAGTACGGGCCTGAAAACCGTAAATGGCAATCAAACTCCCGACACCGTCTTTGCCGAACTTAAGTCGGCGGTTGAGTGAAGTCCTTCGGCACATGGACGCGCCATCCCTGAGATGATGACGTTTAGCTAGTCATGCACCGCCATCGCATTGCCGTGCGCTCCGAGCGCGAAATTGACTGCATGCGGCGAGCCGGACGCATTGTCGGAGACGTACTGCGCGAGTTACGCGATCGCGTGGTTCCGGGTTGGAAGACAGCTGACATCGACCGCTTTGCTGAAACTTACATTCGAGATCGCAATGCGTTGCCTAGCTTCAAAGGCTATCGCGGTTTTCCCCACGCGACTTGCGTGTGTCTCAATCACGAACTCGTTCACGGTATGCCGTCGGACAAGCGCGCGATCGAGGCTGGAGATCTGGTCAAGATTGACGTAGGAGCGTGCTACCGGAATTGGCACGCCGATGCCTCTCTAACCGTGGCCATAGAACCGCTAGCAGATTGCGATCGCCAGCTCGTTCGCGTGACTGAAATGGCTTTGACTCGTGGTTTGGCGGCTATTCGTCCTGGTGTGACGTTACAAGTCGTCTCAAGTGCGATTCAAGACTGGATCGAGTCGCAAGGCTTCTACGTTCCTCGTCACTATATTGGGCATGGCATCGGTCGCAATTTGCACGAATATCCTCCCGTACCCAATTACCGCAGTGAAGCATTACCCAATCCAACGCTCCAGGCCGGTATGACTTTGGCGATCGAGCCAATTGTTCTAGCGCGTCCTAGTACGACCCACGTGCTGCCCGATGGCTGGACGGTCGCAAGTATCGATCGTGTCCGTTCCGCCCAGTGCGAACATACGATCGCGGTGGTTGAGACGGGGTGCGATATCCTGACAGCCCTCCAGCCCCACTAGGCAAGGTCGGCTTTGCTTGCGACAATGGAGGGTGGAGTTCTTTTAACAGTTGCCATCGCTCGCCGATGTGCATATCTCAGGAGGTCTGGCTTGGCCAAACAAGATGTCATTGAAATGGAGGGTGTGGTCACGGAATCCCTGCCCAATGCCATGTTTCGCGTCGATTTGGATAATGGATTCAACGTCCTAGCCCATATTTCTGGCAAGATTCGTCGCCATTACATCAAAATTCTGCCCGGAGATCGCGTCAAAGTCGAACTGACGCCCTATGACTTAACTAAGGGCCGCATAACATACCGCTTGCGGAAGAAATAAGACGGTCGCGCTCAAACCTCGTGGCGACCTAACGTGGCTGATACTGCGGCGCTCCGGGCCAATATCGAGTCGATTGTCAGCCCCGATCGGCAAAGCCAAGGTATCGCAAACGCTGCTTTCCCGAAGGTTGCCACGGTTGCAGTTTGCGGACAAGCAAAAAACTTTGACGAGGCTACCAAGTTGGCGTATCATGGTTATTTGCTGATTTAAATTTACATACCCCCATGAAGGTCAGGCCCTCGGTTCGCAGAATGTGCGACAAGTGTCGAGTTATTCGCCGTCACGGTCGCGTGATGGTGATTTGTGAGAATCCCAAGCACAAACAGCGCCAGGGCTGATCGGAGAAGGAAACACGAGACTTATGGCACGAGTAGCTGGGGTCGACTTACCCCGAGATAAGCGCATTGAGATCGCTCTAACCTACATTTACGGCATTGGTCTGACGCGATCGCAAGAGATCATAGCTAAGACCAACGTCAATCCCGACACCCGCACTCGCGACCTGTCGGATGCTGAAGTGGCGGCGCTGCGCGCGGTTGTAGAAGGCGAGTATCAAATTGAAGGTGACTTGCGTCGGATGCAAGCCATGAACATCAAACGTTTGATGGACATCGGATGCATCAGAGGGCGACGCCATCGTGCTGGCCTGCCCGTTCGCGGTCAACGGACTCGTACGAATGCTCGTACACGTAAGGGCGGACGCAAAACAGTCGCCGGGAAGAAGAAGGTTACTCGCTAACTTAGTTCGGGGTGCGAGTCTTAGCTGAAAGGACGGTCTGGCGGAGCTGATTTTGCCCTCTCGTTTACAGCAGCTAGCCTTATCACGCGTATTGCTGAGCTGTTGTTATTGGGGTTGCAAGCCTACATTTTCGGTCGAGCAGTATCGACTCGCCTACAGGACTGAAGTTAGCCAGGATGAATTGCTTCGATCCACCTGCACGTTTCGGATGCTCGTTCATTCTTAAATTCATCTACACCACCACCTAGGAAGGAATTCTACTCATGGCTCAAAAGCCACGGCGCGGCAAAAAAGTCAAACGCAATGTGCCCAACGGCGTTGCCTATATTCAGTCCACCTTTAACAACACGATTGTCACGATCACCGATCCGACTGGAGCGGCAATTTCTTGGGCAACAGCTGGCTCGAGTGGGTTTAAAGGAGCCAAAAAGGGTACTCCCTTTGCGGCTCAGACAGCAGCTGAAAGTGCCGCAAGAACAGCGATTGACAATGGCATGCGCCAAATTGAGGTAATGGTGAGCGGTCCAGGTGCGGGACGAGAGACAGCGATTCGGGCTTTGCAGGCTGCTGGCTTGGAGATCACTCTAATTCGCGACGTAACGCCCATTCCCCACAATGGTTGTCGGCCACCTAAACGGCGACGCGTTTGAGATCTGGCGAGTGCGCGCCGCATTCGCACCAGTCCACGTCAGCCGCGATCGCGGCGTTATCGGTCCAAATTCAGGTGTACGGCATAGGGAGACGCATTGATGGGACTGTATCAAACAGAATGCGTAGAATCTCACGAGGAAATATCGGGGGTTAGCTACGGTAAGTTCGTGCTCGCACCTTTAGAACGCGGGCAGGGAACGACCGTGGGAAATGCACTGCGGCGCGTGTTGCTCTCCAACTTGGAAGGAGCAGCGGTTTCTGCCGTTCGCATTGCTGGGGTCAATCACGAATTCTCCACCATTCCGGGCGTTCGCGAAGACGTAATGGAAATTCTGCTCAATATGAAAGAGCTGGTGGTGAAATCAAACTCAGCTGATTCGCAAATGGGTCGGATGTACGTGCAGGGACCCGGTATTGTTACCGCAGCACAATTGGAGTTGCCCTCGCAGCTGGAAGTAATCGATCCCGATCATTACATTGCGACGTTGGCCGAAGATGCCACGCTAGAACTGGAGTTTTTGGTCGATCGCGGCCGCGGTTACCGAGCGGTGGAACACGGAGATCGCGATTCTGTGGCGATTGACTTTTTACAGCTCGACTCCATTTACATGCCCGTCCGCAAAGTGAATTATGAAGTGGACGACATGCGGGTGGGCGAATCCATTACTCGCGATCGCCTGACGCTAGAGATTTGGACGAATGGCAGCATCACGCCGCAGGAGTCTCTCAGCCAAGCCGCACAAATTCTCGTGCAGCTTTTCTTGCCTCTCCAAGACGTTACCTTCGCAGCAACCGACGTCGTGCCTAAGGCGGAAGACGATCAAAAGAATCAGATTCCCATCGAAGAGTTACAGCTTTCTGTCCGAGCTTATAACTGCTTAAAGCGAGCTCAGGTCAATACGGTGGCCGATTTACTGGTTTACAGCGAAGAGGATTTGCTCGAGATCAAGAATTTTGGTCAAAAATCGGCGGAAGAAGTTGTTTTAGCGCTCAAAGAACGTCTCAACTTGACGTTACCTCGCGAGAAAAATAGTTGAGTTTTTGGGCTGGAAGGTTACTTCTGGCCTGCATTTGTCTCACCCATCACGGAAGTCTCAGTCATGCGTCACCGTTGTCGCGTACCCCAACTTGGCAAACCTGCCGATCAGCGTAAAGCTCTGCTCCGAACGCTGACTACGTCTCTACTGCGCGAAGGTCGGATCACGACGACCAAGGCGCGGGCCAAGGCGATTCGCTCTACCACAGAGAAAATGATTACGCTAGCCAAGGACGGTTCGCTAGCCTCACGACGGCAAGCTCTCGGCTACATCTACGATAAGCAGCTCGTCCACGCTCTATTCGATCGCGTCCCCGAACGCTACGGCGATCGCAATGGCGGTTATACGCGCATCCTGCGAACCGTGCGTCGTCGTGGCGACGGGGCTGAGATGGCCTTGATCGAGCTAGTGGACTAGGTGCGAGAGCGTGACGACGACGGCGACTACAGAACGACGGCGAATTGCACTGAAAGTGCAGTATCTCGGCACGCAGTTTTGGGGATGGCAGCGGCAGCCGCGCCATCGTAACGTGCAGGGTGTCTTGGAAGACATTCTCGCCAGTCGCGTGCGCCATGCCGTTACCATTCACGGTGCTGGACGTACCGATACAGGCGTGCATGCCTGCGGTCAGGTGGCTCACTTTGAAACCGACAGCCCCATTCCCGACGATCGCTGGCAAGACGTACTCAATCGCGCGTTACCAGAAGATGTGGCGATCGCGACTGCAACGCGGGTGGAATCATCTTGGCACGCGCGCTTTTCAGCGCTGTGGCGACGCTATCGCTATGCCATTTGGAATGAACCTCAGCCGAACGTGTTTTGGCGCTTGTTCAGCTGGCACCAACGCTGTCTTCTGGATGAAGAGGCGATGGCTAGTGCGTTAAAATCACTGATGGGTCAGCACGACCTAGACGTTTTCCGCTGTTCGGGTTCCAAGCGCGCGGATTCTGTTGTTCGGATTCAGGAAGTGCGCTGTTGGCGCGTGGGGCCGCTGGTTTGGATTGACGTGCAGGCCAGTGGTTTTCTCTACCGGATGATGCGGCTGTTGGTAGGCGCATTGGCTGAAGTAGGTCTGCACCGAATCAGTACCGCACAGTTTGAAGCGATGTGGCGGCAAAAGCGATCGCCCATCCGCTATACGGCTCCTGCTTGCGGACTTTGCCTGACCGGAGTGGGATACGAGCGCGATCCGTTTGCAAGTCATTCCCCATCGGGAGCACCAGTGAGTCTGTTGGACTTTCCCTTCGCCAATCCTGCGCTGGTTTGCGCCAGCGGTTGAGCGATGGAGACTTGATGCTCTTGATTACATTTTGCCCTTTTGTAATGCGTTTCCCGATCCA
>JBCBVC010000160.1:0-8442 GCA_039817845.1 Cyanobacteria bacterium J06642_2
TACTAAGCCTGCATCTCCCGCTCTTCCCACCTTTTCTGAACCTCCTGCTGCTGCAAAAATCGCAAACTCGACCTCTCCCATTCAAGGTGTTGAAGGTTTACTTCATCACCTGGCAGGTTGCTGCAATCCGTTACCCGGGGATCCAATTATTGGCGTCGTCACCACTCGCAATCAACGCGGCATTTCGATTCACCGTCAAGACTGCGCCAACGTTCGTCGCATTCCTGGCGATCGCCTCTTGCCCGTGAGCTGGAATAAGAACGGCCAACCCGGCCGCGCTCCTACCTATCCGGTCGATCTACAGTTGGAAGTGATCGATCGCGTCGGCGTTTTGCGCGACATTCTCACTCGCCTTTCCGACAGTCAAATTAACGTCCGCAACGCCCAAGTCACCACCCTTCCGAACTATACGGCTACTATCGACCTGCGGGTAGACATTACCGACAAAGACCAGCTCGATCGCACTGCCGGTCAACTGCGCCAACTCACGGATGTGCTCGCGCTCAAGTGCGTGCGCCATTGTCCGACATCGTTTGGGAAATGGGTGAAAACTCGCGATCGCGATGCCATGCAGCAGTAGATAACTCGTTTGCTACTCTCAGCTGAGTCCGGAGGCTCGACCGTGGCAGCCAAGCAGACTGAAACTGTTCCCAAGGTGATGCAAGCCAAGTTCGATAGCATTGCCACCATTACTGACGAGTTCGCGCGCGCTTATTTGGATGACGACTACGCTCAAGTCATTCGGTACGCGATCGCCGCTTTGTGCCGCAAACGTCCCTCACCACTGTTGAAAGGCCGGGACAAAACTTGGGCCTGCGGCATTACCCACGCAATTGGCATGGCCAATTTTCTCTACGACCCCAGCCAAGCTCCGCACGTGAAAGCTCGCGATCTTTATGCAGCCTTTGGCGTCGCGCAGAGTACTGGGCAAAGTAAATCGAAGCTGGTGCGCGATCTGCTCAAAATTTATCAGCTCGATCCCAATTGGGCTGTCCCCAGCCTCTTAGCGCAATTGCCTGCTTTTCTCGCCCCCATGCCACCCGTCAATGACATGGCATCGATGCTCGTAGAAATGTTCAACTCTGTCGAAGCGAGCGAGACGCCAGAAGGGTTCGCCATCTCGTCAGCTCCGAGCCGCTCAATATCAATGGCAGACATGTTGGCAGAACGGCAGCAAATTTCAAATCCTGCTAATGCCCTTTACACAATGGAGGTGGCGCTCATTGCCGGTTTGGTGACCGATGAATTCTTAGAAGCTAATCCAGTTATCTGTCGCACCATCGAAATTCGCGGTCGCCAAACTCTCGCCGATCTGCACCGCATCATTTTTACAGCCTTCGATCGCTTTGATGAGCATATGTACGAGTTTCAAGTGGGCGGCGATCGCTTTCACGATCCCAATGCGTTGCGTTACGTGCTGCCCTTTGCTATGAACGATCCCGAGCCGATAAGTACGCCAGCCGGTGATGTTAACAGCACCACCATCGACGATTTACATCTATCTGATGGCGAACCATTTGGCTACTGGTTCGATTTCGGTGACGACTGGTTTCATCAGGTTACCGTTCAGTCCATCGCTGCAAAAGCTCCCAAAGGCAAGTACCCGCGAGTCACCGTCCGAGAAGGTGCTAGTCCACCTCAATATCCCGATTTTGACGATTGATGGGCAATCGGATTCACTGGTGCTTGGCTGTTGTTGCTCTCATCTATGGCTCTCATCCGACGGTAATTTTATCCGAAGTCATTGCTCTTGTTTAAGCTTGACCTGTCTCTGCTATCTGACCAAGGGCTACACGAGCGATCGCGCATCATGCCTGACATGAGTTGACGGGACTCCTTGCCCATCAGCGCTAACCATTTGCAGTTGGGTTGGGGGTGTCAAAATGGTAGGATTCGCGCCGTGGACGATTGAAAGGGGTTCTCGTGTCTGACGCTGCTAGCACTGATTACAAAAGCACGCTCAACTTGCCGCAAACGGATTTTTCCATGCGGGCCAATGCTGCCCAGAAAGAACCTGAAATTCAGAAGTTCTGGCAGGAGGAGACGGTCTACGAGACTCTGGCCGAGACGAATGAGGGCGATCGCTTCGTGCTCCACGACGGCCCTCCCTACGCCAATGGCGACATCCACATGGGGCATACCCTCAACAAAATCCTCAAGGATGTCATCAATAAATATCAAATCTTGCGAGGCCGGAAAGTGCGCTACGTGCCCGGTTGGGACTGTCACGGCCTGCCGATCGAGCTGAAAGTGCTGCAAAGCATGGACCCCGAGCAACGTCAGGCACTCACGCCAATCAAGTTGAGATACAAGGCGCGGGACTTTGCCAAGAAGGCGATCGCTCGTCAAAAGTCCGGTTTTCAACGCTTGGGGGTGTGGGGCGACTGGGAGCATCCTTATTTAACGCTGCAACCAGAATATGAGGCCGCTCAAATCGAAGTGTTCGGTCAGATGGCGCTGAAGGGCTACATCTACCGAGGATTAAAAGCAGTTCACTGGAGTCCGAGTTCGCAAACCGCATTGGCTGAAGCTGAGCTGGAATATCCCGAAGGTCACAAATCGCGCAGCATCTACGCTGCATTTCCCATCCAGAAACTTGCTCCGGAAGCTGAGGCGCTTCTGGGTGAGTACATGCCGAATCTGAACGTGGCCATCTGGACGACGACTCCTTGGACGATTCCAGGGAATTTAGGATTGTGTTTTAACGGTGAGTTGACCTACGCAGTGGTCAAATCGGCGAAGTTCGGCCATCTGATCGTGGCGGAAGACTTGCGATCGCGCCTCGAAGAAGTCTTGGACGAGACACTAACCGTCAAAACGACATTTCCGGGAAAGGCGATCGAGCGCTCTGAAGGCAAACATCCTCTATTCGATCGCATCAGCCTCTGCATCCTCGGCGACCACGTCACGACTGAATCCGGTACGGGGATCGTCCACACAGCACCCGGTCACGGTCAGGAAGACTTCGTCGTCGGCCAAAAATACGATCTGCCGATCCTGTCGCCTGTGGACGGACAAGGCCTATTCACAGAAGAAGCGGGCAAGTTTGCTGGACTGAACGTGCTGTCGAAAGACAAAGCCACGAGCGGCAACGAAGCCGTAATTCGGGCATTGGAGGGCGCAAACGCGCTTTTGAAAGAAGAACCCTACGCCCACAAATATCCCTACGACTGGCGCACCAAAGAACCCACAATTTTCCGGGCGACGACCCAGTGGTTTGCCTCAGTAGCAGGGTTCCGCAAAGCGGCGATGGAAGCGATCGAGTCCGTGCAGTGGATTCCGGCGATCGGGGAGAACCGGATTACGGCGATGGTGGGCGATCGCTCCGACTGGTGCATCTCGCGTCAGCGAGCTTGGGGCGTGCCGATCCCGGTGTTTTACGACGAAGATTCTGGCGAGGCTCTGTTAACCGAAGAAACCATCCACCACGTGCGCGACATCTTCCGCGAACAGGGATCGGATGCTTGGTGGAAGCTAGATGTTGCAGACCTGTTGCCCGAGAGCTACCGCAATAACGGCCATACCTATGTCAAAGGCATGGACACGATGGATGTCTGGTTCGACTCGGGCTCGTCTTGGGCCGCTGTAGCGGACTCGCGAGACGAACTCAAATATCCCGTCGAACTTTACTTAGAAGGCTCTGACCAGCATCGCGGTTGGTTCCAGTCCAGCTTGCTCACGTCGGTGGCCGTGAATGACTGCGCCCCCTACCAAGCCGTACTCACTCACGGTTTTGTGCTGGATGAAAAAGGCCAGAAGATGAGCAAGTCCATCGGTAACGTGGTCGATCCGCTAGTCATTATTAATGGTGGTAAAAATCTGAAGACCGATCCAGCCTACGGTGCGGACGTACTACGCCTGTGGGTGTCGAGCGTCGATTACAGCGGCGACGTGCCCATCGGCAAAACTATCCTTAGCCAAATGGCAGACGTGTACCGTAAGGTGCGCAATACGGCTCGATTCCTGCTGGGCAATCTCTCCGATTTCGACCCTGCCCAAAATGCCATTGCCTACGAAGACCTGACCGAGCTCGATCGCTACATCCTGCATCGCCATCGCGAGGTTTGTCAGGAAATTACGGCGGCGTTTGATAGCTATCAGTTCTTCCGGTTCTTCCAAGCCGTGCAAAATTTCTGCGTGGTCGATCTGTCCAACTTCTATTTGGATATTGGCAAAGACCGGCTCTACATCAGCCATGCCAACTCCCCCCGGCGGCGGCAGTGCCAAACCGTGCTGGCGCTGATTCTAGAGAATTTAGCCAAGGCGATCGCCCCTGTCCTTTCCCACATGGCAGAAGACATCTGGACTCATCTTCCCTACGAAGTAGACCAGAAATCCGTTTTCGAGGCAGGTTGGCTACATGCACCAGAGCAGTGGCACAACCCCGAACTGGGAGCGCTCTGGAACCAACTGCGCGACGTCCGCGATGAGGTGAATAAAGCTTTTGACGATGCCCGCAATCAGAAAATCATCGGTGCGTCTACGGAAGCGCAAGTCGCCCTGCAAATGGACAACCCCGAACTTTTTGAGTTGCTCGATGCCAGAAAAGACAACCTGAGCTATCTGTTCTTAGCCTCGCAAGTCAACCTGAATCAGGGGGGCGAAGGGCTGAATATTCAGATTGAAAAAGCTGACGGCAAAAAATGCGTTCGCTGCTGGCACTACTCGACGCAAGTCGGCGAGAGCAGCGAGCACCCCGAGCTGTGCAAACGATGTATCAAGGCGATCGCGGGTGAGTACTGATTGCCATGCTCGGGATGAGTCTTGCCATTGGTTTAACCGCTCCCAATTGCTGGGGCTGTGGGTGCTCAAAAGGCGATTGTCTTTTAGGAGATTGCCTTTCGCAACTGAGCTAAGCACTGCAGACTCAGATATTGGTGGAGTAGCTCAGAGTCAGCTCGCTACCTAGTTGACCGCGAATGCCCCAGTTGGATGCTGGAGTCTCGATGAGGACGATCTCGATGTCTTGGGACGTGATGCCCGTTGCGGCTTCGATATTGGCGAACAGATCTCGAATCAGCGATCACTTGGCCTCATCCGAGCGCCCCTCGAACGCCAAGATTTCGATGATGGTGTAGTTTAAGCTGCGATCGCCTGGAAAGATAAAGTCTTCGGGCTCTAAAGCGATAAATCGTTGAAAGCGCTTGTTCTCTGGCGTACCGAACGCACTTTGCAAAGCAGCATGAATTGCTTCTGATAAGGCATCTCGATGGGAGTCGAGTTGGGAACGCAGACCGTAGATTTTAACTTGCGGCATGGATGAAGGCATCGAAGGGTATCAGCATCAGCATATCCATCCCCAACACATGCATGGAGAAGAGAATGCTCATTTGCTGCCAGCATTGCGTAAGTCTCGAACGCCGCACCCGGTCTTTGCACGGAGTAACGTCCGCAACGTTACTCCGTCATGGTAGCCAACTGCTTCTGCAATCTCTTCGATACTTTCATTAGTTGTTTGTAGCCGATAAATCGCCTGCTCTACCCGCAGATCTCGGACGAAGGCAATGGGCGTACGCCCTAATACGTCGCGAATTCGCCGTTGCAGCGTCCGCTCGCTTGCCCCCAATGCTGCTGCTGCATCTTTCATTGTGAACCTACTGAGATTCTGACGAGCCCAACGTTCGAAGTGCTCGATCAGGGAGTCTTTGTGAGCCAGGTGATCGACCATCGCGTAGACGGCTTGAGATGGTCTACCGTCCACCATCAGATAGCGAGACACTAGGTGAGCCAGCTCCGGACTTTGCTGCCGAACAATCCACAGTGCCAGATCGATGTGGGCCAACGCGGCTCCTGCGGTTACTCGCTGCCCTTGCACTACCAACATCTGCGAATCATCGAGCATCACTTGCGGGAAACGCTGGCGAAAGTCAGGGGCGAGCCACCAGGTTGTCGTGGCGCGTACGCCATCTAACAATCCCGTTGCCGCAAGGATGTAGGTACCAGTACAGGCTGCAGCCACCTGAGTACCCGCAAGATACCAACGTTCGAGCGCGGCTTGTGCGTCGCGCACATCTCGGCGTTGCAACGCCTCAGTCAGCGTTTCCGGAGTTTTGTCTGCTAGTGCGGGTACGACGACTAAATCGGGAGGAGCGAGGGAGTGCGTCAGAGTCGTAGGGATTTGCAATCCCAGTCGAGTGCGTACCGACTTCCGCACGCTCGCGATCGCTACTTTAAAACGAGCTCCGGTGCCAACTTGTGCCGCCAGCTCGTTGGCAACTGCCCAGGTGTCGAGGATGGTTGTGAGCCCGGTGTCGAACATATCGTCGACGACGAGGACGCAAATGTTCATGTCGGAAATGATATTTATATTGGCGATTACGCCACTATGATAGGTCTTCTTTTCCTCCTACAGTAAATTTCGTGCGCTGCACGCTCGACTGTCACGAAGGGATTTAAACCATGCTGAGTCACGCTCTTGTTGTCAAAATCATTGCTAAAGTCGATCGCGCTGAAGAAGTTGCTACTTTTCTTGCTGATGCTCTCCCGCTCGCGCAATCAGAGCTATTTACGCCGGTCTGGTTTGCCTTGCGCGCGAATGCCACCACGTTTTACATCGTCGATGCGTTTGGGAGTGCTGGCGATCGCCAACAGCACCTGGACGGTTCCATTGCAGCAGCTCTGATGGCCAAAGCCTCTGAGCTGCTCGCGGAACCGCCCGCGATTGAACCTGTAGATGTGTTGGCCAGCAAAATGCAGTAGTGAATCGTTTTTCTCAAAATTCGCAAAGGAGGTCTATGTGCAGCTTTTTTGCTTTTGCTTAGGGCTGCTCGTAGGCTTGTCGGGATCGGCTTTAAACATTAGCGATTAGCTGTTCCGTTTTGGGACTGTAACTGATGCCTCGTGTATGCGTCGCGCTTAACTGTGCGATTTGCTGCATGAGGCTTTGATTTTGCAACACGTACGGAGTTGCTTGCTCGATTTCCCAGTTGTTGGTGCTGATGGAGATTATGTCCTCGTCGTTTCGCCGAGGTACGTTCAGTGGCGTGTGGGTATTTATCGCGCTCTCTGTATAGCTTGTCAGGTTTTTACGAAATCAATTGACTTTTGTGGTTTTCAAGTTGTGGCTCGGTGCTCGGGTACTCCGCATATTATGGCTGGCTTGGCGTGAGGCTTAGGAAGGTGGCATTCTCGATCGCTTGGTTTGAAGCTAGGACGTGTAGGCTCTTAATAAAGCATCAAACGTGTCGCACAGGCGACGTAATTTATCGGTTGAGGCACTATGTCTGAGAATACGAATGTAAAGTTTACAATCGCTTTCAACGATTCTGATTTAGAGCCAGAAGAGCTGGAAGGGCAGGCGCAGCAGCTCGTGGCGGAGTTGAGGCAGATGGATGAGTTGGATGCGGTGGATCGCGTGTTAGATTCCAACCTGCCGGAAGGTAGTAAGTCGATGGGGGGAGCGTTGGTGGGTTTGCTGACTGCTGAGGTGAATGCTGCTAACGCTGGCAAGTTGCTCGAGTTTCTGGGAGATCGCCTGGGTGGGAAGCCGATTGAGATGGCGGTGGAAAAGGGCGATCGCAAGTTGAGCGTGAAAGCTCATAGCAGAGAGGAGTTGGAGGCGGCGGTGAAAGCAGCTCTGGAGTTTGTTGGAGAATAGTTGAATTGGTATGGCAAAGCTTGCGTTGCTAATTGGGGTCAGCGAGTACGAGTCGGGGTTTAATCCATTACCTGCTGCGGTGCGAGATGTTGAAGCGATGCAGCGGGTGTTGCTCGATCCGGAAATGGGTGCATTTGATGAGGTGAAGCCACTTCTCAATCCCGATCGCCAAATCATGGCAGATGAGATTGAAGTGTTATTTTCTCGCTGCTCTAGAGATGATTTAGTATTGTTGTTTTTTTCTGGTCACGGCGTCAAAGATAGTGGGGGAAGTCTACATTTTGCGAATCGGATAACTCGCAAAGATAATAAAGGAAATTTACGGCGTTCGACTGCGGTGCCCGCTCGTTTTGTTCGCGAGACGATGGCGAATAGTCGTTGTAGACGTCAGGTTGTCATTTTAGATTGTTGCTACAGTGGGGCGTTCGATCCAGCGTTGCAACCTAAGGATGATTGCGCGGTAGATTTGCTGAGCGAACTTGGTGCTGAAGGGCGCGTCGTGCTTACGTCTTCTAGCTCGACTGAACTTTCTTTCGAGCAACAAGATGCAGACTTATCGATTTATACCCGCTATTTGGTGGAAGGAATCGAGACGGGAGCAGCGGATAGTGATGGAAATGGATTCGTTTCTGTATTAGAGCTACATGAATATGCAACTAGCAAAGTAAAAGAAACTGCTCCGAGTATGACGCCTAAGATCGTCACGATGAAAGATTTAGGGTTTGATATTGTTTTGGTAAAAGCACGAGTGGCTGACCCAAAACTCAAGGGTGCATCCCAGATTTGCAGAGTCAGGCAGACAGAAGCTGCCCATTGAGATAAGCACACCGATGCTTGAGCACCTG
>JBCBVC010000161.1:0-8313 GCA_039817845.1 Cyanobacteria bacterium J06642_2
CATATTTGTCGCAGTGGCATGGCCACCTTAACTTTTGACCCATATTGACCTTCATATCAAGCCTGACGGAGCACTAGAGAGGAAAACGTGATGTCATTGTCTGCACGGTGAGGCGTGGCAGCAGGAGGCGATCGTGCTTCGGGTGAAAGGGGAGCGATCGCTCTATGCCAACTCGGTCAACTAAGGTTGTCCTATGATCGAAATCCGCCAGACAGACATTTTTGCCACCTGGTTTGCAAAATTGAAAGACCGCAGGGCAAAAGCTCGGGTACAAGTGCGAATCGACCGCATGGCATTAGGGAATTTTGGCGATGTTGCTCCTGTGGGAGAGGGCGTCAGCGAACTTCGAATTCACTACGGCCCCGGCTATAGAGTGTATTTCATTCAAAGAGGTTCAATCGTTGTCGTGTTGCTGTGTGGAGGCGATAAACGCTCGCAATCATCCGACATCGCGCGAGCAAAAACATTAGCTAAACAATTGGAGGCCTAAATAGTGACACTTCAGACCACTCGCTGGGACTCAGCCGAACATCTCAAAACCGATGAAGACATTCAGCTCTATCTTGAAGCGTATTTAGAAGAAACAGGAGATGACCCTGGCGCGATCGTTCACGCACTACGTATCATCGCCAGAGCCAAAAATCTCAGCCAACTCGCCGCAGATACCGGCCTCAGCCAAGAAGAGTTATATGAAGTGGTCTCCCCCGACGGCAATCCCAGTTTTAAAGCGGTAGCCAGTATCGTTAAGACACTCGGATTCGAAGCGATCGTTCGACCCGCTACGGTTTAGTGCATATCGTTCGAGCCCTAGAACGGACTGACTGCACTCACTTTCACCTATCGCGAGAACGCTACTCCTGGCCAAACGCGATCGCCAAGCAGCACAGAGACGAGATCGCGATCGCATTCACACGATCGCAAAGGGAAAAGCGATCGCATGCTTGGCCGATCGCATACCTTGCGTCACTTAAGTAACGTCCTGCTTGGAACAGCCCGCGCAATTGCTGCACTACTCGCGTGTGGATGGCAACCTCAAGCGAATCAGTGAATATGCTTTTTCAGTGGCGATCGCCTCTTTATCCTCAGCTTCAGCATCAATCGCATCGATAACAACCGTCTCCCCCATCACCAACACCGATTCCGGGGCCGAAGTCTGCTGCCTGAGTTCTGCAACAAAATCAGCAGGATCGTCCACGAACGTAGTCGAACGCTGCGTGTAGAAAGTAACGCTGGGTTTCATAAAGCCGACGTAGGCGATCGCTTCCTCGGGTCGAGCCGATTGCACGGCAATATCAGAAAGCTGCCGCAAAGGTAACTGTCGGTGAATATCAGTCACGTTTAACACCATCACGACACCCATCGCGAAGAAAACCTGCGCACATCCGTTGACTAGCCACAGCCAGCGCAAGCGTCGCGCGTACAATACCCCGAGTCCGACAACAGTCGCGATCGCCCACGGCAGGCCCGCCCAGAGAGGTATCCCAGCATCTCGCAACACGTCCGGGAAATTGGGCACAGCGGAATCTGGCCCCAAAAACCTCGGCACGTTCAGCCCAGCCACAGCCAAAATGCCTATCAACCCAACATTGGCGATACCGCTAGCCCACCATCCCCAACCCAGACCGCTATTTTCTTTCTCTATGCCAGAGGCGATCGCCTCGCTCCAAGCCAGCGCCACCAAAATTGCAGCAGCAGGAATCAGCGGCAGCATGTAGCTGGGCAGTTTGGTCACGGCGATCGAGAAAAACCCGAAAATGCTGGCAAACCAAGCTAACGCTAATAGCCCTAGATGTCGCGATCGCGGTTGCTCTCGCCACGCCTGCACTCGCCAAAATTGCAACCGCGCCATCGATACTGGCAGGTACGCGGAAAACGGCATAAACCCCAGTAAAACAACGCCGAAATAGAAGTACCAGGGAGCCGAATGTTGGTTCACCACACTCGTAAATCGCTCAATATTGTGGTGCCCAAAAAATACATCCGTGTAGGCTCGCCCGTGGACAGCCCCAATCGCCACAAACCAAGGTAGCGTCAGGGCCGCAACGACGATCGTCCCCCGCACCAGCCGCAACTCCCGCACCACCTGCCAGAATCGACCGACCCCCGCCAAAAAGATCGCGATCGCCAGTCCGGGTAGCACTAGCGCCACCGGACCTTTGGTCAAAATCCCCAACCCCACAAACGTGTAGCAGGCCAAATACCAGCGATCTCGAATGGCAGGCCGCTCGGTTTCGGCATAGCCGAGAAAGAACGTCAACATCGTCGCCCCGATGCAGGCCGTCAGCAGCATGTCAGAGACCCCCGTGCGGCCCCACACCACAAACAGCAAATTAAGCGCCATCATCAGAACGCTCAACCCCCCACTCAGCCAACTCTGCAAATCTTTTTGTCCGGGACTCGTATGCGGCCCGACACCATAACGACGCAAAGTGTAAAAACACAGACCCATCAGCGCA
The DNA here is from genome assembly GCA_039817845.1 of Cyanobacteria bacterium J06642_2. Lineage (GTDB taxonomy): Bacteria > Cyanobacteriota > Cyanobacteriia > Thermostichales > PCC-7336 > JBCBTL01. The sequence goes on from JBCBVC010000161.1 coordinate 2,457, forward strand.
ATCGCCGATAGAGCTGACGGCAAGCGCGCCCCCCACGCGTTTGGCCCGGTAACGCCGTAAGCGATCGCCATCAGCCAGTACACCAGCGGCGGCTTATCGAATCGCGTTTGCCCGTTGAAATACGGCGTCAACCAGTCGCCCGTCACGGTCATTTGCCGGGCCGCTTCCGCAAACAGCGGCTCGGTCTCATCTACCAACCCCGTACTGCCGAGCCGCCACAGAAAGGCGATAAAACCGATGGCCAGCACCCATATGATCCCACCAATCCACAGCGATCGCCGGTGAGTTTTTAACCATAGGGTCACAGCATGACTAGAGTCGATCTGAATGAAGGGATTGCGATCCATGGAGGCAGCACCGAACTCTTTTTCAGCCGCTGTGGGTTGCGAACTCTCGATCTGCCCGAAGACGAAAATATAGCCGGGGCGGAGCGCGAGCCTAGCAGTACCCTATGAACTGACCATTTGGATACTACTGCTCCTGTCGCGCCAAATCTCGTCCGCAGTTCTGAGAACACTTCGTTCGGCACGATCTTTTACGATGAAGCGCCTCAAACCTTACGTGCAATGGCTGGTGCTGACGCTGTGTTTGGGCTTTGTCGCGCGGGCGGCGATCGCCCATTGGCAAGCCGTTTCTAGCTTGAATTTAGACTCCGAAGATGGATGGCTGTTTTTGGCTGCTTGGTTGGTGACGGCATTGGCCCACTGTTGGGCCGGTTGGGTCTGGGGCTGGATCGTGCGCGACTTGGGGCAACCGGTGGTTGGCATGCAGGCCATGCGGATTTATTTGCGCACCAATCTAGCCAAGTACGTGCCGGGCAACGTCTGGCATTTTTATGGCCGCGTTACGGCCTTGAAAGCTATGGGTTCTAGTCTAGGAGCGGCAACCTTGAGTACGGCGTTAGAACCATTGCTGATGGCCGCCGCTGCATTCTTGGTGGCGATCGCCGGACTGCGATGGGCGGCTGGATGGGCAACGGGGCTCGGGTTCATCTCGATCGCGATCGGCATTCACCCTCGCTGGCTCAATCGCGTCGCTCGACTCATGGAGCGATCGCCTGCTCCTCCTGTCCCCGCTCGTTTGCAGCGGTATCCACTCGGCCCTTTGCTGGGAGAAGTTGGCTTTGTCCTGCTACGCAGCGCTGGATTTCTCGCGATCGTGATGGCGTTGCATCCCTTACCTGCGACTGATTTTTTGACCATAGCGAGCGGGTTTAGCTTGGCTTGGGTCCTGGGTCTAATCGTACCGGGGGCACCGGGAGGTCTGGGCGTGTTTGAAGCCAGTGCGATCGCCCTCCTGCAAGGCCATCTCGGTGCGGGCGTGCTCGTCCAGATAGTGGCGATGTATCGGTTGATTGGTACGCTAGCGGAAATAGCTGGAGCGGGGTGGGCCGTCCTTCCCGTCCGAGGGTCATGAGTTCGTCTTACCTGCCCATAACGACTGACGCGATCGCCTTGTCTGAAGAACGAGCGCCACAGGTCTCCGTCGTCGTACCCGTCTACAACGAAGTCGAAAGCCTGCCGAAACTCATTAATGCGATCTCTTCCACGTTACGTGATTGCGTAATTTCGTATGAATTGCTTTGCGTTGACGACGGTTCGACCGACGGTTCGACCGAACTCTTGCATGCATGGGCACGCGATCGCGAAGACCTCACAGCCGTGCTGTTGCGGCGCAACTACGGCCAGACTGCAGCGATGGCGGCGGGATTTCATTACGCTCGCGGCCGCGCGATCGTCACGCTCGACGGCGATCTCCAAAACGATCCCGCTGATATTCCTAAATTGCTGGCCAAACTCGCCGAGGGCTTCGATTTAGTCAGCGGTTGGCGCAAACGCCGCCAAGACGCTGCTTTAACGCGCTTACTGCCCTCTAAAATTGCCAACTGGCTGATCGGTCGCATTACGGGCGTTCGCCTGCACGACTACGGCTGCTCCCTCAAGGCTTACCGAGCCGAACTGATTGCCGATATGAACCTCTACGGCGAGCTACACCGCTTCCTACCCGCCCTCGCCTACATCGAAGGAGCCAGAATTACTGAAATTCCTGTAGAGCACCACCCGCGTCGCTTCGGCACCAGTAAATACGGCCTAGGACGCACCTTCCGGGTCATGATGGATTTGCTCACTGTCTACTTCATGCAAAAGTTTCTGACGCGACCCATGCACGTTTTCGGCAGTATGGGGGCCTCATCCACGCTTGCAGGACTCGCCATTGGCTGCTATCTCGTCTTCGTCAAGCTGGTTTTGGGTCAAGACATTGGCGATCGCCCCCTCCTCATCCTAGGCGTACTACTCGTTTTGGCTGGCGTTCAGTTGCTCTGCTTTGGGCTTTTAGCAGAACTGCTCATGCGCACTTATCACGAATCTCAAAACCGACCGATTTACCGCGTCCGCGCTGTAGTGACGAGTCAATTCTCGAACAGTCACGTGGTTTCACCGAATCGCTGAGGCGATCGACTTGCACTACCATGTGCAATTTTCTTTGCCTAACATTTCACGCGATCGCATAGATTTACGTCGTTAAATATTACTCAAAATTCTTGAGTGTCAAGTGTTTTCCCTGCTATTTTTTTGAAGGCATCGGGCAGGTTAGGGACATCCGGGGGGGAATCGAAATGCTGAAGCAGTGGGCGCCAACTATTGTCGTGACAGCTGCCACTGTTGCTGCGCTGATCGTTTACCTGCAGCCTGCTGATGCCCCAACGCAAAGTAAGGCAAGTGCCACCATTCCGAGCGCAAATCATTGGGTCAACTGATCCGAAACGCTCGTTAGTTGGAACGTTCAGGCATTCGAGGAGGTCGCGAGCTCGGTTATTGCAGGCAGAGTGCGTCAATATCTCTTTACCCCATCGACCAGGAGGATGCGATATGGCAAAGCACTTAGCGAGCTGGATGGCGATCGCGCTAGCGCTGTGCGTGCCGAGTACAGCCATGGCCGTACCGATTGAAGCGACGACTTCAGACGGAAAAACCGTCATTTTGAATGACGACGGAACCTGGCAATTTAAGCGATTAGCTGGTTTTACTGGTGGTGACGAACTGAGATCGAAGCCTTCGTCCGCAACCGAGAAGCTCACGAGTAGTAAAGGCTTTGTCGAACTATGGTTCGATCCGCGATCGTGGCGCGTCGATCCGGACAATGATAACGATGCAGCTGAGTTTGGCTTAAATCATGCTAACGGCGATGCTTATGCTCTGGTTATCGTCGAACGTTTAAACATGCCAATGAGCGCACTCAAGCAGGTGGCCTTGGAAAACGCCCGCAAAGTCAGCTCCGATATTCAAATCGTGCGAGAAGAAAGCCGCTCCATCAATGATGTCGACATGATGGTGATGCAGCTAGAAGGCACCGTGCAGGATATTCCCTTTACGTTTTACGGTGCTTATTGGGTGGGCGATGCTGGCTCGCTGCAAGTCGTCACCTACACCGGCCAAAATTTGTTTGAAGAATTCGAGCCCGAGCTGACAAAACTACTCGACGGTATCTCTATTACGAAGTCGTAGATCGAGATTACGAAGTCCCAGATTGAGAAATCTCAGCCAACCTCATCAACAATTGACGATTGAGGCACGCTGGGGAATCCTCCCAGCCAGTCCGTACACCGTTGTTTTTGCTCGGCATTGGGATTACTGACCGGGACGATCTCGTATTGCTCCGACACGGGGTCAGCCAGCGTCACGTCCACTTGTTTGAGTTCCTCTCGTTGAAATATCGAAATCGTGACGGTTTGACCGGGTTGATAATCCCTGAGGCGATCCCTCCACGTTTCGACCGTCACCTTATAGCCATTTAGAGCGAGTAGTTCGTCTCCAGCCCAAATCCCCGCTGTTTGTGCTGGTGAGCCCATGTCAACGCGCGAGATTTTAATCGTGCCAGATTCCGCTTTTAATGTCAGGCCCACCTGAGGAACTGGAGGCTTGTCACCGGGTTTGGCATCGAGCTGCAGGCCAAACGGTTGCAGAAAGTAGTTGTAATCCAGCTCGACAGTACCTTCGATGTAGTTTTCAAAGACGTCATTCAAGCTTGTCGAAGCGGCGCGCTCGAAGGCTTCCCGTAACTCGCGATCGCTATACCCTTTCTCAACCTGACCGAACTGTTGCCAAAGCTCTCGCATCACCGTATCCAAGCTGTTGTCATTGCCCGAGCGATCGCGAATTGCCAGATCGAGTAGCGCCGTGACAACTTCTCCTTTCAGATAGTATGAAACCTGGCTATTTGAAGTGTTCTCAGTCTGTCGATAAAGCTTAATCCAAGTTTCAAAACTGGAGTCAACTAACGACTGGATGCGCCGACCGGGAATAGCTTGCAGTTGACCGATCCGTTTGCTCAATAACTTTAAATAGGTTTCGATCGAAATCAACCCAGCTCGTCGCAAAATCAGGGTATCGTAATAGCTCGTCGTGCCTTCGCAAAACCACAAACAGGACAAGTAAGATTCTCGATCGTAATCAAATACCTCCAAAGCCTCTGGCCGCAGGCGTTTAATATTCCACAAATGGAAAAACTCGTGTGCGATCAACGACAAAAAGCGATCGTAGCGTTCGGGATTACTAAAGGCAAAACGAGGGTAATTGAGAACGGTACTATTTTTATGCTCTAAACCACCGCCGCCACTAGCCGATAAATGTAGAAGAAAGACATAGCGATCGTAGGGCAGACCGCCGAACAATTCCGCCTCTATTTCAATAATTTTTTGCGTATCTGCGACAATACGTTCTAACTGTTCGTTGCCATGCCCCCAAATGACGAATTCATGGGGTTTATCTAATACGTCAAACGCTTGTTTCTGATGCAAGCCCACTTCCACCGGACTATCAACCAGCCAATCGAAATCGCGAGCCACAAATGTTTGGGGTTCTCCAGGCACACTTGAAGATACGGGGTCGAGGGCCGTGGCAATCTGCCAATTAGGCTGGGGCGGGCACACGGTCAGCTGAATGGGCTCCTGTCGCCGCTCGTCGGCGTACATAAAGGTAGCTGCACCCGTGAAAAATCCGTGGGTCGTATCGAGATGATTGGTCCGTACGGTTAGGTCATAGGCGTATAGGCGATAGTGAACCCGGATGCGATCGCCTGCTGCGCGCGTGTCGATTTCCCAGGTTTGTTTATCAATTCGGTGCCAAGGTACCAGCCGATCCTCGCGATCGAACACGGCAAACTCTTGTAAGTGGCGAGCATATTCGCGCACTAAATACGAGCCAGGAGTCCACACCGGAAACTTGAGCGTAAATGGGCGATCGCAATTGAGGTCGTCAAAACGCAGCTCGATCTCAAATAGATGACTAGCTGGCTCCGGCATTCGCACCCAGTAATGTTGACGAATAGAAGATATAGGTGCGGCAGCAGCTGAGGGCGTATCAGCAGTCAAAGTCATACTGCAAATCCAGCGCGATAACTCACTCTTACCTTACTCCGCTCGCACGATGGAAAGGTAGTTCAGCAAGCTTATTTCACGCTTATTCGATGCACTGATGCTGCAGAATGGCTTAGGAAGCGCTGTTTCCCGTAGCTTGAGTCATGTAAGGATTGATAAGTGTAAGCGATTGCACTCATTCATCAGGATTATCCGGTATTGATAAAGACCACGTTCTCGGTTGATAGAAACGACACCGAATCATATTGCGATCGGTTTTAACCTTAAATCGAAAAGTCTGAACGACATCAAACACAAATAGTGAGTCTTTCTTAACTTTGACGCTCATCGTGTAGCTACCCGATTCCAAACCAAGGTAGGGCATTTGCATACTTAGTTCAAATTTGCCAGCGGGCGTTTGGAATAAATGTCCGTCAAAGTTAAGAAAGACTCACTATTTGTGTTTGATGTCGTTCAGACTTTTCGATTTAAGGTTAAAAC
>JBCBVC010000162.1:0-8307 GCA_039817845.1 Cyanobacteria bacterium J06642_2
CCACGATGGGATGTTCCCCGAACTAGCGCGCGAAGCGGCCTATAAGGGAGCTAACGTTTACATACGTATCTCTGGTTGGTCAAGATCCACTGATCGTTGACTTGAGTGGAATATCCAGAGATACGTATGTAAACGTTAGCTCCCTTATAGGCCGCTTCGCGCGCTAGTTCGGGGAACATCCCATCGTGGCAAATACACACTGCAAGCTTGGATCCTTTGGGTCCCTCACATACAGGCATCCCATAATTTCCGGGATACCAAGGCTCAATCGGTACCCAAGGCTGTAATTTGCGATAGTGAAGGGCAATGTCTCCTGCATCGTTAATAATAATTGCCGTATTAAACGGAGGTAGTCCGGGCACGTCATTTTTCTCCATTAGAGAAAAGACTCCCCAGACTTTGTTTCGCACGCAAGCTTCTCGAAACTGACCGATTTCTGGACTATCGATCGTCAAAAGCATCTCATCGTAGGTCCAAATTTTCGTATTCAGCCCTTGGGTAGAATACTCCGGCATCACAATCAGATCTAGGCCAGGATAACCCGCTTTAGTGTTATCAACGGCTTTACAAATTTGCTTGACCTGAGTCTGAATATCCTCTGGTCCAGTTATCACTGGAACCGGATATTGAATCATGGCAACTAGCAAAGATTCTGACCAAGAACTGACACTGCCTGTGCTACCCATATCCACGCTCTCCTGAAGGCGTTGATTGCATGGCAAGCATCATAGGAAATCAAGCTGGCGAAAAGAGTATCTATCCGCACAGAATGAGAATGGTTATCATTCTCATTCTGTGCGGATAGCGGAGACGGCTCGGTCATCAAAACGACTGAAAGACAGGGACACCCAATAAAAGTTCCAGGCGGTCGGCCAACAGAATAAATATCATGCTTCTATGACAAAACCGTGGCAACAGTGTTTGGATAAATTCATACACTTTTGAACTCGATCGCCCTCCTAACGGATGAGCGACCCTGCTCTGAACAAGTCAGTCAGCGCAGCGATGCCAACGCCACAAGGATTCATAACGATTGAACGCCCATCAATCAGCATCGAAGGCTCCTGCTCGAAGGAACAATTAACGGGCTTAAGGGCGATCGCAGGGCCCGCTCCCCCCGATGGCGAGATCGGTCGTGCCTGCGAGTGGCGATGATGCACCCGAAGGAGCTGCTGCTACCACTTGAGCCTGAGGATTGAGGGCGATCCAAGTTCCGTCTGTTTTTTGCTGCAAGTACTCGAAATGCAGGTGGGGCCCGGTCGAGCGTCCAGTGGAGCCGACGTAGCCGATAAGTTGACCTTGACGCACGCGATCGCCTGCTCGCACGACGACGCGGATCATGTGGCCGTAGCGAGTGCGATAGCGTTGAGCGTGATCGAGGATGACGGCGTTTCCGAGACTTCCCCGTGCCCCTGCAAACGTCACTTCACCCGATAAGGCCGCCAAAATGGGAGTACCAGTAGGAGCCGCTAAATCGACGCCTGCATGAAAACTATGCGTCCCAGTGACGGGATGGGTGCGGTAGCCAAAACCAGACGAAATCGGGGCTGTCGCGGCCAAAGGATAGGCCAGCTTCGTGGGATTTTCCCGAGGTAACTGCGCGAGCGTCTTGGGTCGGGGCACGCGATCGCACAGAGCAGGGCTCGGACGACTGGCAATCGATCGGTCAGAGGCAGCGGTCTTGAAAGCGGTTCGTCCTTGGGGATAGACGCGCAAACCGCCGCGTTCGGCGTCGTAGTCTATCGACCAGCGTGTGTTGAATGGGGCAACGTCGAGGACGATACGCGCGACGTTAGGCTGCCATTGAGAAAAACGCAACGCGCTCACGCCATGGCGATTGATGGTGTGATTCTTCGCACCGTACAGTCCCGCAACGTCGGCATCGATCAGGTCGATCGCCAAGCGAGCTGGTGTAGACAAAAGCCGCGTATTCACCCGAGGACGGCGGTTAGTTTTAATGAAGAAGCCCTCAGCCGTTTCTTGAATGGCCAACACGAGCGTGGGGTTATGAGTACTGGATACCGATGGCGATTGAGAGGGCGGCGATAAGAGCGCGCGCGGATCGAGTAAAGGGCGAGCCGGTCGCGATGATGCTGCACTTCGATGGGGAGACACAGAAATGGCCCAGGTTGTCGTACCCGTGCGTTCGAGAGCAATATCGCGATCGCTCAACTTCGTACCGGGAGCTAAGTCGAGGACGATGCGAGTAGTTTGAGGATTGAATTGACCGACACGCAAGGAACGCACAGTACCCATATAGCTCTGCTGGCGCTGCGGAGCGTTCCAGGAGGTCTGCGGCAGGTCGACGATGACGCGCAGGCGACCGGCGGTTTCCAACACGGAAGTGCGAGGGCGCACGTCAGCGCTCGTATGAACATCCAGGCGGTTGAGGGCGGGGTTGAACGAATACTTTTGCAAGCGAGCGAGCTGCGTTTGGGCGCTGGCGCTCTCTGGAAGCGCTACGACACCAGAGATAGAAGAGATTGTCGCTACAGTCATTGCCATGCCCAAACCGCGGCTCAAACTCAGCAGGAGGGCGACAGCGTTCGCACCAGCAACAGACCGCCATCGCTTATCTGTCTTGGAGGCAAACTTCAACAACAATCCGCGCACAATGGACTCGCGCTGTGCGCGTGCTTGATTGACCATCACTCCTCACCAGTCTGAACAACACTCTTCAGTGAGCTATCTTATTGCTTCATATTTGGTTTGCAAGTTTCGATCCGGCTAGGCTGCCGCTGAAATGTCAAAGTGCGAGCTTCGTCCGCCCAATCCTCCCCAGCGAGTAGTCTTGGCGTCTGAGCGTGAAGCCACCTGGGCCGCCACAGTCTTCCATGGCGGCACCTCGACTGCCGTCAATACAGACGGGATCTGATAGGCGATAAGTTCGGGAGAGTGAGCCCATATGGCTCTATCTCAATGCTATTGATTCTTGGTGAACGGAATCTTACGAGCCGAGCGCTGTGGAGAGGGTCGTCGCGTTGTGGCGCATCAGGTCGAGATAGGTTGTAGCCGGGCCGTCCGCAGCCGAGAGTGCTCCGGGATAAAGCGTTCCGCCGATGGTAGCGCCGGTCTCGTTTGCAATTTGTTCCAATAGACGCGGGTCAGCGACGTTTTCGACGAACGCTGCGCCAATCTCGTCAGCACGCATCTGCTCGATCAGGCGGGCGACATCCTGCGCCGAAGCCTCGCTTTCGGTACTGAGACCCTGCGGAGCAAGGAACGTCAGTCCGTAGTCGCGTCCGAAGTATTGGAATGCGTCGTGAGACGTGACGACGGTGCGCGCGTCCTCGGGCAAGGCCGCCATCATGGCGCGGATATCAGCGTCGAGCGCTTCGATCTCCTCCACATAGGTGGCGCGGTTGCTGTAGAAGGTTGTCGCATTCGCGGGATCGGCCTTGGCGAGAGCAGCAGTAATGTTGTCAACGTAAATGACAGCGTTCTCCAGGCTCAGCCAGGCATGAGGGTCAAAGGCACCGTGATCGTGCTCATCGTGCCCGTCACCGTGCTCGTCATCATGCTTGCCTTCGGCATGTTCTTCATCATGCTCGTCACCGTGCTCGTCATGCTCATCATGCTCGTCATCATGCTTGCCTTCGGCATGCTCTTCATCATGATGGTCATCATGCTCATCACCGTGCTCGTCTTCAAACGCGATCGCTTCGATCCCGGTGGTGGCTACAACCAACGAGCCGTCAAACTCCGCTGCATCTGCTAGGCGATCGAGCCAGCCCTCGAATTCCAAGCCGTTGACGATCATCACCTCGGCGTCTTGCACGGCTCGGGCATCCGCTGGCGTTGGCTGGTAGACGTGGGCGTCGCCCCCGGGGCCAACCAGCGTCGTCACGTTCACGTGCTCTTCGCCAATGCGTTCCACCATGTCACCCAAAATGGAAAAGGTGGCAACCACGGGAGTCGGTTCGCGCTCCTGCGCGGTCGCAGGGGCAACAAAACATAGGGCGACAAGGGCAGCGACGGATTTGAGTAGGGTTCTTCTACGGGTCGTCATGATGGTGTCCTTTCAAAGTTCAATTCAGGTTTCTTGAGAGCGAGGTGAGAGCGATCGCGCGACGAGGCCGCCTTCCGGTCCGAGCGCCAGCGACACCCCATAGGCAAGACCCGCCATGAGGACGATCGCCGGCCCGGACGGCAGGCTGTAGTAGTAGGAGAGCAGCAGGCCGCTCAAGCTCGAAAGCACAGCTACAGCTACAGCCACCCCGATCAGTCCGCCAATGGTGGCGCTCCAAAAACGCGCCGCCACGGCAGGAAGAATCATGATGCCGACCGCCATCAACGTTCCGAGCGCGTGGAAGCCGCCGACGAGGTTCAGCACGACCAGCGTGAGAAAGGTGAAATGCGTGACGGCGCTGAGCCCGCTCACCGAGCGCAGGAATTGTGGATCGGCACATTCCATCGCCAGCAGTCGGAAAAAAAGTGCGAGAGTGAGGACGGACAGACTCGCGATCGCGCAGAGCAGGATCAACGCCGCGTCATTGAGCGCCAGTACCGTGCCGAAGAGGATGTGCATCAAGTCCACATTGCTGCCTCGAGTCGAGACGATGAGTACGCCGAGCGCGAGCGAGATCAGGTAGAAGGCGGCAAGGCTGGCATCCTCACGGAGGGCGGTCGCGCGCGTCACGAAGCCCGACAGCAACGCTACGGCCATGCCCGCTATGACCCCACCAATGGTCATGGCACCGAGCGAAAGACCCGCCACGAGATAGCCAACGGCGGCACCGGGCAAGATCGCGTGCGCCATCGCATCCCCGGTCAAACTCATGCGCCGCAGCATCAGGAAAACGCCCACCGGCGTGGCACTAACCGAGAGCGCGATGCAGCCGAGCAGGGCGCGCCGCATGAAGCCGAAATCGGCGAAGGGCACGATCAGGGTTTCCCAAATCATGAGGCACTCCGACCGCAAGTGTGCGGCGGCCCAGCACATGCCTCGCACATTTGGCGGGCGCGGAACTGGTTCTCAGCAGTCAGGACCCGCGCTGTCAATCCGTGGGCGACCAGTTCGCGTCCCAGCATCAGCGTTTGGGGAAAATGCGCGCGTACTAGATCGAAGTCGTGCAGCACGGCCAGCACCGTCCGCCCCTCGCCGTGCCAGCGCGTGACCACGCCGATCAAATCGGCCATCGTGCGGGCATCGATCGCGGTGAAGGGTTCGTCGAGCAACACGAGACTCGCATCCTGCAGCAGGAGACGAGCGAACAGCGCGCGCTGCAACTGTCCGCCTGACAACGACCCGATGCGACGCCCCTCGAAGCCCTCCAAACCCACAGCCGCGATCGCCTCGGCAATGCGCCCGTGATAGGCGCGTCCGAGGCTGCCGAAGGGGCCGACCTCACGCCAGAGTCCCATTGCAACGAGATCGACCACGGACATTGGGAAGGCGCGATCGACCTCCGATTGCTGCGGCAGATAGGAAATATCGGCGCGATCGATCGCCCCGAAAGACACCTGCCCCGAAAGTGGCGAGAGCGTGCCGACAATTCCTTTTAGCATGGTGGACTTGCCAGCGCCGTTCGGCCCGACAATGGCAGTCAGGCTACCCTCGGCGATTTCGGTCTGAAGGTGAAGTACAGCCGGACGGCGATCGTAGCCAAGCGTAACGTTCTGGAAGGCGATCGCGTGGGTCATCGTCCCCCCGGCATGGAGGTTGCCCAGTAAAATCCAGCCCAAAGCGCCGCTACAACAAGCGACGCTCCGGCCAGCCGGGGACCAGCCCCAAGCATGAGCAGCCTCAGGCTCTGTCTGCGACGCACATTCATGCTGGGATGCCTCCCGTTCCACATGAGGAGCAAAGACCGTGGAGTTCGATTACATGGCGTGTCGGCGTGAAGCCGGATCGCCCCGCAACGCGAAAAAGCTCCTCAATCAAGTCAGGCGCAAAGCTCTCCTCAACCGTGCCGCAGTCATCGCAGATTGCGAAGATCGACGCATGTTGGCACTCGTCATGCTGGCAGGCAACGAAGGCTTTCAGCGATTCAAGACGATGCACCAGCCCTTGTCCTGCCAACGCTTCCAGCGCTCGGTAAACCGTTGGCGGCGCGATTTTCGGATTAACCTGACGCAACTCCCCGATCACGTCATAGGCAGATAGCGGGTCGTGGTGACGGCGCAAAACCGCTAACACCTGCGACTGCGTTTTATGCGATCGCTTGCTCATATTTACCTCGCCATTCGAGCGACGAACAGCTTTATGTAAAGTTATAATATAACAATAGCAATGGATGTCAATCGTTGAAGTTTTCGTTGTCGGTTAAAGGTAAACCTAGTGGAGAAACTAGGCGAGCCTGACAAACTTAAGCAGTCGATCGAGCAAGACGCGCAGAGTCTACTACTGAACTAAACAACTGTATAAGTTTTCGTCCTCGCGCGATCGCTGACGTCGCATATTACCTCCCCAATGTACTAGGAACTCGATGGGGATGCACCGAATCCTGCCAACTCTGACCTACGCCGAACAAGAGTTGCCGTAATGGAGCCTGACCGCGCAACTGTTGCACAGTGCCAACACAAGTCGAGCAACTACAGCCAAATCTAGAGAGCGCGTCCTCACGTTCTTCCAGACTGCACTGCAAATCAGGAGATGTTGGATCGTCGACATAGGTCAATTCCAAGTAAGACCCCGATCGCTCCGACAGCTCCGCTCTCCTCTGGGTTGCATCCACGGCAAGGGTAGGAACCTGGAACGCAATTGCCCACCCGAAAGAGCTACTGAGAAGAACCCAAAAAAGTATTCGCATTGCCATACTGAAAACACCACGAAGCCAGCTTATCCAAGTTTTTCGCAGCGGGAGCCAGATCGTCCTCCGAAAACTGCTTGCAGAGAGAGGGTGTTCTGCAAACTGCGATGCAAGGCGATCGTGCTGTCTTTTCTCGAACCAGGGGGACGTCAATGCTCTTTCGGTCGGACGCAGAAATATTGCGCTGTGTGAATTACCGTGAGGATGACAATCATTCTCAAAACATCTCTCTATGATTGCTACCTGTTGCGGCTTGCAAAGAAGATTGGCAGGGCTCACAAACAAGCGGATTTTGGGCTCACATTAACTGCAACTAGAAATGCCTCTCGGCTCACATTAACTGCAACTGGGCTCAGATTATTTGCAACGGGCTTGCAAACAGCATGAAGGGCTCACATTAGCTGCAACCAAGCTGGTAGTGCTGATGCTACCCAGTTGTCAGCATTTCATATGGGAATCCCCAACTTGAAATGAGAGCCCGTGTGTCTGAAGCAGCATAACCGAGTGCGCTTGGAAGAGCAGCAATATCCTGCTGCCTTGACTCAAACTTAATTTGACAACGCCACTTTGGTCTTGCAAACGCCGCAGATCGTGTTATTAATTGAATTACCAATCAACCAATCTATTGAATGATTGAATGAGCGAGTTAATGCCAGGCTGCGAGCATAAGCCGATCGAACCTGTTGCTCTAGACGCAACAGCATGCGATGAGGCAGCCCTCATCTTCTCTGCATTAGGGGACGCAAATCGGCTGCGCATACTTTCGCTTTTGCTTGATGGAGAGCGTTGCGTATCCGAGCTGGCAAGCATGCTCGACGACAATCTACCAGCGGTCTCCCAGCGCCTGCGACTGCTGCGCTCGCATCGTATCGTTCAATCTCGCCGTTCCGGAAATCATGTCTATTACGCGCTCGACGACGAGCACATTCGGCAACTCATTCAAAACTCCCTGGAGCATGCCAGGGAGTTGTAATTCAGGAGAAATACACATGGCACACATCCACCAAAACCACGACCACGTGCACGGCGCAGACTGCGGACACACCGCCATTGTTCACGATGGTCACGTCGATTACCTTCACGACGGCCACCTACACCACCAAACAGCTGCAGGTGTCGTTGAAGAGCACGCGATCCCAGTGAGTGAGAAGAACCCTGACATCTGTACCAACGGCCACACCTGCACAGGTCACGACGCGGACCACGTGCATGGAGCTGGCTGTGGGCATGAGCCTGTTCCGCACGGTGACCACATCTGCTATCTCGTTGATGGTCACCTGCATTATCAACATGACGGCCACTGTGACGATCATGGCCCGATTGAAGTAGTTAATTAATCTGCTGCCAAGGGTACGAGCCTCACCTGTTGTAAAGAATTCGACGATTTTTGGCAGGATTTCCATTGGCGCAGTCGAGGAGGCCATCTCGACTGCGCCCTGTACCTGTTGCGGTTTGCAAACAAGCTTGGCAGGACTCACAATTATGCGAATTTTAGGCTCACACTAAGTGCAACGAGAGATGCCTCTTGGCTCACATTAATTGCAACTAAGCTGGC
>JBCBVC010000163.1:0-8128 GCA_039817845.1 Cyanobacteria bacterium J06642_2
TGAGGATGGATCTGCTCAGAAGCCTTTAAATACGCCAGAAAAAGCTGCTAGATAGCGTGCGGGTTCACCCGCAGGAAACACTGCTCGTATCGTAACGAGCAAATATACGATCATTGGATACGGCGCTTTATCCTGTTTCATAACAAATATAAACCGACAGAGATGATATCCCAAAACACGAAATCTTCCTGAGTCATTGTGCAGTATCCGAGCAAACGGCTAAGAAACCTCGAATAGGTTGTTGTCCCTGCACTACTGATGAGAACAATCTACTTAATATTGCGCTAAGGCTCACATTGTTAACTGCTTGGTCAAGCGCTAGGGTAAAAACCACAATTAATGAACAACCACCAGGCTAATCCATAATTTGCTAAAGCAAATGTGGGAAGAATAATCCTCTTAAATCGTGTTCCTTTTGGCCCGCGTACCACAGAGGCAGCAGTTGCAAGCCCCAGTAGAGCGGAGGAGAGGAGCCCACCCAAAATAGCGAACAGGGCCACGATTCGAGGCCCAGATATGAAACGGTACGCTTCTGGGTCTCCCACCCAATATTGAACTGGGCCATATGCTCCAGGAATTTTGAGCGCAAATGCCAAGACAATCGTTAACCAAATCCACGAGCCAATAGCAAGTGTTATCAGCCCGAGAATCGCCCGAAGGGGAGTCTTGCAGCCTAGTACGTTGCGATCGAGAACCCACCCACCGATCGTAATGACAGCAGTCAAGCTAGTTGAGATGGTGGTGAGACTCATGGCAGCTAGTTATTGAATATACAGACTTAGTTCAGCAGCTCTAATCAAAAGCGTATGATGTTAAATCCAGCTTCTATAGCCCTCAAGTTTTAGGCTGAACTATCAGTTTGCCCCCTAGAGACGTTGCGACTTATGCAACAGTGGAAAATGTAGGATTTCCGTTTAGTGGTAGTGCTTTGTATTGTCCTCCCCGACTGTATCCCTTGATTACTCATAAGCTTGCAAGCAAAAATATAATTGCAGGGCTATATGTATCGAGCCAACTTAAATGAAAATGATTATCTGGTTCAAAAGACAGCTCTATTATCACAGAATTGAATTAGATTATTCGACATCCAAAATCTGTTTCGTATAGTTTATCGTATATCTTTCATGAGCAAAAAATCATATTTCGCTAACAAGCATATAAATCAATTTAACGTTGTAAGATCCTCAGTCTCCATAAGGATTCGAAAGTTTCTATATTGCATTTAATTAGACCAATCAACTTACTGGCAACTGCTAATTCAACTGGGGCTTTTAAATAGTCAAATCATTAATCAGAGACTGTAACGCTGGTTTAAATTTTTCGGGAGTGATTTTGTGTAATCGGAGCTGGTTGCAGTGATTGAACTGTAGAAATAAGTCTAATTCTTTGCGTAAGGCAAGGAACAAGGCATCGATTTTTAAAACGGTGGGTTCGAGGGCGAGGTGGTGAATATGTAGCACTTCCTCCTTTCGCTCGGCTTTGCAATCCATTCGAGCAACTAGCTTTCCATCCCACAGAATGGGTAGGGAGAAGTAACCGTATTGGCGTTTGGCCTTAGGGACATAGCACTCGATGAGATAGTCAAATCCAAACAGAGCCTTCATGCGCTTGCGCTGAATAACAAGGTTGTCGAATGGTGAGAGTATTTTGAGTTTGCGCCGGGCTAACCGTTTATTTAGGAGTGCCAGTGAAGCTGGTAACGCATAGTAGTACGTATCGGCGACGCGTACCTGTACTAGCTCTTTGGCAGACACCATATCTTCCAGGGTCGCAGCAACAAGCGGCCTCATGTTGTTTTGCAAATAGGTGATTTCGGCTGACTGACCTAAGCCGTTTGCGCGCAAATAGCGCGTAATTAGAAATCGGGCGTATTCGGTTGGCTCGGGTCGAGAGGTGTCGGTGCCTGGTGGTAATACCCGCTCGGTGAGATCGTAAACTTTGTGAAAGTTGACCCGGCGTGGCACCATGAGATCCCCCTGCATAAACAGGTATTCCAGGGCGCGTTTGGCGGGCTTGGTGTTCCAGTCACCGATTTTTTTACCAGTGTGCTCAAAGTCTTTGGCCATTAAAGGACCTTCGGTGGCAATACGCTTGAGCACTAATTTCATCATCTGTTCGTCGCGCTTATACCAATGACGCTGAGCGCCGGTTGCGAGCGCATGTTTGCGAGGCAGGCTAAACCGGTAGTCACAAAAGGGGCGGTAGGCGGCCGCATGAGACCAGTATTCAAACACCTGTTTGCTGGAAAGGAGTCGATCGAGCTGGGAGGCGGTGTAGCGAGAATTACGATTCCACAGGGTGTGGTGATGGGCGCGCTGAACGACGGAGAGGGTATCGATTTGGATATAGCCCAGGTGCTCGATTGTTGAGAGTGTAGCTGCAGTTGAACTCTCGGCTTGATTCGGCGGCGGCAACCACTGTGAGAGTAAGACCAGTTTTCTTGCTTGTGGAATAGAGAGTGATTCTTTCATGTGCTAGCAGTTTCTAGCAATCCGATCTGCCCCGCAACAGATAGGGGGAATCAAAATCTTGGTGATACGCAGAAAGCACATTCTTTCATCACGATCGAGATCGCTGGGCGGACGGTCCAACATGAGCGATCGTGGAAAAACCGATAACGTAGCCTGCTCCGGCGCATCGCTTTGTTATGCAGACATTTTTCGTTCAAGTGTAATCGTATCGGAGTAATCCCCGTCACCATATGTGCTTGTTCGATCTGCGAGCGACAATCGGGATGCTAGAAAACCAGCCTTTTCGTATGCGCGGATAGCCCGTTGATTGCGGCGCGAAGGACGAACGATAAAAGTGTCCACCGCAAAGTTAGCGTGAAGGTGGCGCATCAACGCAACCATTGCATCCGTTCCGTATCCGTGACCGCAGCAGCTCTGCGATCGCATCCAAATGTCCAATTCCGCGATAGATCGTTCGGGATCGAGTCCATCGTAATTGATGTGCCCAACCGCTTTGCCATCGACCTCGATGATGAAAGAGCATCCACAGTGAGGTCGTGACTCATCGAAGAAATGCGGTGCGTAATCACCGAAGAACTCATCCCAAGTGGGAATCGGCACTTCAGGGAACGTAGGGGGGGCCATCATGGATGCCGTGACATCAGACGCGGCGAGCCACATATAGATGTCCCGGCGATCGTCTGTGGTAGCGGGACGAAGCGTTATTCGCGTGCCACGGATCGTGGTCGCTTTCTTTCTGCGTAACGTTGCTGTTCTGCGGCTGCTCGTGACAGGCTTGGCCTGGGCACTCTGCGTTAGTCAGCTGCAACGGAGCTGTTATTCCACCGATATTCAAGGGTTGTACAACTCTTGTGTAGCGTAGCTATTGTGCCACTACTGCTTCTACAATAGCTCCACCAATTTCAGCAATCGCAGCATTACGATCGTCAAACGAAGCCTCAGTTTCAGTAATGTAAACGGCTGCAATAACCGGTTCACGTTGGGGTGGCCACATGACCGCAGCAATCGATCGCGACCCATATCCGCCAGCCCCTGTCCTATCTCCGATATCCCAGTTGCATGGCACTTCGGAACGAAACAGGTCATCACCAACTTCATTTCCTTTGAGCCAGTTTTCTAGTTTCTGGCGCGAGTCCAAAGATAATGTTCCGTTGAGGACTAACTGTTCAAGCGTCCTCGCCATAGCATTTGGCGAAGTAGTATCGCGTTCGTCGCCAGGCACTGCCTCATTTAAGTCTGGTTCCCAGCGGTCAAGCCTGGAGATCTCATCGCCGATAGAACGCATAAATTGAGTTAGAGCTTCGGGGCCGCCAATCGCTTCCAAAATAAAATTCGCTGCTGAGTTATCACTCATAGTCATTGTTGCTTCACAGAGTTCGTCGAGTGACATGCCAGGAGCCCCAATACGTGTTTCGGTGATGGGCGAATAGGTTACAAGCTCACTTTCATCGAATATTACGATGTGCTCAAGCTGCTCCTGAGCAGAGTCTACGCGGGCAAGCAGTGCAGCACAGGCTATTGTCTTGAAAGTACTGTTCATCGGGAAACGATCGTTGGCATGATATTGCCAATTCTGATTAGTTTCCTTGTCGTAGACTGCGATTCCCACACGAGCGTTCATGCTTGCTTCAATTCGCTGGACAGTTGCGATTAGATCGTTCTCTCCTGCGTTACCAGAAGAAGTTAAAAGGACAAAGCCGAGCGTAATCATCACGCCCCAAAAAACCTTCACAAGAAAGCTCTTTTGCCAATGCTTCATCAATTTTTCCTCTAGTATCCGAACATAAATCAGGAATTAGCTTGGCTTCTGAAGGTGCATAACTCCACTTATCACCGGATGCAGACGTTCGACTTTCAATTGCAAATTTGGCGAGCAACCGCATTCCGGTGCATGCGATTGTTAGCCTACACTTTGCAGAGAGAATATTTCGTTTCGCAAGCGGGCGACCGTTGTATGACCTGATTGCCGATCGTGGATTGTAAGGACAGCTTGACCACCAGTGAATCGTAAGCCAGTGAGCTAGTTACAGAATGCTGAAATATCGTACGAAGGTATTGGGATGAATTCAGTGCCCGGATCATCCAGCGGCCCGATGTACACATTGCGGGACGGCAGCACAGGGATTCGGGCCAAGGTAAGACTTCAATATCAGACATTGCCTTCGAATGACTTTCGCCGACTAACCCCTGGCTCTACAGCTCCACCACACGCAATCAGGTTTCAAGCTTCGCTTCGCTTATGAAGCGGGAAGTTCTGTAAACTCGATGACATTCAAGTCAGGATCGCGAATGAAAATCGAGGTTTTACCATCGCCAAAGGTTACAGGACCTCCGCTTATCTTAATATCAATAGACTCAAAAAAGGCTTTGGCATCTACAACAGACTTTACCTCAATCGCGTAGTGGGTGTAGCCAGGATATCGTTCTTCCACGTCCATCAAGATGTTTTGCTTGTCGAAATCATTATCGCCGTGAGCAATTAGGTTGATCTCGATCCCGCTCGGATGCTTTACAACAAAGACCTGCTCTTCATAGTCTTTGCGTGTGACTTGGAATCCAAGAGTTGTATAAAACTGAATGGATTTGTCAGCATCCATTACTCGGATGCCAACGTGATCTATTTTTTTGATTTGCATGGGTAGCTTTGTGAAATCGGCGTCAAAAGAGTTTATTCATTCGAACCAGGTGCAACAGCAACGGCGTCAATTTCAAAGAGTACGCCAGGAGCATAAAGCTCTGGTACCGGAATCAAGGTACTAGCCGGGGGATTTTCTCCGAAAAAGGCCTTACGCGTCTCCACTAGGTAAGCTAGTTTCTCGGCATCGTGATCCACAATCAACAGCGTAATCTTGACAACGTTCTCAGTATCTGTGCCAGCAACATCTAGGGTTGCAGCCAGTGCTTCAAAGGCACGATCGACCTGGCTTTCGAAATCGTTTGGGCCGTCTTCAGTAACACCAACCTGCCCAGCAACGTGAACAAGTTGGGCATTTGCGGCGGCGATCGTTGCTTGTGAATAGCCGTACTGCAAAGAGTCTGCCAATTCGGGCGGATTCAGCGCTCTTTTCAATTCTTCCTGAGCCACAACGGAGGTCAGTAACAGCCCCAATGCCAATAGTGCAGCAAAGATGCCTGCAGCCTGAATTTTGGTTAGTGCGAGTTTCATGTTGAAGTCCTCCAGAAATTGTGTTGAGTCGCGATGGTTGTCCGGCAGTGATGAAATACTGCAAACCAAGCGCGCTTTTCATCTAAAGAGCAAGCTCTCTTGAGATCAATATTCTTGACATCAAGATACTTTACATAAAAGTAGACGTCAAGTATCTTGATATGGAGGTATAATTTGGCCATGGTTCAAGATGATATCGATAAGATTCTCTCTCAATGGCAGCGCGAAGCCCCTGCCCTAGATGTTTCATCCCTGGCGGTGGTTGGGCGGGTCTTGCAGATAGCTCAATTACTAGAGAGGTATCGGGAAACTATACTGGCCGAATTTAACTTAACGGTGTGGTCCTTCGATATGCTGGCAACCTTGCGGCGTCAGGGGCCTCCTTACCAACTCAAGCCGACTGAGCTACATAAGTGGCTGATGCTGTCTTCGGGGGCCATGACCAACCGCATCGATCGGCTTGAGAAAGATGGAATGGTGACGCGATTGCGAGATCCCGACGATCGTCGTGGCGTCATTGTGCAACTCTCTGATGCTGGCGTGGAGCGAATCGATGCAGCGATGCCGGTATTGTTCGAGCGGGAAAAGCAGTTTTTAGCAGACTGGAGTCAGACCGAAACGGCAGATTTGATAACGCTACTACGGCAGTTCCTAGCGACAGTGCATCAACAAGTGTCATAAACAGCACGGCTTTGAGAGAACTTGCCTCATCCTATTTTTTGAGAATTTGCCTCCAATACAAGTGAGGCTGTCCAAAATACTCCCGGTAATGGAAATTTCACAAATGGAAACTGCTAACGTCCGCAATCACTGAGCCGGAAGCTACGATCTAAACATTAAATGGCACACGCAAATCCGGCTTCGCTTGCATTGCATTGTTATCCCGTGATTTCTTGTTGACCTGCTACGTAATGGACAATGTTGTCGAATGTACCGTCCGTATGAATAGAAGGCGACGGTAAAGAATAAACAATATGTGGCCCCACGTCTAGGGTCCGATTGCGATCATGCTGAGACGACGTTAGCCTCCCGAAGACTGTTGGCGAAACGACGAGCCTCCTCAACGGAAAGTGTCGGTCGGCTGTGTTGGGTTTTTCGCCCCAACCTTGTGACAGTTTCGCGAATTGCGAAGCGAATTGAATTGGATCGCGCGACTGAGACTCGAATGCGGACCTTTGCCGTTCCCAACGCACGGACAGAGTCACCATTGATTTCCCCAATTTGTCCTGAGACCACTGGCGTTGCCGTGGCGTTCTCGGCGGCAGTCTCAAGGAATTCGGCAAGTTGATGGGCAACGTGAACTGGCAATCGCAAGAATTCGATAGTTCCCGAGACGGCTGGCCTACGTATGATGACATTCTCACCACCTGGATTCGATTGCACCTGTAGCAGGACTGGCAGGAAGAAGTACTTCATTCGAATTTCTTGCATTGAGGTGGCTTCTCACTAATTTGAATCTCTCTGGGTACATTCCCCGCCGCTCTGCGGCGGCTTAGGCTTTAGAGCTAATTTGTAAACAAAAACCTAAGCAGCCATCCTGCGAGTCATGAGGCGGATGAGGGAGCCAAAAATCATCGCTTCACTCATCTCTGTGTAGAGCTCAAAATCCTTGCTGAGACGCCGAAAGCGATTCAACCAGCCAAAGGTTCGTTCCACAATCCAGCGTTTAGGCAAAATCTCAAATTCTTTGGACTGGCGCTCAATCACCTCCACTCGCACCTGCTCTCCACATACCTGTTTGACCGCTTTGGCAAATCGCGCTCCCGAATAACCTTGGTCAACCCAGACCACCTCTAGCCTCGATAATTTCTCGGCCGCTTCATCCAAAACGACGACAGCACCCATTCGCTCTGAGGCATTCGCTTCGGTGACCAGCACCCCAATCAGCAACCCTTGAGAATCTACGACGATATGGCGCTTACGCCCTTTAACCTTCTTGCCACCATCAAAGCCGTAGACCTCCCCCTTTTTTCCGTTGTCTTCACTGATTGTGAATCAGCGATGGCTACGGCGGAGTCGGCTTGACGGCCTGATGTCTGTCTCAATTGATGGCGCAACTGGTCATGGATACTTTGCCAGATACCTTTACGTTGCCATTTGCTGAAATACCCATAGACTGTCGGATGAGGAGGCAAGTCATGGGGCAGCATTTCCCACTGGCAGCCTGAACGCTGTACGTAAAAAATGGCGTTGAGGATTTCTCGTAAGTCCACTTCTCGCGGATGACCAAAGCCTTTGGGCACAGGCAATAGGGGGCCTATGACTGCCCATTCATCGTCACTCAGATCGCTCGGATAGGCTCGCCGCCTTGGGTTGGCAACCTTGGGTAAGCGACTCATCGCTACCACCTCTGCTCACGACTCCGATAGTTTAGACACGCTGCCAACACCCTTCTCTGGCTCTTCAGCTTGGCTTTACAAATTAGCTCTTAAGCCTAGAGACATTGGCTTATTTGCTCTTAATCTCAAGTGAGCAGATCCGTATACTGTGC
>JBCBVC010000164.1:0-8105 GCA_039817845.1 Cyanobacteria bacterium J06642_2
CTGCTGGATCGACATCTCGATCGCCTCACCCCGATAGATCGCAGAATCATGCATCATTTAGCGATCGCGCAAGAGCCTCGTTCGCTGCAAGAATTACAAGCTGATGCCCTCGAACCGATCTCTGCTGGAGATATTCTGCGATCGCTGGCCTCATTACAAAATCGCTCCTTAGTCTACAAAGTTGATGGCAAATTCACGCAGCAATCGGTCGTCATGGAGTATGCGATCGCGCGATCAATTGACCGACTATGTCGTGAATTCGAAACGGGTGAGCTCGATTTAGCGATCGCGCTGCCTCTATTCAAAGCAGAAGGTAAAGATTTCGTTCGCGAAGCTCAAAGCCGACTCGTCGTGCGGCCCCTGATTGAAAAAGCGATCGCCACGTTTAGATCTACAGCACAATTTATCGAGCGTTTGAAAGAGCTTCTCGACGAGCTGCGAGGTAGGTCTTTAGAAGACACAGGATATGCCGCAGGCAACATCATCAATATCCTTACCCACATGCAGGTAGATCTATCTGGGTTTGATTTCTCGCGGCTCGTTATTCGCCAAGCCCACCTGCCCAGCATTCCCTTACACGAGGTCAACTTTTCGCAGGCGGATCTAGCGCAATCTGTGTTTTCAACTCCATTAGGTAGCGTTTTATCCGTAGCTTGCAGCCTCGACGGCCAGCTATTGGCTACGGGAGATAGCGATGGCCACGTGCGCCTTTGGGAAATTCATTCTAGTAGGCAACTGCTGGATTTGAAGGGACATGACAACTGGGTATGTTCGGCGGCCATCTCTCCGAACGGAAAACTCCTTGCCTCTGGTAGTGCCGATAAAACCGTCAAACTGTGGGACGCGCAGACAGGTCAGTGTTTGAGAACCTTTGCGCATCATGAAGGCGGAGTATTTGCTGTTGCATTTCATCCTGGCGGAGAGCAGTTAGCGAGTTGTAGTTCGGATGGCGCGATCGCGATTTACTCGATTGAAGATTGCAAGCGCTTGCACGTCTTGAAACTAGAGGAAAAGCAAGTGTACGCGATCGCCTACAGTCCGGACAGGAAATTTTTAGCGAGTGGTAATGCCGATGGCGCGATCGGCTTGTGGTCCGCAAGCGATGGCACGTACCTCGACACGTTTGCTGACAGCGATAGCTCAATGTATTCAGTTGCCTTCAGCCCCGACGGTCTCGTACTTGCTGGTGGTAGTGCTGACGGTTCGATTTCCCTCTGGTCAGTTCCCGCAGGGAAACGCTTACAGACACTGACCGGACATCGCAATTGGGTTAAATCCTTGGCCTTCCACCCCGACGGTCGAGCTCTAATCAGTGGCAGTGTCGATAGCACGGTAATGATGTGGTCGGTCACTCGCGGTCAACGCCTGCAAACCTTAATGGGCCATCGTAACTCGGTCTGGTCAGTAGCGTTTTGCCCTGATGGTCAGTCTCTTGCGAGTGGCAGTTTCGACCAAACCGTGAAATTTTGGGACTTCCACACGGGCCGTTGTTTCAAAACGCTGGCCGGTTACTCCAACGATATGGGTGCTGTCGCCTTCCACCCCGACGGTCACCTGTTAGCCAGTGGCAGCACGGATCGCAAAGTGAAGGTTTGGGACGTGAGTCGCGGACTCTGCCTGAAAACGTTTGCAGGACATGCTACGCAGGTGTGTTCGGTGGCATTTGTCGGTGATGGCAGCACTTTGGTTAGTGGCAGTTTCGACCGAACTTTCCGGCTGTGGGATATGGACCGCGAGCAATCATTGATGAGTCTTGCCGGTCACGACCGCAGTGTTTGTGCAGTGGCGTGCAGCCCAGACGGAGAAACTTTAGCGAGCGGCAGTCTCGACCGGACGATAAAACTTTGGCACGCGGAGACGGGAGAATGTTTGCATACGCTCTCGGGTCATGAGGATGGTATCTGGTCTGTAGCTTTTAGCTGCGACGGGCGCATTCTGGCTAGCGGTAGTGCGGATCGGACGATCGCGCTGTGGGAAACGGCTTCTGGCAAGTGTTTGCAGACTTTAACCGGCCACCAGGCTGCCATTTGGTCGGTGGCCTTTAGTCCTGGCGATCGAGTCTTGGCTAGTGGTAGTGCCGACGGAACGGTCAAACTGTGGGACCTCAGTTGCGGAGAATGCCTGGCAACGCTGTCGGGACATCAAAACTGGGTATTTTCGGTTGCGTTCAGTCCCGACGGTCGAACATTGGCGAGTGGAAGTTTCGATGGCACGGTGCGACTTTGGGACGTGCCAACGCAACAATGCCTTCACGCATGTCGGGAACGAAGCGGTCAAGTCTACTCCGTCGCTTTTAGTCCTGATGGGTCTACCTTGGCGAGTGGCAGTCAGCACGAAACGATTGCTCTTTGGCATCCTCGAACTGGGGAATGCTGCGATCGCCTGAAAGCCGAGCGACTTTACGAGGGTATGAATATTCGCGGAACTCGAGGTTTAACGCGGGCTCAAGTCACTGCACTTAAAGCACTCGGCGCAACTGATTCCCATGAGTGAAATGATTCCCATGAGTAAAAAAGATACGGTGCAATCCGACTCGAAAGATGGAGCCGGAAGTGGTTTCTGACTAAGAAGCCAGCGGTCTCGTCTCGACAGTGAGGCGTTCGATACTGACGTTTTGATGCTCGTCCACGCTCAGAATCGTGCCATCGGGGACAGCGTGCCAGCGATCGCCGCCATAAGGTGGTTCGGATGCCACTACGACTGCGTGGGGAAAGGCCGGATCGTCACTGGCGTAGTACAGCGTTGGCGCAGGGGTATGGAGCGCAAAGCGGGATGCTACGAGCGTGTTGCCATCCGTGAAGAGTAAATTTAACGATGCCTGGAGTCGATCCTCCTGCATCCAGGTTGCGATTTGAGCGAGCGTACGATGCAAAGCTTCTCTCATGCTGGCAAGTGTCTCAGGCAGACCGTGCCGATAGTGAAGCCATAGCGCAAACAGATGCTCCGAATCGGTGGAACCGAGGACGGTTCGATAGTAGTCGTCGCGTAATGTTTGCCGGATGGGCCGCATCAGCGTATAGCGGAAATTCTCGATGTAACCGTTATGCATGCCCATCCACCGATTGTGGGTGTAGGGTTGGCAGTTGCTTAGGTCGACGGCGAGCCCAGGTGTGGCGCTACGGACGCTGGCGAAGATAAGAGGAGATCGCACGTGTTTGCCCAAGCGAGGCAAATTGACATCATTCCAAATGGGCAGCGTGTTGGCATAGAGGCAAGGTTCGTTTAAATGGGCCGAATACCAGCCCACGCCAAACCCGTCAGCATTGAGCAATCCCCTGGTCATCTCCTGGGGTTGATAACTTTGCACCACTAGAGAATGCTCGGGGTCAGACACGACACGGGCTAACGGCACATCCGGACCCACGTAAGCTATCAACCTGCACATGATTCGATCGTTTGACTGTATGTGAAGCGAAGCACGCACGTAGCACCTCGTAGCGCCATAGTAATCCTGTTTCAGAGGCGATCGCACGGTCTGTTTTACGCACTCTGCAGCCAGTAACGATTGCCGCCAAACAGGTGGCGCAGATAGCTTCCTGTCAGTTCGCGATTCCAAGCGCGCATGTAGACCATCACGCGGGCGAGCGTAAACCCGATTTCCACCGACGGTTGCAAGCGATCGAGATGCATGGCAAACAGATCTTGACCGTGAGTGCGTTCGCCGCGATGGTGTTGGCTGAGCCGCAGTAAATTGCGGGTCGTACCGCTCAATTGATGCAAAAAACCAGCGGCAAAGGCCCAACGACTGAACCCCCAGAATTTGGCCAGATGGCCGATTTCATCCTGCAGCGGTTGCGCGATCGCCTGTTGCAGCTCGCCGGTCGAGTGAGCCATCAACCACAGGTACACCGACAGTGCCCCCCACTCTGTGCTGATGCGGCCTAAGGTATGGCGGTGAGCCTGTTCGACGGGGTGAGTGGATGCTTGATATCCGTCAACGGTGTTGGGCACGACCTGTAGGATTTGACCGCTCAGTTTTTCGTGCAGCTTGCGAAACAGCGGTCCGTGCTGGCGCTCTTCTCGTTCCCAAACGCCGAGGGCGATCGCCTTGCCGTCTGGGGCTATATCTCCACCCATAAACCGGGCCATCTGCGGGTGAATGGGTTGCAAGTAGTGGTAGCTTTCCCGCGCGTAGTCGCGAATGGGGTCTTCAACTTCGGCTGCTGAAGCAAGGACTTGGACGAACAGCTCGGGACGGATGCCGATAATCTGGTCGGGATGAATCTGACGCAGCTTAAAGCGTTCCCAGCGGCGAGCCTGCGGAGCGTCGAACTGGGCCTGAATATCAGAAAGACAGTCGCTGAGCGCGTCGATGGCAACGTAGCGATCGAGCAAAGAGTTGATGCGGCGGCGCGTGTCGAGGTAATGGGGGTTGAGAAGTACGTCCCCAGCCAGGTCGGAACTTGGCAGAACGGTGGGTTGAATCGCAGTCATGTGGAGAACCTCCTGAAGGTGTTAGGTTCATTCTTCAAGCTCCTTCTCTGTAAATGCCACGAGGAAGCAGTGACGCAGGCGAACGCACTGCAGGCTACTGTAGTGAGGTGAAGTAGGGTGAAGTATTGGTGAGGCTGTGCTGTGCCACCGGAAGATTTGGATCGCTGGTTTGCTCCAGCCCTGCAGCAGGAATGGGTCAATAATCTGATTGGTGCTGGAGGGCTGACGCGGCGGCGAGCAGAATGTTTCGTGCGCTTGTGCGCATATCTGATGCTAAAGCAGCAGTCTGAGCCGACTAGTCTGACGACGCTGAACCCGTCTTCAACCTGGGTGTCTTGTACTCACGGCGAAGCAGCGGCGTTGTTCTACTCCGATGGAGATCGCGGCAGCGAGCGCGCTGCGGGCATGATGCTAGACAAACTCGAAGCGCTGGGATTGTTGAGCAAGCGCTTCGACGGCAACACTACTGGCCTGAAGATTTTACGAGTGCCGCAGCTGCCATCGAGTCAAACATTGCCTGGGGCCGTACCCGATGCTTTTGCACCCCGTACAGATGCGGTTCTCGTTGCCAACTTGCTGGCAGCTAATTACAACTGGTTGAACAAAAACTCCAGCGCTGCCCCGCTGCGCATTGCACGCTTACTGCGGGCTTGGGCCGCTCAATATGCTGTGGGGATGAGAGTATTGCGTCGTACCGATACGCAAGCCCCTGTTGGGTTTTATTTGCTTTACCCCACCGCAAGCGAATCGGAAGCTTGCTTCTTCGCACCGCCCAATCGCAGTTTGCATCTCAGCTCTGGTTCTGATGTCGACCCTATTGTGATGGCGCAGCCGGGGGATGTGGATTGCGTTGCCCTGTTCGTGCGCAGTTTTGTGGTGACTTCGGAGTTTGCCCAATACCGCACGGCTTTCCTTAAGGACAGTCAACAGGCGATCGCGCGTCTCCAAGTCGATTTTCCCAACCTCTGCGACATGCACACCATCGTCATTCATCCCAGCTACGAGGCATTGGCACAGGCTTTGGGATTTCAAAAAAGCTTCGGCTGCGATCGCGACCCGTTGGCATGGATGTATACGCCGCTCGATCGCTTTCTGGCTTTGAATATGGAATGCGTGTTGGCTCAAACGGAAGTGTGAAGCCCCACAGGTGGCTCTCATCAGAAATGCAACTGATATTACAGTGATAGCGTAACGAAGTCTTACGTTTCTTGACGATATGGGATGAGTCGATCCCGCTTGCGACGTATTCTGGTGAGGCTGTTGTGAAAAGAGTTTCAGCTTTTTCTCGACTTAGCGGTAGTGAATTTCATCCGCATAGTACGTCTGTTTACATCATTCTTCGTTTTGCAATCTTTAGGAGGCGACGTGAGTCATCAGTTAGCTACGCAATTGCGGGAGGGCACCAAAGAAGCCCATACGATGGCGGAGAACGTCGGGTTTATTAAGGGATTTTTGCAAGGGGTGGTGGAAAAAGCCTCGTATCGCAAGCTGGTAGGCAATTTTTACTTCGTGTATGCAGCGATGGAAGAGGCCTTCGACTCACTGAGCGACCATCCGGTACTGAGTCAGCTTTATTTCCCCGAACTGTGGCGTACTCACACTTTAGAAAGGGATCTAGCTTTCTACTACGGAAGTGAGTGGAAGTCGCAAGTAGTCATGTCTCCTGCTTGTGCCGAGTACGTCGATCGCATTAAGCACATTGCTCGCGAGCAACCCGAGCTGCTGGTAGCCCACGCTTACACCCGTTACATGGGCGATCTGTCTGGCGGTCAGATTCTCAAGAACATTGCCAAGCGTGCCATGGGATTGAGTGACGGTGCTGGTTTGGCATTCTACGATTTTGCTGATATTTCCAATCCCGGCCCATTCAAGAGAAAGTATCGGGCCGCTATGGACGCTTTGCCGATTAATAACGATACGGCTACAGAGATTGTGAATGAAGCCAACCATAGTTTCCATCTCAACATGAAGATGTTCAAGGAGTTGGAAGGCAATTGGTTGATAGCACTTCTCCGCCTGAGTTGGAACTCTCTGCTTAGCCGTCTCAAGACCAGTCGGCGCGGTTCGCTTTCTTCATCTCAAGCCAGCTAGTTCGCGATCGCTATACAAGTGCAAAGCCCCGCCTGTGCGGGGCTTTTTGCTATGCAGAAGTCCACAATCCTACGCCAATGTTTACAGACATTAGCTTGAGCTCGTACACAACATTGTCAATCTCAAGCAATCTCAACGGGTTCGATCGCCTCAGGTAACTTGAAGCCAAACGTGTGGGCGTAGAAATAAAGCTCTGCTTCTAAACAGCGGCGAATGGTTTCAGCGCGACGAAATCCATGTTGCTCCCCCTCAAATTCGAGATAGGCAACCGGAATGCCTCTGGCACGCAGTGCAGCCACCATGCTGACTGTTTGGTCGGGAGGTGTGACGACATCTTCACTGCCCTGAAAGAAGATAACGGGGCAAGAAAGTCGATCGACGTGGTGGATTGGCGATCTCTCCACGTAGGTTTCGCGGTCCTGGGGATGAGGACCGACGATCGTATCGAAATAGCGCGCTTCAAATTTGTGGGTATCTCGCAACAGCCCTTCTAGGTCGCTAATACCGTAGTACACCGCTCCAGCTTTGAATTCGTCGCAAAATGTCAGGACGGCGAGTGTCGTATATCCGCCCGCACTGCTGCCGCGCGCGATCAAGCGATTGCCATCCACCAAACCGCGCTCGACTAAATAGCGTGCGCCATTGACACAGTCGTCCACATCCACAACGCCCCATTTCCCGTTGAGGCGATCGCGATAGGCGCGCCCGAACCCGGTGCTGCCCCCGTAGTTAACGTCCAACACGGCAAACCCGCGACTCGTCCAATATTGGGTGCGCAAATCTAATGCGGCCGAGGCGGCCCCCGTCGGCCCGCCGTGACTTTTGACCAGCAGAGGCGGCAGGGTTTTGCCTAAGGTTCGAAAGTCAGGATTTGTCGGCGGATAGTAGAACGCGTGCGTGGTTCCTGTTGTGCTTGGAAAGGAAATAGCTCCCGGATATGAAAGATAAGCCGGATCGAGGTCGAGGTCGACCGCTCGACGCAGTTCCACGCTGGCCCCTGTAGCCAGGTCAAGCCGCACGACGGCTGCAACTGAAGTGGCTGACGCGCCGACGAAAGCCGCAATACCATTTCCCACTCGTAGGCTGTTAATGCTGATGTAAGGGGACGCGATCGGGGTTAGAGTTTTCGTTTTTGCATTCAAGCTGGCTAGCTGTTGCAGACCATCTTTGCCGTAAGCACAGATAATCCGATCGCTGCTGGCAAAGCCGTAGGTCGACATGCCGAATACCCACTGCGGCATCCCAAATTCGGCAGCCATATCACACAGCGGTTCCACTTGGCCTGCCCGATAGCGATACAGATTCCACCAGCCCGAGCGATCGCTGACGAAATGCAACACCCCATCCGGCGACCATTCCGGCTGAAAGATAGACTCGCGCGAATTTCCCGCTACGCAATGAACGTCACTCAAAGTACCGTCTCGAGCAATGTTGGCTACCCATAATTGGGTCCCGTCCCAGGGCATCTGAGTGCGTTCCCAACTCAACCAGCTCAACCAGTGGCCGTCAGGACTAAAACGCGGGGAGGAGACAAAGTCGAAATCGGCGACCAGGAAACTTACTCTGGGCTCTCCCTCCAA
>JBCBVC010000165.1:0-7978 GCA_039817845.1 Cyanobacteria bacterium J06642_2
TGCTTGTCGTTAAATTGCTGAAAAGATATTCTCAAATGCTCAAATCCAGCATTTGTAAAACATTTATCGACAAGCATAGGTGTAAAAAACGACTATTGTTGGGTTTTGTGACGATATTCGGCGTTAGCGCTGCATAAAGCCTGCGACCCGCCAAGATAGATATAAGTATCAATTACGTAGGTGCTACTGAAATACATTCGAATTTGACTGGGGTCATGCCTGCTCGAAGATCGCAGTGCAGGTTGAATTCGAGAGACGAGTGCAACTGCGTACCTCGCTACCTTTTGAGGTTCGAGCTACAGTCATTGTGAAGGAACATGAAATCATCCTCTGTTGTTATGGCCGATCTTTCTTCAGCCGACCTACGGCTGATGCCAATTTTTGAAGGGTTTGATAAGTCAACACTCGACGATTTGGGCGCTTCCATGTCGGTTCGTTTGCACCCCGCGAATCAAACCATCATGTTGCAGAATGACTGGGGTAATGGTGTCTATTTCGTTTTAGAAGGTTGGGTCAAGATCCGTACTTTCAATTTAGAAGGGAAGGAAGTCACGCTTAACATTTTGGGGCCGGGAGAACTGTTTGGTGAAATGGCCGCTCTGGATGAAAATCCGAGATCGACTGACGTCATAGCTCTAACAGAAACGCAGGTCGCCATTTTAGAAGCGAAAAAGTTCATTCGCTTTTTAGAATCCGATCCGCTGGTGGGAGTTCGTCTGGCACAACTCATGTCGCGGCGACTGCGCCAGATTAACCGACGACTTCAACTGCGCGAAGCCAATAGCGTGGCGCGCGTAGCCGATATTTTGCTATTTTTGGCTGAATTTAGAGGGAAAGTCAGTCGGGACGGGGTGGAAGTTCCTAATTTACCCCACCGAGAATTGAGTAGTTTAAGCGGTTTAGCACGCGAGACGGTAACGCGTGTCTTGCGCAAGCTGGAACAAAAAGATTTAATTGTGCGCGATCGCAATCGCGATATTCTTTGCATTCCCAGCTTAGATAGTCTCGAAGATTTGATTCTATGACATTCGCTTGGCGCGAGCGTGCGATATGTGGAAACGACTTTGGAGTCATCGATTCTCTGCTGCCGCCCGCACTCCATCTCGGTTGCGGCGGCAGCTAGTTTCCATTAGCGGCTGGACAGCAGGCTTTGCTTTACTGTGGGTCCTGGATACACCGTGGGTGAGTCAACGCATAGCAGAAGACTTGCCTGCGTCAATATCCGGTTCCATTTCTGCGTTTCAAACGCGCGCAAACCCACTACCGCGTCTGGAGCTAGGCGTGCAAACGCTGCTGACGCAGTTACGCGGCACAACGCCTCCTTTGGATGAGGTGGTGATATTGGCAATCGACGATCCGTCCCACGACATGGTGATATTTCCCGAAGAGCTAGCCGAATACCCAATTTTGCAGGAGATGCAATCTTGGCCGTGGTCGCGTCGGGTTCACGCCGAAGCCGCTCGCATGATCTTAGATGCCGGAGCAAAAGTTGTCGCCTTCGATATCGTCTTCGACAAGCCCAGTCCTTACGGTCCCGAAGACGATCGCGCATTCGAGCAATTGTTAGACGATTACGGCGATCGCGTCGTGCTGGGAGCCCGCTACTACCTTGCATCTGCCGTGGCTGGCTCGCGCGATCAATTGCTGCTGCCTTACTACATCCGCACCCATCCCGACACCCTCGTTGGCTACGTCAATGTCAAACTTGCTGCCGATACGGCTGTGTACGAGCTTGCCACCAATTATGCGATCCCTGACGACGTTCCGACGATTCCTTCCCTGGCGGAAGCCGTACTCCAAGTCACCGGACGAACGACAGATGCTATCGGGGACGAATGGCTCCGCTACAGCGGTCCTGCTGCTACCTATGCGACGTTTTCGTATCAGGACTTGATGGTTCCAGCCATGCGAACCCATAACTTGCGAGACGGCGAGGTATTCCGCGATCGCGTAGTGATTGTCGGGGCTACGGCTCGAATTTTGCAAGACTTTCAGCTAACGCCGTGGGGCATTATTTCGGGACCAGAAATTCAGGCTACTAACGTCGCCACTCTGATTGAAGATAAAGCCCTCCGCCCAGTCCCGCTGCCCTTGCAGCTGATGCTGTTAGCGCTTGCAGCCGGAGCGGGAGGCTGGGCCATTACGCGACCGACGACGGTATCAGGCGTGTCGATCGCGACCATTGGAGCCATCTCACTTTGGGGCTCAACAGGGTTCGGACTGTTTGCGCTCGGCTGGGTGCTACCCAACATGGCCGCAACCGCCGGCGCGCTGGCCAGCATTGGCACTGCCGATGCAATCAGTTGTGCGATCGCCGATCGGATGAGCAAATTACGCCTGCGTCGCACCTTAGAGCGCTACGTATCCCCTCAAGTTGCAGCTGAAATTGCGTTTCAAAAAGAAGATTTCGAGGCCCTGTTGAAAGGGCGATCGCTCGACACTGCCATTTTATTCTCCGATATTAGGGGATTTACAACATTGTCGAGCAAACTCCCGCCAGAAGTGCTGTTACCTCAACTCAACCAATATTTGGGGGCTATGGTGGAAGCAATTACGGCGCGGCAAGGATGCGTCGATAAATTTATTGGCGATGCGGTCATGGCCGCTTTCGGCTCGCCCATCAGTGCTGGCCCCAAACAGGACGCCCTCAATGCCGTAATGGCCGCTCTCGACATGCGCTCGGCTTTGGACGAATTGCGACGAACTTGGGCGGAGCAGGGGCAACCGATCTTTTTTAATGGGATCGGCATTAACTTTGGCGAAGCGATCGCGGGCAACATTGGTTCGCCCCAACGGCTGGAATATACGGTGATCGGCGATGCCGTGAACGTAGCCAGTCGAGTCGAGTCTCTCACCAAAGAATTCAGTACAGACCTGCTTATCACGCAGTCAGTTTACGATTTGGTCTGTGATGACATTGAGGCCATACCGCTGGGCAGTCGGAAACTGCGGGGGCGCAGCCAAGACACCCGGCTCTATCAAGTAATTGGCGTGAAAGGCGAGAGTCAAGACCTGTTCGAACGCGTCCATCGCGACTACGAAAGGCATCGCTTGGCTCAGGCCCAGCCAGCCATAGCTTCGCAGTCAAAGCTGTAATTGTTCGGGCTAAGAGTCAAGTACGCCAGCACGAGACTGGAATGAGTTCGCTATCGTCTAGACGTAGAGAGGTTCGGATGTCAGATCGCACTGCTGAAACAATTCCGACACTCGCGTTCGAGACCAAACCAGATCGGCCTCTACAGGTTGAAGTCCATCGACTGGCACCACAGCATCCCATCGTGCCGTTGGGACCGCATCGACATCGATTTTTCGAACTGATTTATGTCGAGCTCGGCAGCGGAACCCACCGCCTCGGCGACCAGCAGATACCTACCCAGGCAGGAGATTTATTTGCGATCTCCCCTAATGACGTCCACGACTGTCAGGGCTTAGCTCAGTGTCACGGCTGGATGATCGTGTTCGAGGCTGCTGGTTTGGGGCTACCTGATATCAGTCCTCCGATTGACGTGCCGGAGGAACTGTTGCTGCTGTCGTTTTTACGACCCAGAAAGGTAGATATCGGTCACTTTCATTTAACGCCGAACAGACAGCGAATTTGGTCGGAGCGCTGCCGAGCCATGGCTGATGAACTAGAACAGCGGTATTTAGGCTATGTAGAAGCCGTACAGGCTCATTTACGGTTGATGCTCGTCGATACTGCTCGTCTGGCAGCCACTCAACTCAAAGGAATTTCGCCTCGCTCTCGACCATTACTGAGCCAAGTCTTCCGCGTCATCGACGCGCGCTTCGACGAACCGATCTCTTTGGTTGACGTAGCCGAAACTGTCGGACGTTCAAAATCATATCTCACTCACCTCGTCCGGCGCGAAACCGGCCGAACCGTATTGGAGTGGATTGTCGAGCGCCGCCTGCGCGAGGCCAAACGCCTGCTGGGCGAAACAGATTGGACTGTTGAGACGGTAGCAGAGACCGTTGGCTTTAACAATGCTACATATTTCATCAAACAATTTCGTAAATTTAACGGTATGACCCCGCACACCTGGCGACGAGAAGTACGCTGATGTAACTAATTAAGCTCAGATGCAATATACGAACACTGAACTGTCCGACAAATTCACGAGATCGATAAATCGTAGGATCCGATCGCAAGATCGTATCTATGGGAATCCCGATTGACTTTTTATAATCCCTGCAAAGGCGAGATCGGATCGGCGTCAACCTTAGCGGCGTTATTAGAGACGTCGCACCCTGGTTTGAACAGCAGGATCTCGCGTGGGTTGGTTGAGAATCTGACTAATGTTCCTCACTCACTCACTACCTAGGTTGATTTGGATAGGAGAGCGCTGCTGCTTGTCAGGCTCGATTGGGTTGGGTTAGACCACGCAATCGGGGTTTGCCAACGCATTGGCAGCTGAGTCGGGATCGCTGGGTTGTTTGTAGTCCTTTAGCTGGGACAAGTCGCGGCTGCGCGCCCGATATATTCTCTCTGCTGATTTTATCTAAGTGTCTAGGAAGAAATGATGTCTCCTTCAGTTCCCGATCGCCCTTCACCTCGTACTGTACCGTTCCATCGCCTCCGCTCCTCTACACGCGATCCACATGTGAATGACAGTCAGCGCACCGGCGAACGCTCAGTTTTATCTAAATCATCCGTTTCTCCTAGATCTCGCGATCGCAGCGATCTCGCCGACCTCGACGCTCGATTGATCCGCTTAACGCGAGGGGCTTATATGTCCCCACCGCAGTCAGTGACGCGCCAGAAGCTCTTGACGGAGTTAATGCGAACTATCACTACACATCTTTGGATAGATCGGTCTCCAGAGGAGGCTGATGCTTTGCATCACGTCCTGCACTACATCATCCACAATCTCAACCTAGTGGCCGCTTACGAATGGCAAACTGGCATCCACGCTAGCTTTATCGATGGTTTTGAGGCAGATTGCCGCGCCTACTCCTCCCCTCCGACTCAAACGGATGATTTTTTTAAGGACGAGATCGCCCAATTCGCGTTGCGCGCGGACGCCATCGTCGTATACATCACTGCCGATCCCTACAGAGATTGGCGTCAAACCTATCTTCCTGGCCGCCCCGACATCAACTGCCAACGCATTACGCTTCAACGCTTACAGCATCAAACAGATTGGAAGACATTGGCGGAGGAACTCAGTACGTCTCCTCGCACTCTCGCAACCTTTTTCCAGCAACAATGTTTGCCGAAGCTCCGTCAGCTTCCTTTCTGATTCCACTTAATTTCTGATAGTTCAGATCCTCGGATAGCTCGGAATAAACCAGAACGCGCTCTCGAATGATCGCCAGCGCCTTTATCGCCCCTGCTACACTCAAAAAGGACTGTTAAGAAATTTGACTAACGCCCGTGCTACCTGTTTGGGACTCTTTGCAACTGTGGCTGTATCAGCTCGAAACCTTTGCCGATGAGGTAGTTCGAGCTCAGCTCAATCATCTCAATCTCGCCAGCATTGCCGTTATCTTTGTGGCCGGGCTGATTACCAGCTTGTCCCCATGTATGGTGTCGATGTTGCCGATCGCGATTGGCTATATCGGCGGCTACTCGCAGAACGATCGTCGCTGGCATGCCACCGTCCAATCTCTTTGGTTCGCGTTTGGCCTTGCCATCACGCTGTCGAGTTTAGGGATAGCTGCAGCTTTTTTGGGGCGGGTGTACGGCCAGATTGGAGTGGGCTGGACGCTGCTCGTCAGCATTGTGGCAATCGTCATGGGTCTGAATTTGCTCGAAGTGTTGCCTTTGCGCTTTCCTACTTGGTTTGCCACCACCGAGATTTCTGAGGATTTACCCGACAATGCTCGCGCATTTCTGTTGGGACTGACGTTTGGCCTGGTAGCCTCACCCTGTAGTACCCCTGTCCTAATTGCTCTGTTGGGGTGGGTTTCGACCAGCGGAAACCCTCTCGTAGGCGGCGCGCTCCTCCTAGCCTACGCAATGGGTCTCGTCGCTCCACTCGTGTTGGTCGGCACGTTCACCGGCTCAATTAAGAAACTGTTGTCCGTGCGGCGCTGGTCCGGCTGGTTGAGCTACGGGAGTGGCGTGTTGCTAATCGGCTTCGGTACGCTTTCTATTCTGACGCGACTCGCCTGAGCTAGTTTTTCATGAATCCCATCAAACGCTACTTCAAGCACGAATTTCTACCCGTGCTGGCCGATCTGAAACTCGCCATTGTCCTACTGCTCGTCATCGCGATCGCCAGCTCCACGGGTACGGTTATCGAGCAGGGCGAACCCGTCGGGTTTTATCAGCAGAACTATCCCGAACATCCAGCTCTATTCGGTTTTTTGACCTGGAAAGTGATTCTGGCGATTGGTTTAGACCACGTCTACCGCACGCCTTGGTTCTTAGCGTTGTTAGTTTTATTTGGCGGAAGTTTGGCGGCCTGTACCTCTACGCGTCAGATTCCCATGTTGAAGGTGGCTCGCCGCTGGAGTTACTACACGAAGCCGCGTTCGTTTTCAAAGTTAGCCCTGAGCAGCTTTATTCCCGATCGCTCTCTAGGGAACCTGCCAACTCTACTGGCATCGAAACGCTACATTCTTTTCCGCGAAGGACATCAGGTTTACGCGCGTAAAGGCATCGTGGGCAAAATTGGTCCCATTGTGGTTCATGCCAGCATGCTGTTGATCCTGGGTGGCGCAATTTGGGGATCTTTGACTGGATTTCAGGCACAAGAGCTGATCCCCAGTGGCGCGATCGCCCCTATCCAAAACATTACTGAAGCAGGGATGTTTGGGAGCAATCGTTTTCCAGACTGGCAGATTCAGGTCGATCGATTTTGGATCGACTATGCGACCGACGGTCACGTGAAGCAGTTCTACTCAGATATCGCGATCGTGGATGAGGGGCGCGAGACCAAGCGCAAAACAATCTTCGTCAACGAACCTATTAAGTACAAAGGGGTAACGCTGTATCAAGCAGATTGGGACGTCAGCTCCCTTAAAGTGCGCATTAATAATAGTCCCCAACTTCAACTGCCCACGGTCCCCGTGCGTCCAGAAGGAGGCTCCAAGCTTTGGGGGACATTCGTTCCAACCAAGCCCGATATGAGTGAGGGCGTTACCGTCTTGATTCCCGACCTACAAGGTACGGTGTTGGTATATGAGGTCGATGGTTCGTTGGCAGGGTCGGTGCGCCAGGGCAACAGCATAAACGTGGCCGGAGTCGCACTTTATATTGACGAACTGGTAGGCAGCACTGGCCTGCAAATCAAGTCCGATCCGGGCATCCCGTTCGTCTACGCTGGATTTGGGCTGCTGATGTTGGGAGTGATGATGAGCTATGTCAGCCACAGTCAAATCTGGGCTTTGGAGACCGATGCAGGGCTGTACGTCGGCGGTAAAACCAATCGCGCGCTAGTTGCCTTCGAACGTGAATTCTGCGACATTCTCGATCGTGTTTCCACCTCATCCACTATTCGTGATACATCTCTTACCGAAGAAGAACTCGCTCTTTCTTAGTAGCTTGGATAAAGAATTTAATTATACAAAACGAACGGGTTCATTTAAGCTAACTGTGCGCCACGTCGATTTGTACCGACATTAAAAGACATCAGTCACCAGCAGAGGAAATGACGATCCACTCTCCGAGACCAGAGAGAAACTATACGAGTACCTAAAATTGGGCAAAGCAGCTCAAAACAATTATTCAACGTAAGTTCGGGTTAAGGAGGCTCACTTGCCAACGCATATACACTTCTTATTCAGTGTAGATTTTCGCATATTGTTCATAGCGAACCAGAACAACTGAAATTGCATTCCAGAGTGAACTAAAGACACTTTTACACCTACTTCGTAAGCCAGCCTTACCCTAAAATAAGTGCAGGAAACACAGGAAAAAGTGTATCAACCACAACCCTTATAAATATCATTTTATCGTGTTGATTTTATCTACTGACAAAATTCAAACAAGTCAGTTTTAATTAGGCAGTGATATCGAGGAAAAGCTGTTCAA
>JBCBVC010000166.1:0-7838 GCA_039817845.1 Cyanobacteria bacterium J06642_2
CTCTCCAACCCGGACAAACTCACCAAGGTTACGACTGCCTCTACGTCCCCCAAGTCGGCTACGTCACCGCAGACCTGGACATTCACGATGTCACCATCGCTAAGTCACTGATATCTGACTCGGATGAGATGGAGCGCATTGTCTTCGTCAATACCCTCTTCAGTTGTTTGGCTACCGTCGACGACCGACATAGCTTCAAACCCATCTGGAAGCCACCGTTTATTTCCCGATTGGCGGCAGAAGACCGTTGTCATTTAAATGGGTTGGCTTTGCGAGAGGGGCGGCCTCGTTACGTGACGGCTGTCAGTCAGAGTGACGTGAATGAGGGGTGGCGCGATAAGCGCTGGGATGGCGGCTGTGTGATGGATGTGGAGAGTAATGAGGTCGTCATTGGCGGGTTGTCGATGCCGCATTCCCCCCGTTGGTATCGAGAAACATTGTGGGTGCTTAATTCGGGGACGGGAGAGTTTGGCTACGTCGATGTCGAGAAGGGCGCGTTTGAGCCGGTGACGTTTTGCCCGGGTTATTTGCGAGGGCTGGCGTTTTGGGGCGATTTCGCGATCGTGGGGCTGTCGAAGCCGCGGGAGAACAAGACGTTTTCGGGGTTGCCGTTGGACGAGCGTTTGCTGGCAAAGGAGGCGGAGCCTCGGTGTGGGTTGCTGGTGATCGATTTACGGACGGGGGATATTGTGCACTCGTTGCGGATATCGGGCGTGGTGGAAGAGATGTACGACGTGGCGGTGTTGCCAGGGGTGCGTCGTCCGATGGCGTTGGGGTTCAAGACGGAAGAGATTCGGCGTTTCGTAACGATTGCCTGAAGACGGAAGAAATGAGGGGTGATGCGTAACGCCTATATAGGTGTGGTGTGAGGGACTGAATTCTAAACGTAAAAGTCAACAACATTATTTCTAATGAGGATTAACTCATGGCTCTGGCAGAGATAAAGCTTTCCGAGCTGGATGGTACCAACGGTTTTGTCATTCAAGGCATTGATGAATTTGATTTCTCCGGTTACTCTGCCAGCGGTGCGGGGGATGTCAACGGCGACGGTATCGACGACCTGATTATCGGCACCCCTTATGCTGGTTACGATGCTGCTGCTTACTACAGTTCAGACAGACGAGGTGAAAGCTATGTGGTCTTCGGTAGCAGTAGTGGCTTTGATGCCAGCTTGAATCTGGTTGATCTCGACGGTACAAACGGCTTTGTGGTTCGGGGGGCCGATGAATACGACTACTCGGGCCGCTCGGTCAGCAGTGCAGGAGATATCAACGGCGATGGCATTGACGACCTAATTATCGGCGCTACTGGTGTGGACTTCAGCAGCTCCTACAGCGGTGAAGGTGAAAGCTATGTCGTCTTCGGTAGCATTGGTGGCTTTGATGCCAGCTTGAACCTGGCTGACCTCGATGGCACCAAAGGCTTTGCCATGCAGGGTGTCGATAACTATGACTACTCAGGTCGCTCGGTCAGCAGTGCGGGAGATATCAACGGTGATGGCATTGACGACCTGATTATTGGCGCTCCTGGCTCCTACAGCGGTGAAGGTGAAAGCTATGTCGTCTTCGGTAGCATTGATGGCTTCGATGCCAGTTTAAATCTGGTTGACCTTGACGGTACTGATGGCTTTGCAATTCGGGGAGCAGATGAAAATGGCTACTCGGGTTACTCCGTCAGTGGTGCGGGAGATATCAACGGCGATGGCATTGGCGACCTGATTATCGGGGCTCCTTTTGCGGACTTCAGCGGCAACTACAGCGGTGAAGGCGGAAGCTATGTCGTCTTCGGCAGCAGGAGTAGCTTTGATGCCAGCTTGAGCCTGGCTGATCTCGATGGCACCAACGGTTTTACCATTCCAGGTATTGATGAATCTGATCTATCAGGAATCTCGGTCAGCGGTGCCGGAGACATTAACGGCGATGGTATTGACGACCTGATTATTGGCGCTCCTGATGTAGACTTCAGCGGCAACTACAGCGGTGAAGGCGGAAGCTATGTCGTCTTCGGCAGCAGTGGGGGCTTTGATGCTAGTTTGAATCTGGTTGACCTCGACGGTACTAACGGCTTTGTCATTCGGGGAGCCGATGAACTTGACAACTCGGGTCGCTCGGTTAGCAATGCAGGAGACTTCAACGGCGATGGTATTGACGACCTGATTATTGGCGCTCCTTATGTGAACTCTAGTGACAACTACAGTAGTGAAGGTGAGAGCTACTTAATCTTTGGCAGCAACAATGGGTTTGCCTCCGTTCTCGACCTTACCGAGTTAGACGGCAGTGATGGCTTTGTCATCACTGCTATTGACTTTGGAGATCGTTCGGGGTCCTCCGTCAGTGGAGCGGGAGATATCAACGGCGATGGTGCTGACGACCTGATTATTACCGCTCCTTATGCTGATTCTGAGAGTAGCTCCTATGTGGGAGAGAGCTATGTTGTCTTTGGCATTGTTCCTTCCACAGAGATCATCGGTACATCTAGCAGCGACGTTCTGACCGGCAGCGACGATGATGATGTTATTTCCGGTATGGGTGGCAGCGATTTCATCCGAGGCTTGGCAGGCAACGATCGCATCTCGGGGGATGGCGGCCCCGACCTAATTCTGGCGGGCAAAGGCAACGATACCGTGACGGGCAACAATGGCAATGACTCGATCGTTGCGGGGAACGGCAATGATTCCCTCGATGGCGGAAAGCAAGCAGACCTTATCCTCGGTCAGGCCGGTAACGACACCCTTCGAGGCGGTGCTGGTAGGGACCTTCTCAAAGGTGGCAACGGTCGCGACTTCATCGTGGGTGGCAAGGGCAACGATGCGCTTAAAGGTGGTAAAGGTCAGGATACTCTCATCGGGGTGGCCCCCTTCCGAGCTGCCTCTGGTCAGGGATTCGGAACCGGCGACCTCGATACTCTCACGGGTGGCTCGGCAAGTGATACTTTCGTCCTTGGCGACGAGACTCGCGTTTACTACGATGACGGCAATCCACTGACAGCTGGCGAGTCTGACTTCGCACTCATCACGGACTTTGAAGCCGGTCAAGATGTCATTCAACTCAATGGTTCGTCAGAACTCTATCAACTAGATTTCTTCACTTCAGGAGCGGGAACGACAGACGCAACTCTGAGCCTTGTTCGGGGCGACACATTCAGCGGGGAGGCGATCGCGACTTTGCAAGACGTCTCGGCAGAGCTGAGTTTGAGCAATCCTTCCTTCGTCTTCGTCTAATTCGCACCTTGTAAGAAGCAATAAGAGAGTGATGAATATGAGGATTCTCTGAACGCCATCACTCTCTTGCTAGTCAAAAAAACACGCGTGAAGTTAAAACAAATCCCGCTCCTAAGAGCGGGACAAGTGGGGATTTGTATTGTCCGATCGGAGCGGCGGGATTTGAACCCACGACCCCTACTACCCCAAAGTAGTGCGCTACCAAGCTGCGCTACGCCCCGAATCGCTTAGCCACTATAGCACCTCCGGTCCCCTGACCGGCAAACGCGATCGCCTATTTGGTCAAAGACGAAAGCTTGTCGGGATCGGTGATGATCGCGCGAGTACCGGGAGCAATTTTGCGCACGTAATCGAGCTGGATGATATCGGGATTTTGACGCAGCGCCTCGCCTTGCAGAGAAATTGCCTCGGCTTCGCCCTCGGCTTTGATGATGGCTCGCTGTTTTTCTAGCTCGGCTTTAGCTACCAGAAAACGCTCGCGCTCTTTCTCTTGCTCGGCAATTTGCTTCTGCTCGATCGCCGTTTGGAACTGATCCGAAAAACGGACGTTACGCAACAGTACATCCTGCAACACCAAATCGTTATTGGCAAACTTAGATACGAGCTGAGCTTCAATGTTTTCCTGGATCTGTTCGCGCTCGTCCGAGAAGACAGCGATCGCGCGGTGCAAAGCTAGCTCGTTGCGCACGACAGTGCGGACTTCCGGTCGCACCACCTTATCGAGGTAATTAGATCCAACAGTTTGGTGCAGGTGCGGCACTTGCTCCGGATCGACGCGAAAGCGAATGGACACATCTAGCGTAATTTGCTGACCATCCGCACTGAGCACGCGCAGCGCATCGTCACCGCGAATGAATCCCTCCAGCTGCTGGGATGCCATCGTGTAGGTTTGGGTGCGGACGTCGTAGAAAATGGGGGTTTCCACCACAGGGAGTAGAACGTGCAAGCCTTCCGTACGCGGTCGCTCGTCTAAGCCCGTAAGGGAATTAAATACGACCCCTCGCGTGCCGGCTGGTACTACCAGCAAGCATTGAGTGACGATGGTGAGGATGAGAAACAGCAACCCGCCGAGGACGAGGGGTTGCCATCCAGAAAGATCGGGTAGTTCAAACGTAGGACGAGGATTGGCAGATTTCACGCGATCGCCTCACGCAATGATAAAGATGAACGGGGCACGAATGCCTGTAACGAGACTATCGCATCTAAGCTGAGTTAAAAGACAGGTAGCGCCCTGCAATTTCTCCAGTCGCTGTTGGCGAACAGGTAATCGCTTAACTGCCCCAGGGATTTTCAGTAAAGGGCGAGGACGTGGACCACTGAGAGTCGTCTCGAGACGAAGTGGATTCTCGAGAGGAAGACCAATCTGACTCGTCGTTATCTGACGACCAGTTGGGTTCATCCGGTGGTGGTGACGACCAATTGGAATCGTTGGAGGCAGGAGCTGCGCCCCAACGGGCATTATCCGCTTCAGGAGTAGGCGATCGCTCCGATGTTTGCGACCAACCCGAATCCGACCAATCTGACTGTTGCGGCGAGGCCGACCAGCCCGAAGCATCCTGCGACCAGTCTGATTGCTGGGCTGCAGTCGATCGATCTGCTTCCTGCGGCCAGTTAGACTCACGGGGCGGAGCAGATCGACCCGAATCGCCAGACCAGTCTTCCTGCGTCTGAGGAGATGCCGACCAACCCGATTCTTGCGGTGAAGAGGACCAACCAGAATCGCGAAAAGGTTCGGGCACAGATGCATCGCGCTCAGCAGAGCGATCTCCATACCCTCGATCGCCATAACTGCGCTCGCCATAACTGCGCTCGTCATAACCGCGCTCGTCGTACCCAGAACTGTTGCTATAGCCTGCGTCATACGCGACGTTCGTGGCGTAGTTGGTCTCAGCCGCGTAAGGAGGCTCCGGCTCCGGTTCTTCTGGGATTTCAACTTCAATGGGCGGCGTTTCGATGCCCATCGCTTTGAGTTTGGCCTGCTGTTCTTCCGCTTGGGCTTTGAGTTCTTTGAGCGTTGAGGTCAAGTGAGACACGGCATCGACGAGCTGAGCGGCCTGCTGCTCGCGATCGGTGATGGACTGCGACAGTTCTTGGGTGCGAACGATATAGTCAGCTTCTTGGCTGGCTAGATTCTCGTTGTTTTGATTGAGAACGGCCCGGCGGCGTTCCAGCTGAGCGACGATATCTGTCAGCTGGCGTTCGCGATCGCTGAGGTTGCGTTCGCGATTTTGGGTTTGTTCGAGCTGCATCGTAGCCTGATTGAGCTCGTCGCGGAAAAACAGGACCTGGGGCTCGATTTCGTTGCGCTCTTGGTGCAGGCTGAGGACGTTCTCCTCGAGACTAGCTTTTTCCATCCGCAACGACTCGCACTCATTCACCAGTTGGCCGTGCAGCTGCGAGAGAATTTCAGCTTCAGCTACGACTTGACTGAGTTGAGCGGTACGCTCGCCAGCCTCAGCCAGCTGCCGAGCGATGAGTTGGCTCTCGCTGGCAGGCTTCTCGTCGGGTAGAAAACCGTTAAGTTGGGTTTGATCCAACAGGCGTTGCGTCAGTTGGCGAAAGCGCGAGGAAAAATCTTGCATGGGATGTCCGTTCAGTGGTGCCGCAGCTACGGGCGCAGCCTCGACGCGCGGCAGATTTCAAGTGCAATTAGCGCGCGAGCGACTCACCTAAACTCTAACATCGCGGCTTTCCGACGTGGAGGTGAGAGCTGAAGCTCTCTCATAACTGACCGTTTTTATGCTGTCGTAACTCAGGCTGCAGAGTTATCAGAACGAGTGGATTTATGATTTCGAGGTCGCTCAGTCTGAGGCCACCAGGCTTTCCACAAATCAGCTTTGGGTTTGCCTAGGAAGAAAAAAGACTGCTCAATTTCAACTTTGGACATCGGTGCGAGTGCGTTGAGATCGCGATCGCTGGC
The DNA here is from genome assembly GCA_039817845.1 of Cyanobacteria bacterium J06642_2. GTDB lineage: Bacteria > Cyanobacteriota > Cyanobacteriia > Thermostichales > PCC-7336 > JBCBTL01. The sequence continues at coordinate 6,141 of JBCBVC010000166.1, forward strand.
TATGAGCGCTCGCAAAGCGGCAACGTGAACATTTAGAGCTAAAGCCGCCACGGCCAATCCCGCGCTCGCCACCAGCAAGCCTGCCGGACGAGTCAGCCATCCCAAATGGACGAACGTCAACGCCGACCACAGCGGCGCACTCCAATACATGCGGATGAGTACGAACAATAGCAACAAAGCCAGTAATGCAGTCAGCCATTGCTGCTGATTTAATCGCAGCCAGGTGGAATCGAATAGTGTGCGCAAGCGCCTGCGCCGAGACCGATTGAGCTGACGCGATGGCAGGTACCAAATTCCGACGCTAAATGGATAGATCGGTTGCAAGCCTTGCAGCCACATCACGGGTCCGAGACCGAGAGCTGCCACTAATGACACTTCCAAGGGAGGCCACAACCAGGGATCGCCAGCAGCCAAGCCCAGTTGCGAAATCGCCATACCCAGAGGTACCAGCACAATCGCGGCGGCGTGCAGCCACAGAAAAGGCTCGTCCCAAGATTTAGGCATGGCAGACTCCTCGATCGAACAGGCACTCACTTGCTACAGACTTGGCGCCAATGTCCCGATTAGCGCGGCGGTGGTGCCTTAGACTTTTCCGCTGTTTCTAGTTCTTCGACTCGAAAAGTGACCATTTTTTCCCAGTTGCCGCCGCCGAAGATCACGGCAACTCTGCCATCGGTCATGACACGCTGCACTTGGCCTTGAAAACCGTAGTAGATATCGTCCGGGTTCGCCACCCGCACGGGGACGCCAGGAAGAATGGAAACGTTCATGAGCCTCAGCGATCGCGATACGTCATACATCTGTACCCACTGAACGGACAGATTGCTCTCTCATTATGGTCTGGTAGGTAGCGTTACGAGCGATCTCTTCTGACGATTGCCACTATCATAGGAGGCCGGTGAAGGCTTACCGTCCTCACAGCAGTGACGGTTCGGGGCCACACGTAGCAAGTTCTTAAAAGATGGCTCATGGGTCACGTTCCCCGTACTACGGTCCAAGTTCGTATCGTGCGACAGTGTTGGCACGAAGGTGCGATCGAGGGCGAATTGCAAGCTAACGACTGGGAGTGGCGTTTTCGCTGGAACTTTCGTCGCGGCCAACTGCGCATTGCCCCTACGTCAGGCAGCGCGCTCATTCGAGAACCTCTCAGTCGTTTTTTGGAACGCTGGGACTACAACCTAGAAGCAGGTGGGAACTATTCCTTCGTCGTTCGCAGCCGACTCTGAGTAATTCCAATGAGGGACGCCACCTGTAAATGCAGCAACAGCGATCGCAGGCAAGCCATGACAGTACCCGACCTCGACAAGATAGCGCCAGATCGATCGGCACCAGCAGCTTCAGGTGAGACTTCTTTGTACGAGCGCATTTATCAAGTCGTGCGACAAATTCCAGTCGGTCGGGTGGCCACTTACGGTCAAGTTGCTACAGTTGCAGGATTGCCAGGGCATGCTCGCCAAGTAGGATACGCCCTATATCGCGTAGTGCCCGAAGCAGGCGTGCCTTGGCAGCGAGTGGTGAATGCCAAAGGAGGCATTTCGAGATCGCCGCTACGTTACGGCTCGGACGATTTACAGTACGAGCTGCTCAAGGCAGAAGGAATTGAATTTAGGGCTAACGACACGATCGACCTGCAAATTTACGGCTGGATCCCGTGAGAACCATCCCGCCGTTTCCCAGTGTCGAGCAACCTTGGCTGGT
>JBCBVC010000167.1:0-7835 GCA_039817845.1 Cyanobacteria bacterium J06642_2
CAGGCGCGAACTCATACTCCCGAGCACTTTGACCTCTCGTTTCGAGGCTCTTCCTGAGGTCGGTGCAAAATGTCAGTCAAGTTGCGATCGTCTAACTCATTCACGCTATTGATACGGGGGGCCGGAGCTGCTTTGACAATCCAAATTGTCAGTGCAGGCATTTTATATGGCTCTCAAGTGTTACTCGCCCGCTGGATGGGCACCGTTGCCTACGGCATCTACGATTACGTCACTGCGCTCAGCTTGTTTCTGGCTTTTGTCACGGGCTGCGGCTGGCCGACGGCAGTGTTGCGATTTATCCCCACGTACCGAGCCCGAGGAGACTGGGCCCTTTTGCGCGGCATGATGCGGGGTAGTTGGCAACAGACCGTACTCGTCAGCGCGATCGCCTCAGCGTGCGGTACGGCGGTGGTGCTGGTCTTGGATGCCACTCGCGGTTTAGGTGCCTACGCGATGCCACTCGTTGTCGGCGTCTGGAGCGTTCCGATCGTGGCTTTAACGAATTTACAGCGAGAGACCGTCCGTTCCTTACAGAAGATCGCCTTGGCCTATGCGCCATCTCTACTCGTTCAGCCACTACTGTTGACCGGCATGTCAGCTATCTGGAAACAGCAGCAGAACCTGACCAGTACGATCGCGATCGCCCTCTCTCTCCTGTCTGCCCTAATGGCTTTGGTAGGGCAATGGCTGCTGTTTCAACAAAGTTTAGATGCCAGAATTTGTCGCGCTCGGTCGGCATATGAAAGCGCTCTGTGGTGGAAAGTGGCCTTGCCATTGCTTCTGGTGGGCAGTTCCCACGTGGTTTTGAGCCAAACGGACACGCTCATGATCGGGGCTCTTTTGAGTGCGAGAGAGGTTGGCATCTACAGTGCCGCTCTCAAAACCTCGTCCTGGGTTCCCTTTATTTTGATTGCGGTCAACGCAGTTGCAGCGCCGTTAATTGCGTCTCTTTACGCGCAAGGCGATCGCCGAGAGTTACAACAGTTGGTTTCTACCATTGCCCGATGGATGTTTTATCCTGCCTTCGCAACTGCTCTTGGGTTAATTGGGTTTGCCGAACCCGTTCTCCTGTTGTTTGGACCTGAGTTTGTGATGGCAAAAGGGGCGTTAATCGCTCTGATCTTAGGCCAACTTGCGAATGTGGGAGCTGGCTCGGTGGGGTATTTAATGACTATGACCGGACATCACGCTCAGACAGTGCGGGTGATGGGAGTTACTGCCCTAGCCAATATTGTTTTGAATTGGATCGGCATTGAATTTTTAGGCATTGTCGGAGCGGCTTTAGCAACAGCGCTCTCAATGGCTGTGTGGAATGTTTGGCTCTACGTTTTGGTCGTGCGCAAGCTCGGCGTTCGTCCGTCTATTCTCGATGCTTTTTAAAACGCTCTCGAACGCATGAAAGCGAGCTGAGTTCGATGTTAGCGATCGCTCTTTCCATCCCTATCCTCTTCTGCTCACCTTCCCGAAGCTACTTCAAATATTTCAACTGATGCCGAGTATCGGTTCGTGATGTCACGAGTTGCGTATTCACGACTCAGTTCCGAACAAATTTTGACAGATTGCCTATCGGATGGATGAAGATGCCATCATCGTATTGAGCGTTTTCTGAAGAAGATAGAGAAAACTTCATCTAGAGTGATTGCCGTTTGTCATTGCCGACTTAGGGCCTACGATAATGCAGTATCGAGCGCTTAGAGTTTGAGAGAATAAGGGTAACGGAACGCGAAACTACGACAGCAGTGCTCTAGTAAGCCCGACGATTGGAGAACAGGAATGCGATGAAACTTGAATTTACTGCCCATTCCCACGTCGGTCGCGACGGCATTCTTCACTTAGACGTAGCCACTGAATTACCCGACACGGATGTGAGCGTGAGAGTAATTGTCGAACCTGAAGGAGCTGGTCGTACCAAGCGCCAACAGCGAGAGCCAGGGATCGATGAGGGGAAGGTCTGGTTTGCCCCTGACTTTGAAGACCCACTGCCTGAAGATGTCCTAGCTGCATTTGAAGGTGCCTACAGCACCGATCCATGAGAGCACTGCTCGATACCAATGCGTTTCTTTGGTGGCTAGCCGATCGCAACCGCCTAACAGCAACTGCCCGCCACTTCATTCGAGAGCCCGAAAACGGCCTCTATCTCAGCGTAGCAAGTGCTTGGGAAATCTCGATTAAGGCCAAAACGGGAAAGTTGAAGCTACCGGAAACCCCCGAGATCTACATTCCCAGTCGCATCGCGCACTACGACTTTCAAGTGCTGGATATTACGATGCCCCACGTCCTCAAAGTCTGGTCGCTACCGTTGATTCACCGCGACCCGTTCGATCGCATCATCATCGCTCAGAGCCAAGTTGAAACCCTGCCGATTGTCTCGTCAGACAGAGTCTTCACCCAGTATGGTTTGGATGTCATCTGGAAGTAGGCGATCGCTCGGGCAAGAGTGAGGCATCTCGATTGTCCTTTGCTCGTCTGTTGGGTAATTGCCCGTCAAACTTGTTAATTGACGACTAAAGCCGCGTAATCTTGCGATTCATCGCCTGCAAATAGCTCTTGCATTGAGGACAGCGCCGTCCCGTGCTAGGCACGGACAATTGATACCCGCATTTAGGACAGCTGCCGCGCGCGACATTCCACTGCAACCCAATACCGAGCCCCGACAACGCAGCCCAAATCGCCGGAATGCTCCAAAGCCAAGGTCGAGGCACCTGCGGAATCAAAATTAAGGTCGAACCAATCAGAAGTGTCAACAACGTCCCCCAACTAACACCTCCCACGATCCGCATCGCGCTAGTAAACTCTTCCTCAGGCTCAGATTGCGGAGATTTAGACGGCATTAGAAAATCTGTAAATCAAAACTGCCATCTATCTTGAACAGCAAAACGAGTCGAATGCAAGCCAGCGCCCCCATTCAAAGCTCGTCATAACCAGCATGACGAGCCTGAGCCATTGCCAACGCATCGCGAACAGCAGCAAACCCAGTACCACCCGCACTCACCCGCGCCGACACCACCCGAGCAGGCGCGATCGCCTCATAAATATCAGCCTCAAATGCCCCGTGAAACTCCTGCCAGCGTTCCAACGAAAGCTCCTTCAGCACAATCCCTTCAACCAAACAAGCTTTAACAATTTGGCCGACGAGTTGATACGCCGTCCGAAACGGCACGTCCTTACGCACCAAATAATCCGCGACATCAGTCGCATTGGAAAAGTCTTCCGTCACCGCCCGCGCGAGGCGATCGCTGTCGAACTCGATGCCCTGCGCCAGCAAAATCGTCATTGCCTCCAAGCAAGCCAAGACAGTATCGACCGAATCGAACAACCCCTCTTTGTCTTCCTGTAAGTCTTTGTTGTAAGCCAGCGGCAATCCTTTCATCACCACTAGCAGCGCCTGCAAATTACCAAACACGCGCCCCGTTTTCCCCCGCACCAACTCGGGCACGTCGGGATTTTTCTTTTGCGGCATCAAGCTCGACCCAGTGGCACAAGCATCCGTCAGCTTAACGAATTGAAATTCCTGAGCAGCCCAAACTATCAGCTCTTCAGCCAAACGACTCAGGTGCATCATCAAAATACTGGCTGCCGCATGAAACTCAATCGCATAATCGCGATCGCTGACCGCATCCAAACTGTTGGCCGTCACGCTCTCAAACCCCAACAGATTGGCGGTAAATGCGCGGTCGATCGGTAACGTCGTTCCCGCCAGCGCCCCCGACCCCAACGGACAGGCGTTGGTACGATGGCGAATGTCGCGCAGGCGATCGCGATCTCGCTCCAGCATCTCGACATAGGCCAATAGGTGGTGGGCCAAACTCACCGGCTGAGCCCGCTGTAAGTGCGTATATCCAGGAATGAGAGTCTCGACGTGACGGGCCGCGAGGTCGAGCGCCACCCCTTGCAGTGCGTGAATGGCTTGCTGAATAGCATCGAGGCGATCGCGCAGGTACAAGCGCAAATCTGTAGCCACTTGGTCGTTACGCGATCGCGCGGTGTGCAGCTTCTTGCCCGTATCTCCCACTAATTCGATCAGACGTCGTTCCACTGCATAGTGAACGTCTTCTGCTTCAATACCAGGCCGAAACTCTCCAGCCCGATACTCCTGCCGAATCTGTTCTAGGCCTTGATTTAACGTATCCGCTTCAGCCTCAGAGATAATGCCGCAGTGAGCCAACATGCGGGCGTGGGCCTGCGACCCCGTCAAATCAAACTCAAGCAAGCGAATATCGAAACCAATGCTGGCATTAAATGCAGCGATCGCCGGGTGTAGCGAACCGTCAAATCGCTGGCTCCAGGGTTGTGCCCCCGGGGTAGAGGTCGATGCGGACATGAAAAATGCGCCCCAACAAAACTGGAGTCATCCCAGCTAGTTTACGAGGTAATGCTCCGCAACAAGTACCCCAATACAACTCCACCCAGTAACGCCCAAATTTGGCCGCTGTCGACAAAGCTATTCCAGCCCTTGGCAATATCGCCCATTACGTCCTGGTCGTACTGTTGCGCCATAATCGGCCGGGTTGCGGTAGCGTGTTGCAGAATCCCAGGAGCTGACGTCGGCAACACCGCAACCATATAGTCATACTCGAACGAGAGCAATTCTGTAGAACCCGCAATCGGCCCGTCAGGATGGTAGATACCGTCTGTTGCTAAATCATCGGCGATCGCAAAACTCGACCCCGAATCGACAAACGACAAACTCGTAGATGCTCCACTAATCATTTCTAAAGTCAACCCCAATACCCACTCCTCGATAGTACCCGTCCGAACAGCTGGAGTTGTCTTCGACGCGACCAGGCACAGCTATTCTTATTCGCGAGATAGCGACCGAAGAAATATTAGAAATATCTCTAAATAGGCAAAATTTTCATTACCACCAGCGTCATATCATCGCAATGAAATTGACGACCCGAGCGCCCTTGAAAGGCAGCCACACTAGCAAAAAGTTCGTTCAAGATTGATTCGGCATCGTTATGTTGCGGAGCGATACGTTCGATAGCTGCGATGAGCCCTTCCGCTTCAAAGCGATCGCCGCTGGCATTGGTAGCCTCAGTGATGCCATCGGTGTAGTACACGACCAGGTCGCCCGGTTCGAGCTGGACGCATTTGGCTTCATACTGACTGTCGGCTGTCAAACCAATCAACATTCCGAGCGTATCGAGAGGTAGCACCTGCCCCGTTTGCGCACAGTACCAAAGGGGAGGATTGTGAGCCGCATTCCCGAAACACAGCTGCCGCGTTTGCGGACAGTAGTCGGAATAGAAGAGGCTGACAAAGCGACTGGAATTCTCCATATCGCTGAGCATGACCCGATTGAGATGCCCCAGAATTTGAGCTGGATTGCGACCATTGAGCACTTCCGACCGGAGAGCACCTCGCGTTGCCATCATCAGCAATCCGGCAGGAACGCCTTTACCCATTACGTCACCAATGGCAATTCCCCAGCGAGAGCAGTCTAAGTTCGTGTCATTCGCGCTGTCCGCATCGGCAGGCATAGCAATAAAGTCATAGTAGTCTCCTCCTACCTGGCTGGCGCTGCGGCTACTGGCAGCTAGATCGGTGCCGGGTATGTGCGGACATTGAGACGGCTGCAGACGCGATTGAATCTCCGAACCAATCTCGACCTCTTTGGCTAACTGCACCCGTCGTTCGAGTTCGGCTTTTAAGTCGGCACGTTCGATCGCCACAGCAGCTTGATCGGCTACCAGGCGAACGGATTTCTGTCTTGCAGTGGTCCAAGCAAAATTGGATTGGTGACTGAAAACGTACAGACGGCCGCGCTCAGTTTGCCGCATCAAAATCGGCGTACCAAAAGCACGGACGCCCTCACCTAAGCTTTGGAAAAAGCGCGCGTCCAGTTGCTTGAGGCCAGATGCAGCTACCTCTTCGGCAACCTTTGGATCGAGTGATATTGATTTTGTCAACTGCGTCGAGTTCGACACCGAAACCGGCAGCGATGACGGGACAGGGAGAGAACGGGTTGCCGTTTCCAGCGAGGACTTAACAAGAGCGCACTCTGCTGTTTCTGCGCAGTAGACTTTGCCTACCCGCATAGTCCCATCTGCATCCAGCAAGACTAAGGCCGAGCCATCAGCATCAGTGAGCCGACTGGCCACCAAAGGAATGAGATCCAACACGCGATCGAGATTGTCGAACGCTCGTAGTGCAAACCCCAGCGATCCGAGTAACTCTTGAATGCGATAGCGCTCGTGGTCCTGTTCGTTAGTGAGCTGGTGCAGAGCATCTTCAAACCCACGATCTAGGCTAAAAGGCGCTATATCATCTGCAGAAGAGGCGTTTGGAGTCGAGAACGCGACCGCGTCAGAGAGCCCTGCCACCGACCGTTCCGCAGGAGAAGGTGCGGGCGAACCAGGTAAATTCGAGTTTGGTTGGGGCGATCGAGACATGAGCGCGGCTTCGAACTTAGTGAGCTAGCATAACAAACTCGCTGGCAACGTTCACTGCGGCTGTGCGCTCGATTCGGGTTGCTTAACCACAGCGATCGCGAGCGGTGGCGCGAGTATAACCCATCACTACCCACAGCAATGTACATTGGCTAACCCGATTGCCTAAGTAACTAAACTACTCGTGCAACAGGCTTTTCGCTCGATCCGAATACTGGATGACTGAGACATCTTTGACCAATTGAGAGCGTTACGACCCAAGACCAGACGGCTCTATCATTCCCTCAGGCTCAGGGTTAATTTCTCAACATACTCCCTTCCCGCCATAAGATTACAGATATCATTGGCAGAGGAAATTCCGGTATCTGACAGCAATGTCACTGACAGAAGCCAAGCTAGGCAGCCAGCTTACGTTTGAGAGTTCTCCTGGGCTGGGTCATCAAGGGAAACGGCTTGGGTCGACGTTTGCGCACTCGGGGCTCAATCCGGCCTGGTCGTAAAGGCAATCGTTGTTGGGCCACCAGTGCCACCAGTTGGCGATTGAGGTGGCGACGAAGAGCCCGGCTGGCCATCGCCAGTAAAGGGATGAACTGAGCCAGAACCTGGCGAGTCCCTTGTAACCACAGATGGGGAGTCGTCCCGTCAGGCACTGTTGCCGAGGCATTCCACATCAAAGTACGCAGTAAGTTGTAGGCCATCATGTGCACCCAGATATCTTTGCGCACCATCGATGGCGTCCGAGTGGTGAGCATCTCCATGGTCAGAGTGGTTTTGAGATGTCTGAGATTGACCTCAGCCGCCTGCCAGCGCAGAGCGTAGAGTTCGGCGAGCTCGTGCTTGGGGTGGCGACCAGAATTATTTCTTGAGTGCGAAAGCCCTGCCGCACGAGGCGCAAGTGCACCTCTCTCACCTGCAAGCTGGGCGGCAGACGAGCGAAGTCCGGTTCCGATAAAGCGGAGGCCGACTGGGCGGGTCGCAACCAGGTGACGATGTGCTCGCCGATACCGAGCTTTTTCCCTCTGCGGAAATCGGTGTGGCGAGCGTGGTGTTTGCGAAAGACGCCATCAGCTCCCGCTGCCAGCACCAGAGCCAGATCGGCGTAGGTGCCGAAGGCCGAATCCGCCAGCACGACATCCTCAGGTTGGAGCTGCTGGTAGAGCTCACGGGCCAGTGTTAACTCGCTGGTGACAAAGGTGGCCAGCATGGCATCGAGCACGGCTCCCGTGGTCAGAGAAAACATCACCACCAACTGCGCAATCGGGAACCCACAGCCTGCTTTTTGGTTGCTGTGTTGGGCAACTGGTTGCGGGTTTTAGATGTAATCGACCAGAATTGTTGACTCGCATAGCCAGCTTGAGAACCCAATCTGGTAAAACGAACTGATTCTGCAGTTCTCATCATTTCTGCTGCCTATTTTCTTGAATTCAAAGCACAAAAATCTAG
>JBCBVC010000168.1:0-7812 GCA_039817845.1 Cyanobacteria bacterium J06642_2
GAAGTGGATAAAATCTCGCCCGGCCTACCCTAAGCTGCTTGATTGCGGCACTATCGCTGCTTCAAACTGTCCGGAGTATTGTTATTTACACAAATCACAAGTTTGGCCTCGCAAATAACCGCCTTGGAATGATCCTCATGCTGAGTCTGCGCTAAACAGAAGAATGCGATCGCTCGTGCAGACAGCGCGGCGCTCGGTTCGGTATGAATGAGGCGGTTGCTCGCGCTCAACGGAGATCGCCATGACCGTAGACCTGTACTATTGGCCCACTCCTAACGGCCACAAAATTACGATTTTCTTGGAAGAAGCCGAACTCGATTACCAAATTTTGCCAGTCAACATCGGTGCGGGCGACCAGTTCAAACCCGAATTCCTCGCCATTTCCCCCAACAACCGCATGCCCGCGATTGTCGATGATCCGGCTGAAGGCTTCGAGCCTATCTCCGTGTTTGAGTCGGGCGCTATCCTGCTGTACCTGGCCCAGAAAACCGGAAAATTCTGGCCCACCAGTCAACGCGATCGCGTCGTCGTGACGGAATGGCTGTTCTGGCAGGTGGGGGGCCTCGGACCGATGGCCGGACAAAATCATCACTTCAGTCAATACGCTCCCGAAAAAATCCCCTATGCGATCGCCCGCTACGTCAACGAAACCAATCGCCTGTATGGCATCCTCAATAAGCAGTTACGCGATCACGACTTTATCGCAGAAGAATACTCCATTGCAGATATGGCTTGCTACCCCTGGATCGTGCCTTACGCAAAGCAAGGACAGTCTCTAGACGATTTCCCCGATCTCAAACGCTGGTTTGACTCCATCCAGAACCGTCCTGCCGTGGCGCGCGCCTATGAAAAAGGTCGAGCCGTCAGCTCGTCCCCGACGATGACTGAAGACGCCAAGAAAATTCTGTTCGGTCAAACAGCTGCCCAGACGCAAGCTTAAATGGCGTGCGCGCGACCACACGATTTCCAGCAACGGGTGCGATAGGGTAGAAAAGCTGAGATTGTTAAGAAATTTTGCGAATCTTCCTCTCGTTCCCGCCGGACGTGCAGCGTACGCTTCTGTTGCTGTTTGTCGCAGGGTTGCTGTTTTGGTCGAGCCTGACCAGCATGCTGTCCACATTGCCCCTGTATATCGAAGACGTGGGCGGCGATCCTCGTACCGTCGGCATTGTGATGGGTGCCTTCGCGATCGGGCTGCTGGTGTCTCGAACGTGGTTAGGGCCGTTAGCAGATCGTCGAGGTCGCAAGTTAGTGTTGCTTATCGGCTTAACAGCCGTGGCGTTAGCTCCAATCGGCTATGCAGCAGTTGAATGGCTGGCGCGCGGATCGCTACAGAGCGACGAGGCTGTTAAGACACTTGCTTTGGCAGGCTTTTCACTGCCAGTTATGCCCGTGCTCTTCGCATTACGGCTGGGGCACGGAATCAGCATCGCCGCCTTTGCCACAGCTTACGTAGCGATGGTGGTGGACGTCGCTCCCGCCTCTCATCGCGGCGAAACCATTGGCTACATGAGCTTGGTCAATCCCATCGGGCTGTCGCTGGGGCCAGCTTTAGGTAGCTTCGTGCAAGCATCGCTCGGCTATTCGTTATTTTTTCTACTGGCATCCGGATTGGGATGTCTGGGCGCTGTCTGTGCGGCAGGCATTCATGCTCCAGAAGCGATCGCCTCTCCTGCATCCGCAACTCAATCCGAGAGCCGTTACTGGAAAATGCTCGGCAATCCGCGCGTGCGCGTGCCAACGTTGGTGCTGCTGATGGTGGGATTAGCCTTCGGGACGCTGACTACCTTTTTGCCGCTGTTCGTCCGTCAAACCGGCCTGGATTTTCAGGTCGGACTCTACTACACCGTGTCGGCATTGGCCAGCTTTAGCGTGCGGTTGCTGGTGGGGCGCGCGTCGGATCGCTGGGGGCGCGGCGTGTTCATTACCCTAAGTTTGCTGACTTCCACCTGTGCCATGACCGTGCTGTGGACGGCTCAATCCGCCGCTGCATTTTTGCTGGCAGGGTCGTTCCAAGGCACGGGATTCGGCATTCTCATCCCAACAATCTCGGCATTAATGGCCGATCGCGCCGAACCGCAGGAGCGGGCGCGATTGTTCAGTTTGTGTATGGGCGGGTTCGACCTAGGCATCGCGATCGCCGGGCCTGTTCTCGGCTATGTCGCTACTGTGGTGGGCTATCGCCACATTTTTGGTGCTGCAACAGCAGTGGTCGCGCTCGGTTTGCTAATTTTCATCACGCAAGCCAGTTGCGACCTGCCTCACTCAATCCAGTTCGCCTTGGGACGCGAGCGCGATGTTTATGCTCTGGCGAGTTCGGCAGGATCGATCAAGAGCTAGTGAGCATCTCTTGCAGTTCAGCAAACAGCTCTTCAGTAACGACACTGAGGGTCTGGCTACCATCGATGACCCGCAGCTTAGCGCGCGTGCGGTAGTAGTCGAGCAGCGGAGCAGTTTGCTCTCGATAGACCTCTAGGCGACGCTGAATGACAGATTCCGTATCGTCTTTGCGTCCGCGTCCCAGCATGCGTCGAACTAATTCACGATCGGGAACGGCAAAATCAATGGCACAGTCGTACTGCTGACCGAGGCGTTCGAGTAGGGCATCTAGAACACTCGCCTGCGACGTGTTGCGCGGAAATCCATCTAAGATCCAGCCCTTTTGAGCATCTAGCTGCCCCAAACGCTCCTCAACCAACTGGACGACTAATTCGTCCGGCACCAATTCGCCTGCTTCGATATAGCGCTTGGCCTCTTTACCCAGAGGCGTGAGTTTCGAGACCGCTTGCCGTAAAATCCCTCCGGTGGAAATGTGAGGGATTCGTACAGTTTCAGCCAGTACGGCTGCCTGCGTACCTTTACCCGCGCCCGGAGGCCCCAACAAGATTACTCGCATCTATAGACCTTCCTTCTCCTGCATCTCGTTAGTTTTGCCGGTGCTGCATAACAATTGTGAGAGCTCGTCAACCTATATGCGCTAAGAGTCCTATCCAGAAATGAATGAACGACTAATCTTGTAACGTCCCTATCTTATACCTCAGCGTATCTCTAACCGTTTACTCAAAAAGATTCTGGGCTCCAAGCAGTTACGGTCCTCAGACAGCGATCGCATGCACGACAAATCTCGACATTCAGTTCAGATGTCTCTCCCGACTTAATAAGGCTGATAATCCCTATCCGGTAAGTAGGCTGCTCCAGATTTTACAATTTAGGGTCTGGAAAATTGTCTTTTAAAAGATATTCAGAAAGTTTTTACCCTAAATTTAAAAGTTAAATCTCATTTGAGTGCTGCTGCTCTTGCGGGCGTGAGGCCGTCCAGCCGCGCTCGTCTCTACGCTGTTTTCGTGGGTAAGTGATTCGCGCTCAAGTGACCGTCTTCCATCTTCAAAATGCGATCCGCAACGTCGAGGATGCGGGTATCGTGGGTCACCATCAGAATCGTGCTGGCCTGTTCGCGGGCAAGCTGCTGCATTAATTCCACGACATCGCGACCGGATGTTTTGTCGAGGGCGGCAGTGGGTTCGTCGGCCAGGACGATCGCCGGATGGCTGACGAGGGCACGGGCGATCGCTACTCGCTGTTTTTGTCCGCCAGAGAGAGCATCGGGATATTTGTAGCTGTGTTCGGCGAGGCCGACCCGAGCGAGCATCTGAGCAGCGCGATCGCGCATCACACTGCGTTTGAAAGTGCCGTGCACTTCGAGGCCCATTTGCACGTTTTCAAGCGCAGTCAGACTGCCGTGTAGGTTATGAGCTTGAAAGATATAGCCGTTGTGCCGCCGCGATCGCACCAGAGTTTCGCGACTGGCTCCACAGAGTTCTTGACCCAAGACTTTCAGGCTGCCTTCCTGAGCGGCACGTAGCCCACCGACGAGAGTCAAAATTGTGGTTTTACCCGAGCCGGACGGCCCCATCAAAATCACCACTTCCCCCCGCGCAATCTCGAAGGTGACGTCAAATAGGATGTGTTTGCGCAGTTGGCCGCGTCCGAAATAGTGATTGAGACCGCAAACGGCGATCGCGGGCATAGACCCGTCACCTGCAGCAGATGCTTCAACTTGCTGTGGGGCAAAAACAGACATGGCACTAGAAAATATCGGCAGGATCGGCAGATTGCAGGCGACGCGTGGCAATTCCACCCGACACGCTGCACATGATGACCGTAAGAACAAACACGACAACAACGCGGCCGATTGGCATGGCGATGGGTAACGCTGTCGCAGCTTGAGTAAGCGTGTAGAGTCCCAAAGCGATGCCGACGCTGGGTACAAAACCGATGGCCGAGAGCAGTAAAGCTTCTTCCAGCACTACGCCTAGTAAGTAGCGCTGTCGATACCCCATCGCCTTGAAGGTGGCGTATTCAGCTAAGTGTGCATTCACGTCAGTGGAGAGAACCTGGTAGACGATGACAACCCCGACGACAAATCCCATCATCGTGCCGAGACCGAAGACAAAACCGATGGCGGAGCGGGTTTGGATGTAGTTCAACTCGAAGGCCACATACTCTGCATCGGTCATGGCCACTACGTCGTCTGGCAGGTAGTCATTCAACGCCACAGCCACAGTAGCAACGTCGTATCCTGGGTCGACTTGCAACGTTCCCAAGCTGACGGCCCCAGCCGAGCGGTGGGGAAACAGACGCAGAAAAGTTTGCTCGCTCCCCATCACGGCACCGTCGTCGTTAAATGAGGCCCCCAGAGCAAATAAGCCTTCCACCCGGATCGTGTGGCGATCCACTTCAATCGGAGCAGAGCTGCCTGCTTCGACGGTGGCGATGGTCTCTTGATAATCGCCGCGAGAGGCGCGATCGAACAGCACCGTATCGGGTAGCTTAATGACGTCGAGCTGCGCGTTTGCCTCCGGGAGATCGAAGGCAGGGCGATCGGGATTAAAGCCGAGAGCCAAAATCGACGTTTTCTCGCGGGTTTGGGGATTGCGCCATTTCACAGAGCCAACGTAAAGCGGGTCAGCAGCCACCACGCCGGGTACATCCAGAGCTTGATACAGGCGACGACGGGGAAACGTAAACAGCTGATTCAAGTTGTTGGCCTGAGCGCTCAGCAATACCACGTCGGCATTGAGGCGGCGCGGATACTGCGTGTTGGCTTTGTACAACGCATCCTGAAAGCCGAGCTGCATAAAGATAAGAATGTCAGCGAAGGTAATACCTGCGATCGCGGCCAGCAAGCGAGTCCGATCGTGTTTGAGCTGCTTCCAACCCAATGGCATCCGACGGCGCAGAGTGTTTACCCATCCGAGAATCATTTCAGCGCACCTCCGCAACGCGATCGCCGATGTCGATGGCGGCAATAACCTGAAGATCTGTGAGGCCTGCGACCTGTTGACTGGAAGCTTCTGACAAGCGCACGCGCACTTCCACCACCTTGGCGTCAATGTTGGCCGTAGGATCGGTGTTGACGACCTGTTGGCGTTGAATCCGCAGTCCGAGCTGCGCGATCCTGCCGTCGAGGGTTTCGTCTGGAAGAGCGTAGCTGGTGAGGGAGACTGGCTGTCCTATAGCCAGTTGGCGGACGTCACTTTCATAGACCTCAACGACGGCATTCATGGTCTGGGTTTGACCGATTTCAGCAATCCCGTCGCTAGAAACGGTTTCTCCCGGTCGGGCGTGGATGTCGAGAATTTGTCCGGCTTGGGGCGATCTCACGGTCGCACGGTCCAAGTCGGCGCGGGCGCGGCCCACCGTAGCTTCGGCAGCCCGCAGTTCCGCCATCGCCACGCTCTCGTCCACCGGTCGCACTTCGGCAATCCGATCGAGGGTGGCACGACCTTCGCGTAGCTGCGCGGCCGCGCTGGATTCAATCCGATTGCGGGTGGCGCGAGCTTCTTGCACGCGTTGGCGAGCTACATCCGTATCGAGGCGCTTGCTGTCTCGCAGCGAAGCTGAGATCGCTCCTTCCGCGTAGAGCGATTCGTAGCGCTGATCTTCAGCCTCGGCATTGCGCAATTGTGCTTCTAGCCGTGCAATGGTGGCTGCTTGAGCGGCAATATTGGTCCGGCGTTCGGCTTCAATCCGCGCGATCGCCGCTTCCTGAGCAGCAATGGCTCCTACCTGCGCTCCAGCGCGCACTCGGGCCAAGTTGGCGCGGGCAATCTCCACCTGTTGCTGAGCTTCAAACAAGGCAGCTTCCAGGCGATCGCGGTTATCCAGAATGGCGATGACCTGGCCGACCTCGATGAGATCGCCTTCGCTCACCAGCAGCTGTTCGATGCGGCTGCCATCTGAGGAGGTAGGGGCGGTCAGCCGAATCACTTCGCCATCCGGCTCTAAACGTCCCAGTGCAGTCACGGTATGCACTTCAGCTAGCAAATCAGCCGCCGTTGGCGCTGCTACCTCGGGCGATTGCGATGTCGTTGTGCGATAGATGCCGACGCTACCGGCGGTCAGCAGAGCGATGACGAGCACTTGCCACCACCGCGTTCCACCTGTCTGCTTTCCTGCCATATCTCCCGGCCTGGAGACGTCGCCAATCATGCTGCGCTCCACCATCAAACTAAACCGTATAGTTCAATTATATTCCATATCTAAACTAAACTGTCTAGTACAATTTAGGAAGAGGCCATAGACTGGCAGTCATTGAGTTGGAGATGGAACTGGTGGAGCAGGCGATCGCGACTCCTGCACGATTAGCCCCCAAAGCAGAGGCCATTCTGACCGGCGCACTGCAAGTGTTTTTGGCGCGCGGGTATGCAGCGGCGAGTATGGATCGGATCGCTGCTGCTGCTGGGGTCTCGAAGGCAACCGTTTACAGTCACTTCAGCGACAAGGAAGGATTGTTTGCAGCGCTAGTGGCTCGTTTTGCCGAGCAGAAATATCCGCGTTTATTCCGACAGTCTGCGCCGCACCCGCCTTCGATGTCTCCCGAGATATTGCTGCGGCAGCTAGTGAATGAAGTATTGAGCAATATCGAAGGTGACGGTCAGCATCAGGAGTTTCTGCGATTAGTGATTGGCGAGTCTGGGCGCTTTCCGGAGCTAGCGAAGATTTTTCTCCGCGCTTTTACGATGCAGGGAATTGCTGTTATGGGAGCCTATTTTGCCTCTCGTGAAGAGTTGAATTTACCGGATCCAGAAGCAACGGCTCGGGTGTTTATTGGGGCAATCGTGTACTACGTCATCACTCAAAAATTGCTGCACGGCGACGAACTGATTCCGATGGAGCGCGATCGCCTCGTCGACACCCTCATTCACCTCATCCTGTCCACCCAACGAACATGAACTACAGCATATTTTGAATAGGCGAGCGGAGTCGGATCGCCGCTATGTGAAGGTGACGAACCCGAGTGAAAGGCGATGCTTGCTCCATCAAATCCGTCAGACTCATCTCCGAAGCGATAATGGATATGCTCTCTTTCAGGGTGGGTTTCGTGACTGAGCTGTTGGAAAAAGCGATCGCGCAATTAAAGTCTCGTGACACTGAGCTGCAAGATGCCATGGCTGCATTGATTTTGGATGAATTGGAAGATGAAGCCGCTTGGGATGCTCGATTTGCAGGCTCTCAGGATGTTCTGGCCGAGTTAGCCGCTGAGGCGATGGAAGAATATCGAGCGGGTGAAACCCAGGCATTAAACCCAGACGCGCTGTGATATCGAGGACGACCACCAAATTTCGCAAAGCTTTGGCGCGACTACCCGAATCAGTGAGGGTGCAAGCTCGCCGGTCGTACCGACTATTTCAGGTGAATCCAGCGCACCCCAGTTTGCGATTTAAACAAGTCCATGCCAAGTTACCGATTTTCTCGGTGCGCATCGGCAAATCGTATCGAGCGGTCGGTCGAGTAGATGGCGATACGGTC
>JBCBVC010000169.1:0-7625 GCA_039817845.1 Cyanobacteria bacterium J06642_2
CCATACGATGTTGGCGTTGGCCTGCACTTCGTCTGCAGTGAGTTCTTGTGCGAAAGCAGGCGCGCTATCCATCGCCAACCAGGCCGCGCCCATCAATACAAAGCCCACCAGCCAATTAGGCAGACGCTTACCGCGCAGCCACGATCTGGGGTCGGTTGCCTTCCACGTTGCATTCATGCCAAATCAACCTTCTTCACTAAACGGGTTCCAGTCACTTCATCTTCATTAAGATACGCAGCCTATCGCTCTGACAGGGAAATCGAACCTAGTCACCGATCTTTTCCGAGGACGAACGCGTACCAACTTTCCTGCGATCGCGTTTTGCCATCAAAGCGCGTCACTATCTGCCTCACCCGTACGAATCCGAATGACGCTATCCACGGGTGAGACAAAGATTTTGCCGTCACCAATTTCACCAGTGCGCGCTGCAGCCACAATCTTATCGACGACAGTTTGAACCAAATCATCATCGACGACAACTTCCAGCTTTAGCTTTTGCAGGAACTCCACCGTATACTCCGAACCGCGATACCGTTCGGTTTGTCCTTTTTGACGCCCAAAACCGCGCACTTCATTAACGGTCATGCCCACAATGCCAGCATTGACCAGAGCGATCTTGACCTCATCGAGCTTGAACGGTCGGATGACGGCCTCAACCTTTTTCAAGACGATTCCCTCCTTGTTCGCCTAAAGCAGCACTTTAGGATTGGTTAGTTCTATCACCGCGCAAGAGGGTATTTTGTAGCTACAGATACTTTTTGGCTGCATCCCTGAAGTTTGCTAGCAAACACCGCAGCAATGTCAAGGGTGACTTGCGTATCGATCTCAGCTACGAGTTACTACATCCCCTGTAAGCGGATGTATGCCATCCTACAGCAGCTTGTTAAGGATGGATCGCAACATCATTGAATCGACGCGACACGCACACCAATTTGCCAACTGGCAGAACCTTTACATCAAGACCAGATGCACTCAGACGGCGTCCAGTCTATATCGGGATGACAGGATTCGAACCTGCGACCCCCTCGTCCCGAACGAGGTGCGCTACCAAGCTGCGCTACATCCCGAAACTTTAGCAAGCTGAATCGTAGGACTTCAGAACCGCTTTAATCCTACATCACCCCATACGCGGTCGCAGGGTAGAGCAAGATTGCAGCCGTTGAACAAGTGGGTAAGCACTATAAACCACATATGATGATTTGCATGGCTTTTGTTACTCTTGTTTACATAAGGAAATATTTCTCCACGAGAGAGGTGTGCAATGTTCGTGCTAGGTGCTCTTTTCGTAGTTGGCTTCGCAGCTGCAGTGCTCTTAGGTTCCCAAACTTATTTTCGTGGCGAGCAGAGCAAGCCCATCCACTGGCGCAATTGGCAGTCCTCAGAATTCCACCAACTGGCCGAAACATTCACCGGTAGTCGGGTGGACTATCGCGATCGCGCGTCTTCGCCGTTCGTTGAAACCGTGCTCGACCGCATTGGAGCTGCGAGTAGTTAATCTGATTAATAGCAGCAATGTCGACTAGCTTGAGTATTTCGAATGCATGATGGCATCTTGGCCGCAATGCAGAGTGCGTCACTTTTAGACGAGGTCTCTGAGCAGCTGAGGTGCCTTCAGCAATTGAAATATTATCGTCGCCTCATCCACCCCATCACTAAGCTGCATCTGACTTCTGCATCTTCTCGACATAGCTGCTGGATGGAGGAGAGAGCACTATGCGAATGACAGGCGGCCCCGGTAGCGACCGATAATTGCGAAATCTAGACAGGAATCGTTGGGATTGACGGTAAACGGCGGAAATCTAGGGTTATCGCTGATCACGCTCAGGAGTCCGCCAGGCAGGCGTTGAAGGCGTTTCACCAACAAGTCGCCCTCCATCTGAAATACGTAAATGCCGTCGCGCGGCTCCATAACCTGACAATCGACCAGCATCAGGTCGCCATCTTGCAAAGTCGGATACATGCTGTCACCCCTGACGGTAACGAGGCTCAAATCGAGCGGGTTGCAGTCGATCTTGCTGCGCAACCATTGGGAATTAAAGGCGATCGCGTCCTCTACATCAGCATCGCGAGCGAGAACTCCCGGTCCGGCTGAAATCGATACGTCAATAAAAGGAATGAATGTGGGGGCATCAGCTACCGAGCAAGCAGTGGTTTCATCCAGGCTCGAAGGCCCTTCCCCCGTAATCAACCACAGCAAACTAACGCGAGCTGCTGCTGCAATCTGTACTGCCTTATCAATCCCAGGCACCGAACCTTTGAGATAGCTGCGTAGGGCGGTATTGCTAATTCCGGCTCGTCGACTAAACGAGTGAATTGACACGTCGCCGATCGCTCGTCGCAAGCGATCGGCAAAAGTAGTTCTGGCAAAAGCCGCAGTACTGACAGGTTCAGATATCTGCATGTCCGAGACATTTACACAATCAGTCATGTCTTTTGCTAAAAGTGGCTAAGTACATATGGCCTCATACTACCAACTGGTTGACAGATTGGCTAAGCCTGGATAGTTTAGGAACCAAGTTAGCCATAAATAGTCAATCTGGCTAGATTGTTTAAATCATCAAGCAATCTAGGCGGCTGTGTCAGTTCTAATGTGCGCATCGATCGGGGTCCACGGCTACTACTATCTCGACCGCATGCGCGAACGTTCAAATGGGGTACGCGGAGGCAGGAACGCTATGGCATTGCGCATTGAAATTTGGGGATTGCAGTTAGTACGTCCATTTGCGCGCATCTGGCGAAAAAGAACTAATACGCCGAGTTCGCGAGATCTAAAAACTGGTACGACCGTCAATCCACTGGCCGAACTTCGCAAACCGACATCATCTGAACCTGACGATTTAGGAGTGTGGCTGGGCGCGATTCGCCTGCGTGACTTACCTACAGCCGATCGTCGTCTCTCTTCTTCAAATAACGTGGTTTATCTTCGCCCTCGACCGGCACCGTGGAATGAGCGCGAGCAAAAACAAAAAGTGCAAAGGATTTTCGAGCAGAACTGTATTCTGCCGCCGCGATCGCCTAAATCCAACGCTTCCAGACTTGTTTCCACAGACCACAATCCAGTTGCAGCAACTATGAAAGCTAGCAGGATGTCGATCCATAATCTGGGCTGAGAAAGAATCCTATGACTATCTGCTCTCTCAAGCCTGTCGACAAATAGCCTTGCAATTAAACTCCATCGTGGCTCTGGCTACAATGCCAGATTCTTTCTGACTTCACCAAAATTACACGAGGAACGTGACCCACTTCGTAAATTTTGCGGCATGATTGGGCTTTAGATGCAGATAAACTTAGCAGTCTCGCTTTTGCGCGTGCAGGGAGTTTTCGTACTTTAGTAAACACCCAGTGGCTCAGCACGTACAAGTTGCCTAATGAGACTTACTAAGTCAAGCTCTCTCTAATCCTAACTGGGATATCGATACAGGTAATGGATTGCGTTTGGAGTGTGAGGTGAAAGCATGAAAAGAATACTAGTTGTTGATGACAGTCGCGTCATTAGAGAAATAATTGTGCAATCGTTGCGTCAATATGGATTTCTTGTCATTGAGGCTGCTAACGGTACAGAGGCAAAGCAACTTTTAGAGTCGACTCGACCCGATCTGGTCGTCACCGACTTAATTATGCCGGAAATGAACGGTTACGAGCTCTGCCGCTGGATCAAGCGCGGCAGTCACTCTATTCCGGTCGTTATGTGTTCGAGTAAAGGCGAAGATGTCGATCGCTACTGGGGCGTGAAGCAGGGCGCTGATGCCTACATCACCAAGCCTTTTAACGAAAAAGAGCTTTGCAATATTGTTGCCACCTTGCTTGCTGCAACCAGTCAAGCCGCATGAGACTGCAACGCAATATCAATCGTATTTAAGAAATAATCGCTCTCACGACAGTTGCTACGCGAGGCGTTCCCTCTACCTTTACAGTGGTAGAGGACTGTCGATTTGTGAAGGAATATTGCGATCATGGGCGAGCCAGATGTCGTAACGTCACGATGGGGGGTCGCACTAGACGGTGATGCCTTTTCCAGCGGACAACTACAGTCATCGGAATTTGAGGAGGCCATCTCCTCGTCGTCTTTGGTCGAATTGGCGGCAAATCCAACATCAGCCGATTTACGTATTGAGGCGAGAGCTAATTCAGTTTTTCGGTTTTATCTGGCAAATCAAGCGAATGCGCTAGCCGCTTTCCGCATTCCGACTAAACGAGCGCGATCTTTGCCGCGTAAAGTGCAAGGTATTGCCGAGCATTTATCCGTCTATCACAAGCTTCTGGAGTTACAAGCGCCCCCTTCCTATATTGCAGATGCAATCGACCTCCAATTCGTGCGGTTGCTGGAACCGGCTAGTTTAGGGAAAACCCCAGCTGCCGAACCTCTAGCGACAGATGAATCGGGCAACTACATGATGAAAGCCGGGCAAAACCTGGCCGTCGTGTTTTCGCACAACGCCCCCGATCCTCTTTACTTCTACGTCCTAGCAATGGACGGTCGCACCCAGAGTGCTGCCATGGTTTACCCTTACAAGCCGGAATTTTCTGCGAGGGTCAAGCCTGGAGAATCCGTTATGGTAGGTGCTGGCCCCGTCTATCTGATTGAATTACAGGTGCCGGACGGATATCCCAGCGGCATCGATATTTTTAAAATCTTCGTGAGTTCGGCTGCGATCGAACATCCAGAAATTAAGTTGCCGCGCTTGGGTACGCTTCGAGACGAGTTGTCCGACCTATACGGTACGGGCGTATGCCTAGATCGCGAATTGAGAAAAGTTCTGACCGGAAGGCAGGGCACTGCAGCCATGCCTTCCTTCGAGCGGGAACCCTGGTGGACGATGCAGAAGACCGTCCTTATCGAGTCGACATAGTGCGTCCCGTGGGGCGCGAAGGGCCAACGCACAACACTCAAGGGATCTTCTCTACTCGATCAGCACCATTCCAGCTGCATCTCGATCGAAACCGTTCGGAAATCTCGTATTGGAGTTGTACTCCGCACCAGTGAGGGTAGCACCTGCCAAATTGTTGGCGTCTCTTAGGTCTGCATTGATAAACTTCGCGTCGGTGAAATCGGCACCGCCCATGTTGGCATTGGTGAAATCAGCCTCATTTAGCCTTGCGCCTATGAAGATTGAGTCATTCAGAGTCGCACCTCTAAAGTTCGTATTGATTGCAACGACATCAGGTGCATTGACACGAGTAAGGTCTGCCTGATTGAGTTGTGCTCCGCCAATGTCCGCGCCATTGAGAACCGCATCGACGAGCGCGGCACGTTGAAGTTGAGCCAGAGGAAGGAAAGAACCAGTCAAGGTGGCTTCCTGCAGGTTGGCGTCACTCAAAATGACATTGCCCATTTGCGAATTGCTGAAATCAGTCCGCACCAAAGTTGCCTCAGACAGGTCGGTTCGTCTCAGGTCGCTGTTGCTGACATTGAGATCCGTTAAATCAAGGCCTGACAAGTCTGCCGCAAACACATTACAAGGACTACAGTTCTCTCCATTACTCAGACGCTCGACATCATCGGGATTTGCTGTGGGACTTGGAGTTGGCGAGCCTGAAGGATCCGGAGATGGCGTGCCTGCACCGCCGCCAGGAATAGAGATAATGTCAGAATTTTCTCCCGTGCCAGATACGTTCGTGCCGAGCAAATTGTTAATGGTGGCAGCAAGCGTTGGTCTATCCAGGCCTGCAGCCTGTGACGCGACATAGATTGCAGCGACGTCAACTAATTGAACTCCAGGAGGTCGGACGAAATTGGCGTTGTCGTTGTTAGGCCTTGGGGAGAGGTCGCCTTCAATTGCGGGGTCGGGGTCTCCTTGCAACAATGAGTTAGCCCCATTGATTAGAGCATTCTGGTTATCGCGCGCGCTCAAAGGCAAGTTGAATAGGACCAAAGTCAAGGCTGAGTCTTCCAGCGTGGCCGCGTCTTCTCCTTGAAAAATCAACGACGCGCGATCGCCTGTAGAGCTGGTTGCTAGAGAGGCATCTGTTACGGCAAGAGTTGTCGATTCATTTGGGGACAGGGAACTAACCGTCTCCGAACCGCACGAACCCAAAACAGTCAGGCAAATCAGCCAAGAAGATAGTCGGCACAAATTGGCTCTTACGCGACGCATGTTGATTCCTCACAACCGAAATCTACGTACGAGTCTTACCTTAAGACTTGACGAGACTAGGTACTTATCATGCCAGTTAATCGTCAGGACTGTCACCCTCATTCGTAGGTTCCCCTATGCATGAGGCAGTACTGCGAACGCAGGGCTGATGCATCGACCGATCGTTGGTTTCAGTCTCACCTGTCTCAATCGCACTTTTCTTTTCAGGTGCGCCAGATGAAGGTTCCACAAACAGCGTGGGCTCGTGCAGCGAACGAGGTTGTTTGAGAGCAACAGCAAGAGCCTGAAGATAATCGGCTTGCGGTATTGAGAATGCGCCAAAACGTTTCAGATGCGCATTCATGATTTGGGCATCTAGCAGCGAGAATCTTTGCTGTTGCAGGTGGCGAACGAGCATGACCAATCCAACCTTAGAGGCATTGGGGACAGCATGAAACATGGACTCGCCCACAAAGACTCCCCCCAAAGTCAGTCCGAGTAAGCCACCCGCTAAGCGGTTACCCTGCCACACTTCAAAACTATGGGCCCAGCCTGCCTGGTGTAGGGCTAGATAGATCGACGCCAACTCCGGACTAATCCAGGTTTCTGCTCGCGCTGCACAGCCACGGACGACGGCAGCAAAAGCTGAGTCAATGCGACAAACAAATAGCTGACGATTGAGCGTGCGTTGCAACGAGCGCGGATACCGAAAGCGACGATCGAGGGGAATAAGGGCGCGCTCGCCAGGAGTCGTATACCACTGCACGCGCTCAGTATCGTCATCGTGCATGAGGAAATAACCCTGCGCGTACCCAGCCACAATGGCGTCGATATTCCACATGGGTTTAACTCTCATCCAAAATTGAGCGGCAATTGCCTGAACTCAAAGCTGCTCTTCGTCTTCGATGCGAAATTGATACTGACTTTGGCCGCGGGTAGAGAACGTGTCGTTTTCCATATCGAGCGTAATCAAACTCGACGAGATGCGGTCAGCACCACGGCAGGTACTGTCCAATGCCTCACGCCCTGGTAAACGATCGAGCGACATCTCGGTTTCTGAAGCATCCGGGCGATCGCACAGGAGAGCGGGGGCTGATTCTCCCGTCAGCTCGAAAATTTGGTCGCCGTCGAAATACGTGGCGGTGTCTCCCTCGGCAGCGCGATGGGCTTGCACGATAACAACGTGCTCGAAAAAGCGGGCATCATTGGTTTCTTGATCGATCTCGACCCGCTCGGCAAAGATCCGCGTCGGCCGGTCGACTGCATCTTGCATATCGGTTTCAACGCGGCGAGCCAGCCAATCGCCATCAATCTGCTGAATTTCCACATTGCCTTCAAGCACAATCGCCTCTGGCGTAATGGTAGCTTCATCGGCGATCGCGCGGCGGTCTTTCTGCGTGAACTCGACCGGCCCAGAAAAAATCGACTCTTCCGTCCGCGATTTGTAAACTAGCGCCGTAGAACGCACTACCGTTTCAGCTTGGCGAACTTCGTCTACAACCAAGCTGCTTCCGGTAGCTCTGAAGATAGCTCTGGCTTTGACGAAGTTCG
>JBCBVC010000170.1:0-7538 GCA_039817845.1 Cyanobacteria bacterium J06642_2
CCGATTGATATTAGAGGTCTGCCAAACGCCGGACCAGTCCGTCAGCCAAACTCGGTCGGGCACGTGTGGATCGAATGCGATCGCTGCTGTTGCAGCACCGAAAGCCGCATCTTCCCACCACGGCGCTCCCGAGTTGCCGTAAGCGGTTTGGACTTGCCAGTTCTCTCCGCTATCCTCTGAGACGAACACTCGTTGTTGGTTGGCGCGATCGTGATATTGGTCGTAGACCGCTATGAGCCGATTGGGCTCGAATGGGTCGATGGCGATCGCATTAAAGGCAGGCGTAGCTGGGTTGCGAGGCGTGATATCTTTCCAGGCGCGCTCTCGATAGCGACTGACTCCGGCAGCATGGGTAACGTAAAGAGTCGGAATCGGGTTGGCCGCAATTGCCATACGATGCGCCCTGGTCGGGCTACCCGGCAAATGCGTCCAGGTCAAACCGCTGTCATCTGATTGGTAAATGCCATCTCCGTAGGCAGTAGCGTAAACTCGCTGGGGTGCGACCGGGTCGAATCTCACGTCCGAAATACCGATATCCGTTTGCAGATTCCCCGGAAACTCAATGGCCTGCCAACTGCTACCGGCATCAGCCGAGCGCCACAGGCCATCTCGGCGGGAACCAAACAGTAACACCTGAGAATTTGACGGGTCGATAGCCAAACGTTCCCCAATCCAACGTTTATCTTCATTACCCCCCATCGGCAGTTCGAGGGGAAGCTTCGTCCAGGTAACGCCGCGATCGCTCGACCGATAGAGCGCTCCTTTGCCGCTATTTAAAAACTTTCCCGCTGCAATATAAACGCGCTCGGGATCGTTCGGGTCGAGTGCCAAGGCTTCACCGCCATACAAATTGTGCTGCGATTGAGACAGCCAATCCGTGAGAGGAAGCCAACGGCGTTCGGAGCCGAGCCAGCGATAGAAGCCTCCTACATCCGTTTTGATGTAGACGAGATCCGGTTGGCCCGGGTGAAGATAGACATTCGTGACATAACCACCACCACCAATGGCGACGTTACCCCACAGATATCCATTGCGACCGCGAATATTAGGGAGCTGGGCCGACGAACGTTGCTGCACCTGCCACAATGAACGTCGCTTGCCCTGAAAAAGAGATTCAAAGCTCGCCTCACCTGCGTTGCCAAAAGGCTCGGACTCATCTGTCATGCCATAGACAAAAACGGAGTCGAACTCCCTGACGCTATCGGGTAACGGGTGCTGACTATCCCACCACTGCAATTGCGCTTCAGGGGGCAGTAGGTGGCTGAGAGCCAGCATTTCCCCCGTCGCGATCGCGCGATCGACGGTGACTAAAACGAGCGGGCGTTCGGCTCGTTCGAGCCAAGGCAATAGGTTGAGATTGTCGGCACTGGCCGAACCTTTTTGCCACCACGTCCGAGCCTGAGTAGCATTAGCACCGGACAGGATGCCTACCAGCAGCAAACTACACAGCAAAGTCGCAGCCAATCGGCGCGATCGGCTTGGGTTAGCCAGCTTCAGACCCGACATACCTCCTAACCAACCGGCCAAAACACAAGCAAGTACGAGTTGAATAGCTAGATAGCAAGGAATGAGATACCGAGCAATTCCCGACCGAAACCCTCCAGCCAGTATGTCGGACCCAACCAGCAACACTGCCAGAACTCCCGACAGCGTGATGGCAAACCAGCCGACACGCGACGGTAGAAAGCGCAGCATCCACACGGCAGCATAAATAACCGCAGCGGCAGTCACCAAAACTCCAATTCCAGTGACCGCCAACGTCAAGCGGGACGACGAACTATTAGCGTTGAAATCAAAAAATAAATAACTGAAATTCGCTACCCAGCGTTGAATTAAATAAGCGCGACTGTTGCTCTCCGTGACCCAATCCATACTGGATTGAATCTTTTGTAAATTCCTCAGTACGAGCACAATCCAAGGCACAAAACTAAGTATGGCCAGTCCCGAAGCAGCCAGATAATCAATTGCCAACCGCCGACTTTTTAGTCCTCCCTGAGTTACGACATACAAGCCGTGACTGACCATCACCAAACAAAAAAATAAGTGAGAATAGAGGCCGAGCGTTGCCGCGATCGCATACCCGAGCCAGCTCAGGCGAGTTTTGTGGCGAAGGGCTCGCAGTAAAGCTCCACTGGCCAACAATGTAGTCAGAAACCACAGACTGTACTCGCGAGCTTCTTGGGAATAAATCACCTGGACGGGGGAAACTGCCACAATGGCTACGGCCAGCCACCCCGCCAATGGTGAAGCCGTTAATTCCCACGCCACCCAATAGGCACAAGGTAGAACCAACAAGCCAAAGACGACAGACAAACTGCGTACGGAACCGACGCCATCCCCAAACCAGTCAGCCCACCACCGCACTAGGACGTAATACAACGGTGGATGATGGATGTCGGCACTTGCCAGAGCCTGCACGGTGTCGAGAGCACCTCGGTCGGCATTCACGCTTTGATATTGCAGCAGCTCCGCACTGGAGATCGGACCGTCGCTCAATGTCTCTTCAAAGAGTTCCAGTTCGGTATAGCCAGCAATGCGCAAGGACGTAATGGTTTCGTCAAACCAAAACACCCTGCTATCTAAATTGACACCGCGAATCATAATGCCGAAAGCGATCGCGATTCCGAGCGCGAGTTTGAGCCAGTTGGGAATGGCAGATTTTGCTCTCATCTTCGAGGAACCTGACGCGCGATCGACAATGCTGAAATCGGCCTAGTTAGGAATTACGACTCGCAGTCAAGAATGCGGTCGCTGATGATATGGGCGCGCTACTTTCGCTCGCTCCCGTAGCGTTGTTCTCTGACTGACGACTGAGCGCCATTGGCGCCTGGATTGACTCTCGAAAAGCAATGCCCATAATGACTAACCCCGGCCAATAGAGATACGTTAATCCCTCGATGCCTTCTCCCAATGTGAAACAGAGTAATACGATGGCAACGCTCAACGCGGCGCGGGCTGTAGCTTGACGTTGCGCCGCGATCGCCAGGTGCGCGAAGCTCCAAGCCATAGGTATGGCAAACATCACCAATCCTGCGATGCCGTGCCGAAAGAGCAAACCCACCCACATGTGATGCGAGCCAATCAACATGTCTTGCGTGAGCTTATTGCCTGGAGCAGCGAGGCCGTGTCCCCACCACATCGCATCATTGCGCCAGCGATATAAGCCAATTCGATTGAGCGCTTCGCGTATTTCAGACGAACCGCGACGCAGATCGCGAATGCGATCGAGCAATTCCTGACTCCAGAGCAAGAGATAAGGAGCAAGAGAGCCAATGACAAAGCTACCAATTCCCGATAAGACAAGAACGTAGGGTCGCATCAGATTGGTCAAATACCAGGTCGCGAATGCAGTTGCAGGCAAGCAAACTACTGCCAATCGCGACAGCGACGACACGGCCATGACCGCGCCTCCAATGGTGCCAATCCAGCGCCAAGTTGTGTGACGCTCGTGTTGCGCGAGAAAAAAATAGATTGCGCCCATCAATCCAAGCGCTGGTGCCCAGGGTGCGAACATCAACATCCGAGGTTCGTTGTTACCAGCCTCAACAGCAAAGAGAGAAACGCGATAAAGTGCCTCAGTGCCACCTCCTAACTTGAGCGGAGAGGTATAGAGGGTTTCAGGCAGACCGATGAGATAGCTGGAGTAGCCGATCGCGGCGAACACTAAACTCTGTAAACAGACAATACAAACGCCCCGATAAATCAATTGCGGTCGGATACGGAAGCAACCGATCAGCGGAAACAGGGCAAACAAAGCCCATTCTCGCGACCATTTCACTAAAGACGCAATGGTGCGAGGTAAACCCAACTGAAAATCGAGGTGACCCATGACGACGGGCACGGTCATAAGCATCATGCCAGCAATCCACAGCCAAACGGCTGTAGCGACTCGTGGCCGGTCGAGCTCGGACTGATACTTTCCTTGCCACCATTGGTAGACAAGATATCCGGTCAGACACCACGCCAGTCCCCATGCGGCCAAATACTGCGCGCCTAAGGCATAAAAACCATAGGTGCCAATTAGATAAATCCAAAGAACCCGCTCTGGAAATGTTTCTGGTCGCATAGGTGAATGAGCAGAGCGTTGAACAGGCAAACGTTTTCAGAGGTGTGATGTACGATTCTTAACCTATCCTAATCGTTTATACTGTTCAAATCGACGTCTAAATCGACTCTTATCTAGTTGAATTTCCACAGTAATCTCCCAGTTCGCATCCCCCAATGACAGGAAAGCTACGGTTCACACTCAGATCCATTCGCCCTATTTGCCACTTCTCCAACAGACTTCGTAGGCGAGGGATGAATCGATCGGAAAGCATTGTATGCAACGTGCTTCTGACCATACCGCCCCGAAAAAGAAGAGCGAACAATGACTGCACCGAATATCAAATGGCACTGGTACGCTCACAGACGAACCCTATGGAATTATTCTTCGGATAACCTATGGCTTTTGACGTTCTAGCTCGGACACAGAAACATTGATTGCAATTGGGGTCTGAATAGCTAAACGTCTTAAATAGCACGACGGCTATTATGGCAAGCGATCGCCTATGGCATGGCTGGAACCTTTGTAGGCGTTTTAGGATCTGAAAGGTAAGAATGGCTGGACTGGGTTTGATATGCGGTCTCGTGTTTGAAATGTCAGTAGTCGAGCTCCCATGACAACCAAGTCTGTAGGGCGATCGCGAGTGGCGTGAAGGTGAAGATGATGATAGATACAACGGCGTGGAAGCGCTTGGCAGTGGCGGTGGGACTGTCTCTCGGAGCAGCGATCGCCAGCAGTGGACTCATGGGAGAGCGCTCTCAGGCTCAACTCCTATCCGTTCCTAGCGTTCAGGATCGATTGGGGCCATTTTGCCAGCAGTCATCTGCTGAAGTTGCCCAGAAAAATCAATTGCGGCTGGCCTCCGCTAGCTCGGACGAAGCGTGGAGTTCCTACACGAGAATTGTGGCGGACCATCGGTTGGCGTTGGAGCGCTGTCGCCAGCAAACTTTTCCCCGCACGCAGGCTATTTGGTTGCGCTTGCATCCTTGCGATATCGATCCTCTGGTCCTTGCTGACGTGATGGATCGCATTGTCAATTTGGGCTACAACCGCGTCTACATCGAAGTGTTCTACGACGGCCAAGTCCTGTTACCCAGAGCTGAAGCGGGACCGTGGAAACCCGTCGCCCCCGATACCGATCTTTTTGCTACAGCTCTCAAGGCCGCGCGAACGCGCGGTTTGTCTGCTTATGCGTGGGTGTTTTCTCTCAACTTTGGCTACTCCTACGCTCAGCGCGGTGACGTACAGAACTCCCTGGCTCGCAACGGCGTTGGAGAAACCAGCTTAGTCAGTCCTGAGCAAGTGGAAGGAACAACTGGAGCGGCGGCAGGCCCCGATCAGGTATTCGTCGATCCCCACAGCCCGCAAATCCGTCAGGAATACATGCGGATGATGCAAAGTATTCTCCAACGTCGCCCGGATGGCGTGTTGTTCGACTACATTCGCTATCCTCACGGTACGGGCGATCGTATGATTGCTTATCGCCCTAACGATCTGTGGATCTTTGGTCCGAGCTCGCGTCAGGCTTTTCTCGACCTGGCCACGAATGAGGCCGGACGCGATTTACTCGGCCGATTCCTCGATCGCGGTTACGTTACGGCAGGTGATATCGCTGCTGTCCGCAGCGCGCATCCTAAGTCGTTGCCCGCTTGGCGATCGCCTACTCCTGGGAAAGTGGGCGTGCAGCCGCCGCAGTTTACTCGCTGGCCCTCGGCTGCAGTCGGCCAACGCGAATATCAACGCAAACTGTGGCCCTTGGCCATCACCTTCGCTCGACAGACCATTTTGGACTATTTAGACTTTGTTTCTGCCCCAGTGCGACAGCAGCGTATTCCTTCCGGTGCCGTCTTTTTCCCTGAAGGCAACCGGCAGATTCGAGGGGGCTACGACTCTCGCTTGCAGCCGTGGCAGAGTTTCTCGGAGTCGGTGGAGTGGCATCCTATGTCCTATGCCGTATGCGGCGGCACCAGCTGCATTGGCGATCAGGTGCAGCAGGTGTTGGAGGCTTCGCCTGTAGGCACAGAAGTTTGTCCGGTGCTAGCTGGTTCCTGGAAGGAAGCCTTGGGCCGTCCTGCTTTATCCTTCCAGTTCGGCGAATTGCAGCGCCGCTTCCCGCAGCTCCAGTGCGTCAGCACGTTCGCATACTCGTGGACGGAAATCGAACACGATCGCCAGCGAGCCAGCTGTTCGGCAGGTCCGCTGTCTTCTTTCCCTGCCCCTGAACGAGTGGTAACTCTAGAACGAGTTCCAAATAGCGCTATGCTAAATACAGCTTTGTAAAGAAATATGTCTGCCATTCTTCGCCAGTACATTTTTCCACTGCTCGTGGTGTTGACTTTTCTCTTCGCCCTCGTCGTGGTGAGTGCGCGGTCCTTTTTGCCCGACGACATGGCTCAACCTGCTCCGATCGAGCCGGTTAGCAATGTGGTTGCTTGGGTGACGACGACTTGAGCGGATACTCTATTTCCCCTACCGTCGTCTTTTTCGATGCTGTCGGTACTCTGTTTCGGGTACGAGACAGCGTCGGTCACATTTACAGTCAAGCGGCGGCCGAGTTTGGCGTGCTGGCAGAGGCGGATCTCATTAATCGCGCCTTTTTCCAAGCCTTCAAAGCGGCCCCACCCGCAGCTTTTCCTGATGCCAGTGCGACTGAGCTGCTGGTGCTGGAGCGAGAGTGGTGGCGAGCTGTGGTCGAGCGCACGTTCGAGCTGTGCGAATTACGCGATCGCTTTTCCGATTTTCCCAGCTATTTTCAGGTCG
This sequence comes from Cyanobacteria bacterium J06642_2, assembly GCA_039817845.1. Classification (GTDB taxonomy): domain Bacteria; phylum Cyanobacteriota; class Cyanobacteriia; order Thermostichales; family PCC-7336; genus JBCBTL01. The sequence continues at coordinate 6,806 of JBCBVC010000170.1, forward strand.
TATTCGACCGTTTCGCCACAGCATCCACCTGGGAGCTGTACGAGGAGACTCTCCCAGTGCTCCGGTTCTTGCAGAGCCAGCAGGTGACGTTGGGCATCATTTCGAATTTCGATTCCCGGTTGCATGCCGTTCTGGACGTGCTGGGTCTGCGCGACTATTTTCAGTCTGTCACGCTGTCGACAGCAGTGGGGGCCGCCAAACCCGATTCACACGTGTTTGCCGTTGCTGCTCGAACTCACGCGATCGCTCCAGCGCGTGCCTTACACGTGGGTGACAGCCACAAACAAGATTACTTGGGAGCTAAACGGGCTGGCATGCAGGCGCTATGGCTGTTGCGACGCGAGCCGATGTTGGATGAAGAGTCGGTCCCTCACCCCCCCGATGCTGACGTGATTTCCGACTTGACGGGTATTAGCGCACGACTCGAACTCGGCCGAGCCGCGATCGCCTGAGCGACGCAACTCGCTACAGTAGAGCTGGAAGAACGAGCAGGGGAGGCGATCGCGTTTGGGCGCAAGCTCAGATGAGGAAAGTCCGGGCTCCCAGAAGCACGCACCGCTGGAGAAATTCCCAGTGCGAGCGATCGTGAGGATAGTGCCACAGAAACATACCGCCGATGACTTGGCGTTGCCTTCAGGTGATGCGGGTACAGGTAAGGGTGCAAAGGTGGGGCGCAAGCTTAATGTAAGAGCCCACCAGCAATGTCGAGAGGCATTGGCTCGGTAAACCCCGG
>JBCBVC010000171.1:0-7529 GCA_039817845.1 Cyanobacteria bacterium J06642_2
TAATGGTATCGGGTTAGTCATTGTGCCGAATCCGGTGGCGGATGTTGTGGCGGCGCGCTGTTTTTTTCGGGGCGGCAGTAGTGTCGAGCGCGGCGATCGGGCTGGGGTAGCTGCTTTGATGGCAGCCGTGTTGACTAAGGGGACGCACCAGCGCAGTTCTCGCGACATTGCCAACGAAGTGGAATCTCTGGGGGCTGGACTGGGGGCGGAAAGCACACCAGACTACTTCGAAATGAGCTTTAAGTGCGTGGCCGATGACTTCCCGCGCATGTTAGCTCTGGTGGCTGAAATTCTGCGCCAGCCTACGTTTCCCGAGCGCGAAGTAGAGCGAGAACGAAAGGTCGCGCAGCAAGCATTACAAGCCCGCCGCGAACGCCCTTTTACGCTGGCATACGAGCGGGTGCGTCGCGAACTGTATGGTCCCTATCACCCGTACGCTCGATCTACGATCGGTACGCTGCAGTCTCTGGCTGATATCGATCGCGGCGACCTGGTGGAGTATCACCACACGTTTCTGCAACCGGATCGATTGACAATCGCGATTGCAGGCAAAATCGAGCCGGACAATGCTTTGCGCCTGACTGACGAATATTTTGGCGATTGGTCGACCACTGCTTCCCCAGCCATATCGGCCCCAATTAACCTGCCGCAGCGCGATCGCGCCATACTGTACGAAACTCCTCAAGAAACGCAGCAGGCAATTGTGATGTTGGGATTTCGCGGAGCTCCTGCTCTGTCGCCCGACTATGTTTCACTTAAGGTGCTCGGCACCTATTTGGGTAATGGTTCGTCCAGCCGATTATTTGTTGAGTTGCGCGACAAGCTGGGTTTGGCCTACGAAGTGACCTCCTTGTATGCGACGCGCTGCGATGAAGCGCCGTTTCTGGCGTATTTAGGTACGACTCCCGACAACACTAGCGTCGCACTCGCTAAGTTGCGCCACGAACTCGAACTTCTCAGTCAAGCTCCTCTGCAGGCTGCAGATGTGGACAGCGCGCAGCGTAAGATGTTGGGTCAGTATGCTCTAGGCAAGCAAACCAACGACCAACTGGCCCAAACATTGGGATGGTATGAAAGTTTGGGGTTAGGAGTTGAGTTCGATGCTGTCTTTCCCGAGGCGATCGCCAGCGTTACCCCCGAACGCCTCCAAGCAGTCGCGCAAACTTACCTGCGTTATCCAGTAATTTCGGTCGCTGGTCCGCAAACAGTTCTCGATAGTTTGAAGGTGCCTCACTGATACCTCCGTTTCTCGTTTCTTCAAGCTCTCTCACGTGCAGAGAAACCTCGTAGCAGAACGTCACAATTACATCGTCTTCCTCGATTCGTCATCTATCATTGAAATAGCGGAGACGCATGTTTCCGTTCACTCCTCACACCATTTGCCGCTTGACGTCAGTCGAGCGGTTTTTTTATGCCATCCTGTACGGTTAACGGCTTAGCGAGGAGCAGTGAAATCCGCGTTCGAGCTGTGTTCTAAGCTCAATTCTCGCGTCTGAGGGATTCAGTCTGCTTCTCAATCGACAAGGTTGTAAGGGGCAATGTGAAAGATGGACTTCATCCAGCACGAAAATGCTCACAGACATTAAATATTTATGGATCTGGCTCGAACTCCCATCACGAACGAAACAATTTCTGATTGATTTTACAAGTGTGGGCACGCATGGTCCGATTCGAGATGTTGGTATGTGTTGAAATGCTGAAGAACTTAAGTATGGCGAGTTCGCCATTTTTGCCGCATGAAATCCACAAAGGTTTTCACCTTGAGCGACAAGTAACGTCGAGAAGGATAAAGTAACCAGGCAGACGTATCGAATGCTGTTGCCGTGATTTCGAAACTGGGAAACAGGTTCAGCAAAGTTCCTGCCTTGAGCTCTTCCGTCACGATCCAGTCGGGCAATAACGTTACTCCCATATCAGCTAGCGCGCATTGCTTGAGTGCCAAGGCATTGGAGATCGTGCACTGACCTGTCACGGGAACGGTGTCGATCGCGCCATTGCCACTGCGAAAATGCCACTGCGAAACCCAACCTGCCATGGGGAACCGCAAACAGTTGTGCGATCGCAGTTCTTGCGGCGATCGCGGCCAGCCTTCACGCTTTAAATACTTAGGTGTGGCACATACTAACGACACCATCGGACACAAATGGACTATACCACAAAGGAAGAATCCGACAGCGGTCCCAATCGCAAGGCGACGTCAATGCGCTCTGCCAGTAGATCGACATTGACATCTGTCAACAGCAGTTCAATCGCCAAGTCGGGATACATTGCTGCTAGCTCTGGCAACAGCGGCACGATCGCAATCTGACCGAAGGTGACTGGAGCAGTCACTCGCAAGGTGCCACGCGGGCGATCGCTGATATCCGCAGCAATCTGTCCGGCTCGCTCTAACTCCTCCAAAATCGCGGCAACTTTCTCGAAGTAGGTATTGCCAGCCTCAGTGGGCACTAAGCGGCGGGTGCTGCGCTGAAACAGTCTGATGCCCAATTCGGCTTCGAGTCCCGCGATCGCCCTAGAAATAGAAGACGGATCGATTTGGCGATCGCGCGCGACCGCAGCAAAACTGCCCCGCTGCATCACCTGGACAAAAATCTCTAGCGTGACCAGCTCCATTCGTGCATCATACGCACGAATCCAATGCCTAAAAACCTATTTCCCACGCCCAATCCTTGGCATACAACTAGAAGAGTCAAACCCCAGGCGATTGTAGAAGGATCGATATCATGGCCAGATTGTTACGCATTGACGCTAGCTCTCGGGGGCAAGGTTCGCACTCGCGCGAGCTAGCCAACTTTTTCCAAAAAACCTGGATCGAACGTTACCCGGACGATGAAATCGTTCTGCGGGATTTGGCTCAAACTACGATTCCTCACCTCGACGACTTTACAATTGCAGCGTTTCAAACTCCTGATGAGAAGCGCGATGACGCCATGAAACAAGCCATCACGTTCTCGGACGAACTGATCGACGAATTGCTCGCAGCTGACGTGGTGCTGTTGAGCGTTCCTATGTACAACTTCTCAGTTCCTTCAGCCCTAAAAGCGTATATCGACCAAATCGTCCGTATGGGCCGCACGTTCAGCTACGACCCTGCCACGGGTTTTTCCGGTTTAGTAACGGGGAAAAAGGGATTTACGATCACTGCTGCTGGAGCCCTCTACACCAACTCTCCCTTCGAGAGTTTTAACTTTCTCGACCCCTATCTCAAGGCGCTCTGGGCTTTTTTGGGGGTTACGAATATGGAAGCGATCGCCCTTGAGGGTACGACGACGAATGTTGACGAGTTGGAGCAGCGCAAGCAAGCTGCTCGGGAGCGCATTCAATCTTTGATTGCGGCTTAGCTTCCTGCCATCTTTTCATTTGACAATTCATCACTCTTCATAAGGAGCAAGACCGATGAGCGCAATTGCCATTCTCGGACTTGGTGCCATGGGGTCTCGCGTGGCCAAAAATCTAATGGCTGCGGGCCACGCTGTTACGGTCTACAATCGCACCCCTACTCGCGCCGTATCCCTCGTAGAAGCTGGTGCCATCCGAGCCGATTCGCCCCGTCAAGCGGTTGCAGCGGCTGAATTCGTCATCAGTATGGTGACGGACGACGAGGCTTCCCGCTCCGTATGGACGGACGAAAAGACAGGGGCGATCGCGGGTTTGCCAAAAGGAGCCATTGCAATCGAATCCAGCACTCTCACTCCAGCCTGGATCGCAGAACTTTCCTCAAAAATGCGCGATCGCAGCATCGCCTTTCTCGATGCTCCCGTCGCGGGCTCGCGTCCCCAAGCAGAAGTCGGTCAACTGATGTATTTGGTTGGCGGAGACGCTGCAACCGTCGAGCGCTGTCGCCCCTTATTTGACATCACAGGAGGTACCATCCATCATCTCGGTCCAGTCGGCTCAGGTGCGGTGATGAAATTAGCGATTAACTCGCTTTTCGGCATCCAAGTAGCTGCATTGAGCGAGATGTTGGTTTTTACAGAAAAGCTCGGGTTTTCACGAGAGTCAGCTGCCGACGTGATGGTGAATTCTCCAGTGGCTAGCCCTGTGATGAAAGGAGTCGTGCAGCAAATGGTCGCGCGCTCCTTCGTGCCGCTTTTTCCCATCGATTTGGTGGAGAAAGATTTGCGCTACGCGATCGCCGCTGCGACCCAGTCCGGGACTGAGCTCCCTACCACCCGAACTGCGCGGGAAGTCTTCGAGCAGGCCCGTCAACAAGGGTATGGGAATGACAACATCTCCAGCGCGATTCAGCTTTACGAATGATGTCTAGTGACAAAAATAGTAAAATGCAATGCTCTAGCAAGAGCGACTGCTTACGGCCAGGAAGTGCACGTATGGTGGGTTTGGACTGTCTAAACTTTGAGTGAGGTGTTTCAGGATGCGGTGATTTGAGGGCCGTTTGGGAGATCTACATCAATTACTCTTGCTCGCGCACAAGATGCAGCAATGGATTTGGAACGCCAGCAGTGTAAGCGCCGTCAGGCCATTATAGAAAGAGGCGTTTGGCCTTGACGCAACGCGAGGTGAAGGGTGACAGTCGGGCACAGATTGAGAAGAAGATTGCTCACTTGGATGGGGTTGCTAGTGGGGCTCTCCATGTGTTTTGCAGGATGGCAGGCGATCGCCCAGGATGCGCCGCCTGATGATGGTTTGGCTCGATATCGAGCCGGGGCGAAAACCTACGTTGAAGCCTGCGGCAGTTGCCACATTGCTTTGCCACCCGAAGTGCTGCCCGCTGAGACCTGGCGGCAGCTGCTCTCAGATAGTAATCACTACGGCATCACGATTGAGACTTTACAAGGACCGTTTCGTCAGATTGCTTGGACGTATCTCCGCGATTTTTCTCGCAATCTACTTGAAACTGAAACCGTACCCTACCGGATAGAGCGATCGCGTTACTTCAAAGCCCTACACCCCGATGTAACGTTCGAGAACCCAGTTACAGTAGGTAATTGCGTCAGCTGTCATCCTCAAGCTGATGTGGGGAATTTTATTGCATTGTCTGAAGCTTGGCGTTAACTTGCGATTCTGACGCCCGCAGGATGTACTAAGTTGGATACGCGATCTCCCTTTACGGCAAGATTGCACTGTTGGTGACCTCGTCGATCGCTCCTATGACTGCTGCTACTGAGACTCTGAGTTTAGTCGAACGCGTGCGCGCTACACGCCAAGCCGCCCAAATGCTGGCGATTTCTTCAACGGAAACTCGCAATCGAGCATTAGAGGCGATCGCCGATGCGATTGAAGCTCAGGCAGAACGCATCTTGGTTGCCAATGAAACTGACCTGAAAGTAGCTGCTGCCATGGTTGAGGCGGGAGAACTTTCTGCGGCAGCATACGCTCGCTTGAAGCTGGACGCACCTAAGGTGGCCGGGATGGCTGCAGGTATCCGGGACGTGATGAAGCTAGCCGACCCCGTCAATGTGACCCACTGGAGGCGGGAGCTAGACGAAGGCTTGATTTTGGAACGGCGTACTTGTCCGCTGGGAGTGCTAGGAGTCATTTTTGAATCGCGTCCCGATGCTGTGCCGCAGATTTCGGCCTTAGCCCTCAAAACAGGTAATGGTGTCGTGCTCAAAGGTGGCAAAGAAGCCACCAATTCCTGTCAGGCGATCGCTGATGCTATCTGTACTGCATTAGAGGCTACTGGTGAGTTGCCTGCCGACTCGGTTTGTCTGCTGACGACTAGGGCGGAGACTCAAGCTCTGTTGAAACTCGATGGCTTAGTTGACCTCATCGTGCCGCGCGGCTCCAATGCCTTCGTGAAGTACGTCCAAGACCACACCAGCATTCCCGTCCTCGGTCACGCTGACGGCATTTGTCACCTGTATGTGGATGCCAATGCCGATCTCGCCCGCGCCGTTGCCCTCGCTGTGGATAGCAAAGTGCAATATCCTTCAGCCTGTAACGCGATCGAGACGCTCCTGATTCACGCCGATATTGCGGCTGAGTGTCTACCCCCAGTGGCAGCTGCCATGAGCGATCGCGGTGTGGAACTGCGAGGCTGCGATCGCTCCCGAGCCATCCAGCCGGATTTGATTGCAGCAACGGATGCAGATTGGGCGACGGAATACGGAGATTTAGTCCTCGCTGTCAAGATTGTGGCCGATATGGACGAGGCAATTGCCCACATTCAGCAGTACGGCTCTCGGCATACAGAGGCGATCGCGACGGAAGCAGAAGATACAGCTCGGGCTTTTATGGATCGCGTCGATGCGGCTGGCGTCTTTCACAATGCCTCCACTCGGTTTGCCGATGGGTTTCGCTATGGATTTGGTGCGGAAGTCGGCATCAGCACCCAACAAATGCCACCCCGCGGCCCTGTCGGTGTAGAAGGGCTGGTGACGTACAAATATCGCTTAACGGGAACCGGGCAAATCGTGGCTGATTATGCTGGAGCAAATGCCAAGCCGTTTTTGCATCGCGACCTGTAGATGCCGCACGTATTAGTCACCGGGCCGACTAGATCCGGGAAAAGTGCGTTTGCTGAGGCGATCGCCACCCGCACGACCTTACCCGTGACTTATGTAGCCACCGCTCGGGTGCATGCTGACGATCCTGAATGGCAAGCCCGGATCGAGCGACATCGCCGCGATCGCCCCACGCTCTGGCAAACGCTCGAAGAACCGTTGGAACTTGCTTCGGTTTTGGAAAAAGCCGAGGGCGATTGCTGCTATCTGATTGACTCCCTCGGTACTTGGGTTGCCAATTGGATTGAAGTAGAGGACCGCGAGTGGCATGCCCGCGCGCAAAAGTTGCTCGACACGCTATCTAACACCTCCGCCACAGTTGTAATGGTGGCTGAAGAAGTGGGCTGGGGGGTGGTTCCAGCTTATCCTCTTGGCCGAACGTTTCGAGATCGCCTGGGTTTGCTGACTCAAGACGTGGGAGCCATTGCCGATCGTGTCTATTTGGTGGTGGCAGGATATGCGATCGACCTGAGGCAGTATGGACAACTAGTGCAAGCTCATACCGTGAATGCCAGCATTTCCGAAACGTAGTCTTTGTGCATTTGCTAGCCTTCGCACGCTTGTCTTGCCAACACGATTTATCATTACGCGAACTCAGCAGATGACTCTGGCATGAGCGTTAGCTGGTGGTAGCTTACCCAGGATGCATTGACTCTCAAATAGCTTTGTTACACTGAGCAGTGGCAGCAAGGGGCTGTGGCACAGATGGATAGCGCGAGCGCCTCCTAAGCGTTAGGTCGTGGGTTCGAATCCCGCCAGCCCCGCTTCCCTCGTTTCGCTAGAACGCCCACTAATTCATACTTCTGGCCGATTTGCGCTCAATCCGACTGGCGCGCATAGGTCGCAATCGGGCATTTTTGAGCCACAATTTAGGCAACGTTTAGGCAGCCGTTCGACTGGGATGGGTAGGCAGAATCGATGGACTCTAGAGGCCGTGAACGAGCGGTTGCGGGGAAGTCGCGTGCGAGTCAATCAAGTCAAGCAATCTCTCTATCTGAGAGCGACACTCCCCCCTAAATCAGGTGAAGCCTCCTCCAAGCAGCGTCGCATACCGATCGCTCC
>JBCBVC010000172.1:0-7316 GCA_039817845.1 Cyanobacteria bacterium J06642_2
CGTGAAAGCCAACGCTGCAACCTGGGTAGGAATAGAAGAGGAGAATAAGAAAAGCGGTATAGCCTATGAGCTCGCTACATTAGAAGGCTGGCGCAAAAGTAAGTCAGAGGAGTTGAAGGACCCCAAATCGCACCCACACTTCACTCTAGTTGACTGGCTGGTTGCATCAGCACTAGCACACCGATTTTCTGAAGAGTTCATCGCGGAATTCAAAATGTCTAGGAAGGGCAGAAAGCCAGGCGTTGCAGAAGAAGCGCAGCAAGCCCTAGAGAACCTATATCAAGAATTTAAGCAACACACGATTTTTGAAGTTGCCAACGAAGAGACTCTTGCGCACATGGTAGCGAACCAAAGCTTGTGGGAAGTACCAGAAAACGCTAGGCAGTTCATTTTGGAACGGGCGGCAGGCTAGTTGTGATAACTCAGTTCCGACCGTACAGTCGTTGTCAGGTTTGGTCGAGACCAAGAACCGCTTTAGGGTGGAACGCAGCCGCTCATTCACAGAAACATCGTGCGCCGGCAAATGACCCTTACCGGACGATCACGTCTGTGGTCTACCTGGGTCAGGATGTTGCCGCTGATCTGCTCAATCGCCGTATTTTACGATTCAGCGTCATGAGTCGTTGGGCTCAATCGTAAGGCTTCTCGGAACCGTCTATGGCAACCGATAAATACACTTCGCTACTACTTGAAGTAGAAGATACTTTTGATCTGAGCGGAATCGGTCTCGTTGTGGCACCTCTCTTGGAGCTGCCCGACGATTTTCGCCCACAAAAGTTATCAGTCCTGCTCCAAACACTGGATGGGGCTGAGAAAGAATTGATCGCTCAGCTAACCATGCCTCATTTTCGCTATACGTCTGGCGAGTCTGGTTTCCGACTCCAGATTGGGTTTCCCGGCTATTCGAAGGACGAAGTGCCGGTGGGATCAAAGATTTTGATTTCGACCGAGGCGGCAAAGCTCTTTGAGAGAAGACCGAATCCGTCAAACACGCAATAGCATTGAGGAGGATGCGGTAAGTCCTGACACAATGTTGCCGCTTGCAAACGGCCCCTTCTGGCCGTGAATCGTCACCCAGTTGAACGTTGCTATGCTGACGGTTGGGACCCGGAGCAGCCTCAAGACTCGTTGGAGGGGGACACAATAGCAATGCCAAACTATGTCTCTAGGTTTGAAGTAGATCGCCCGATTGCGCCCGGCGAAACCGTTGCTTTGGCACATCCGAGCCTATCGAAACGGGCGGCGCTACTTTTCGACAAGTTGCACGTGCCTTTCGGTCTTATGGATGAGCGCTTCGACGACATCCCGCTCGATATCACCGTCGGAACAGAGGCGATTTCGGAATATAGCGGTGAGCTCTACAGGCGAGAGCAGAAGATATTGAAAGCACGGGGCCTCTGGGAACGTCACGAAGCAAAAAGAGCTGTGGACCCGTACAACTGGGTCCAAGAAGGACCCGTCCGGCAATCAATTCCATATTCAGTGCTGGTCATACCCGAATGGCGAGACTATTTGGTCGCTCCCGCTGATACCCCCACGAATGCTTTCGAATTGGCCGCCCGCGACGTTCTCGTGCCCAAAATTGAGCATTGCCCTTGGGATCAGGTCTTACAGTTTCGGAGCGATGCGACTGCCATTGATAGTTACCGTCGGTTTGCGAGGTTGGCACGTGCAATAGAGGGGCGGTCGCGCGAGTCAGCGAGGGATGAACTAGAGCGTGCGTATGAGAACTACTGCTGGGCATTGCGCAAACATGGAATCGAGGGAACGATAGATACTCTGAAGTGGATCCTGCAATGGGACAAATTGGCATCGGTTGGACTCGTCGCTATCGGGTCTGCGCAGTTCCTCGAACCTTTACACTCTCTCATCGCTGGAGGCGCAGTAGCGTCGGGGCAAGTGGCATTGAAAATCGCTGAACGCAAGGTTGCTCGCGAAGAGATCAAGCTGACTCCGATTTCCGAAATCGCCTATCTTCATCGCGCAAACGAATCGCTTGGTGGGTAGATAAAATTCCCGTTGTGGCCGACCCTTGAAACTAGTCGCGCGGACGCAATGGAAAAAGAAATCTCATGGGCTATTTCAACGCGGCAATCCTGTTCAAGAAGCAACCAGACTGGTCAAAGCTCGACGCGTTGCCCGCGAGCATCGGACTGCGCGGGTACGCACACAATGACGCAGCTCTGTGGTTGCTGGAATTCTGGGCCCACAATGCAGCACCCGAATATCCGTTTACTGAAGGACATGAAGAGAAGGTTTTCGGTGAACTCAAGAGCAATGCCGTCGTTGCAAAGCTTGAGGCGCTCAACAAGGCTTGGCGTGAAGTCTATGGGGATAGTTGGCTAAGACTTGGACTATCGGTCGCGGCGCTGACGGGCCAAGATATCTTCTTCTTTGCGGACGATGACGATTGGTTCGACTACGCTTACTCAATCACGAACGGCGAGGTCACCGCTCTGGCCTTACGCGCAAGTATGTCAAACTTTGTACTGAACGCCTCCGGCGATATCGAGATAACACCCGGCATCGACGCCGAAGGCGGCGGCGAGGCAGACTTGACCCAAGATGAGATCAAGACGCTGTGCGCATTACCGTTCGTCACAATCCAACCGCCAATAGAATTCACGAGCGGGATACCACTCGCTGCCAACGTCCTTAAGCTCTGGCCGAGAGAAATCGGCGGACCTGAGGCACTACTCGGTGTCGGCACCTGGGATCCGTTCACGAACTTCAATGACAAATCCGAAATCGTTTACGAACGGTTGCCGCCCGTGAAAAAAGAACCTCCTTTGAAACCGAAGGTTCCACAATCTACTCAAAAGCCATGGTGGAAGTTTTGGGTATGAGCACAAGCTGATCCGGCCTGAGAACCCTAGACACTTTTCATGGAACCAATTGTAAAAGACCATGCGAGGTCCAAGGGGGGCAACGACCGCTATTGGCCGTTTACTGACTGTAACCTCATGGTGAAATTTGTCGTTCGAGTATTTGCTGTTGGGAATAGCAGTCGCTTCAGAGGTGCAATCTGGTATGACACTGTCAGTCAGATCAAGTACCGACAAATACAGCTAGTTTAGTTGGACCAGTGGGCATTGATGCCGACTCCGTTCCGAATCAATGTCCGCTAGGGCGCTCCGAACGTCCCGTCTGGGCCGATCTCAACCATCCACAATCCCAAAGAAGCAAGAGTTTCCGCGTTCGCTTTGAGGTGGAGTTTCGAACAAGCGTTACAGTGTCTGTCAGCTCAAGTCTCGCCAATCACAGTTGAAGATACCGTAGACAAAAATCCATGCCGGACCAGCCAGTATCACAATCGTCTAGTTGGACGGTGGGGAGAACGGACTGATTGAGCCTTCGGCAGCTTTCTGTCGCGAATAGATGTCCTTTAGCCAATCATCCAGTGCCTTAACTTCATTTTTGAGTTGATCAATGGTGACCTCGGTCTGGTTCATAGATTCAGAGGCAGCGTGGAGTAAGCCTGACAAACGTCCTCGAGACTCCGCGACAATCTCGACATCGGAGCGATTTAGCACTTCAAGTTTGTGTAGTGATCCCGCCTTTACTGCATTGTCGAAACGTGCGAGAACCGGGTGAATCACATCGGCAACCCCTTGTTCCCACGACTCTCGGAGTTGCTCAAGAAACCCCTTTACGAAAACATTTCGCTCCAACTCATCCCAGTTGGAAACCTGGCCCTTGACGCTCTTGAGCAAATTGAACATCAGCGTAACTCGTTCGGAAGCGCTTTTGGCTTTAGTAGGCAGGCCTGATTCAACGTGTCCTGGCACACCATCGCGGGACCGTACTGTCTGGTAATGGAGATCTACATCTCGACTCTGCGCTTCCCTGCGAAGCTCGTACAAGAACGTTAGATCATGGGTAAACACCACGACCTGCCGGTACTTGGCTTCTTCGGCTAAACGCGCAGCAACTGATTTACGGTGGATGTGATCGAGCGACGACATGGGATCATCGAAAACAACCGCCGAGGCGTCCTTCGAGGTTATCAATTCGGCCAAAAAACCCGCCAACGCTACACAGCGATGTTCTCCCTCACTAAAAATTTTCCCGACGGGGCAGTCTGGATGTTCGATCAAAGAGACACGGAAGTATGATACTGCGCTCCTCACCTTATCCTTACGCAGTTCGACCGGTGCCGCAGTTAGCTTCAACGAGGAAATCTCACGGGCAAATTGGCCTCTGAGAGCATTGGTAACGATCTGATCGGTAAGCTCGTTGTTCTTGTTAGTGATGGCGTTCTTCTTGGTGACGCGTTGGGCCGTCTTGAGTTTCTGAATCTCTCCAAGACGATCAATCTGAGCGTCAACATCGGCACGAACCAGTGAGAGCTTTTCTCTGGCAAGCAGCTCCGCCAACTCGGCTCGGAGTGCGAGTTTTTCTGGACTCTTATCCTCGAGCGAAAGCTCTTCAATACGTTTTGCGATGACGCGGGCGAGAGCCTCTAGCGACGCAGACGGAAAGCTTGACTCGATAGTTGGACGCGGGAGGTCACGCCTCAAGGCGCGATGTCTCCAGGCGCCTATAACCAACGCACGGCGAACCACTTTTGACAACTCTTCCTCGGCAAACTCATCGCTGATCATTACCATCAGCGCCCTAATTTGGACGATTGTCATACGACGATCTGCTAGGTCTTCTCGCCATGTAGCAACAGCAGCAGCGGCGTTACTCGCTGCAGTTTTGGTTGTTCCCTTTACGTATTCTTCAAAACTCATCCATCGGTCTAACACGCTGCGATCGATTGACTGGTGACAAAGTGGGCATCGATCGACGTCTTTATCCAGCGCTGGGAATTTCGCGTCCGGGTAAGCCATTGAGTCGGAGAAGTCTCGAGCAGCCTCCCAAACTTTGAGCCACGCTTCTTGCCCCACGCCCGTCGGTCCGTCTTGCGAAAACAGCTCTTCCGATGCGGCGACGGCGGCAGCCGCGGTACTCGCCTGTTCAGAGAGAAGGGCATCTCGAGCAGCGAAACAGTGTCCTGCTGTGCTTTTGTGCGCCTCTGAAGAGCGCTCTACAAACTCACAATACGCTTGGTACTGACGCCTAAGCGCGGCAAGGTATTTGTCGTCTGTCTGTGCAAGAGTGGACTTGAGCTCTTCCATGCGCCGGGTATCAGTATCATCCAATGATGCAAGTCGAACTAGCTCGGCCTTGTTCGATGTAGCGGACAAATCCCGGAGGAACGCACCTGCTACCGTCGTTGGGTCGATGTGGACTTCTTTTAGCGCAAGTGGAGTCTGTGCTTGGAGCTCGGAGATACGCGCGACTATTCTTGCCTTTAGTGTGTCGCAACACTCAGCAAGGGACTGAAGCACACGCATCGGTGTTGGCACGTAGGCGACTTCGTTTGTCTTTTCGACGTGAATATTCGCACTCTTGCTATCGAAGATACTGACGAGCGGTAGATCTCCGATACCCGTATCACTCGGTGTCCATTGAACTGCCTTTGTGCTTCCTTCAATTGAGTAGTGAATCTGAGCCGACTGCGGCTGCTGCTCTCGCGCATCTAGGTTGTTCACTATGTCGGCATCGCCGTCTCGGCTACGGCAAGCGTTCTTTAGAATTCGAACATAGCCCGACTTGCCAGCACCGTTGTCGCCGTAAACAATCGATAACCCGTGCTCAGCTAAAGCAAGCCGCTGATCATTCGCAAGGGCGTTGACGCCCGTTGGGTTCTCAATCGAAAGGAGCGAGAGCGTTTTGGATGCCCGAGTAAAGCTCTCGAGATCTGATTGGTTGAGTAAATCCTTGCCCAGTTCGGGCCTGAGGCAGACAGCTTCCAAAGTGTCTATTTGGGTACCCGACAGTTCTCCTTCGGCAATGAGGAGTGCTAGGGCGTCCTGCTGCCAGGCGCAACGCCCGCGGCCCCATCGAATCAGTTCTGCAAAGGCCTCTGCCTCAGTTCCGATTGTCTTTTCATCCTGCGCATTAGCCACTATCCATGGCTCCCTAAGCACGCGGCGTTTCGCAACCGCCCACACGAGTATGCCCCGGCGATATCTGCTGCAATCCGGCGAATGCGTTCTCTGCGTGCGCTATCAACTGACTTCATTCATCGCATTCCTGATTTCAGTGTCAACGTCTTGTAGCTTCCGAAGGGCACGGCGCGTGTCACGATGTGAGTCAGTCCCACGACCAGCACGCTTCAGCTGGCGAGAGGCTTCCTCGAGCGCGGATAGCGCGCGTTGAAGATAGAAATACGCGTTGCTGCTATTCATTCCAGACTCTCCTCCAAACGGCCTTGACTCATCATTTGCTTGAAAGCAATCCCTCGGCAGCATTGTCAACAAATCTCTCTTCGTCTCTGACGTACTGTCTCAGCGTTTCTAGCGAGCGATGACGTGATTGGTCTGCCATTTTGAAGAGGTTGGCCTGATGCCGTGCCGCGCTTGTCAAGAACCCGCTCCTTAAGCTGTGACCAGCGTATCCGGAGGGGTCTAATCCTGCGGCATGCGCCAAGTCTTTTATCACCAGCGAAATGGACTGCGACGAGAGTCGCGTTTGTCCCACCTTGTCACCACGAAACATCCGGCGAAAAACAGCGTCAGAATTGATGCCCGACACCTTCAGCCACTGATCGAGAGCGGCGACGGGGCAGTACGACGAACCTGGTACTCGTGGAATCGCTATTGTTTGACCCTGCGCTTCTTGGTCGGTTTTGGACTGTCGTATTCGGACGAGGAATCCTTCCTCGCGTTTCTCTAGATCCTGGCAATCCAACGCAACGAGCTCTGAACGCCGGAACGCGCCTGCAAAACCAAACAACAACAACGATCGATCGCGGAGTCCTTTCCGTGTGGTGACGTCAATGAGATCAACCATCTTTTTGATGTCTTCATCCAATGCTGGCTTTTTGGTGGCAGGAGGCGTGGCCCAGTCTCGGCGTATGCCGCGCATGACTTCAGCAACCTTCAAGGCGTTGTGTGGTGAGGTGTGACCGGCGCCGAGATGCACAAGGCGAATGGCCGCAAGACGCCGAGATAACGTAGAAGGATTCCTCCCGTCATCTGCCTGACTCGCGACGAACATCGCGACCGTATCTGGATCCGCAGGTAGCGCGGTAAGGCCGACGTTGCTGCACCAGGACTCAAACTGCCGCCAATCGCTCCGATAAGCTCGCCAGGTCGCTTCGGATCGGCTCTTCTGTGAGTAACGCTGGGCTGCGGTGAGGGCTCGATCAAGTTCGATCTGGGCGAGGTGTGTTTGTTTGTGTGTTACAGAACGGGTCATGGATAAGTAGTCGTCATTCAGTTATTTAATTATAGTGGGAAGATAAGTTATCGCTAGTAATGGCG
>JBCBVC010000173.1:0-7288 GCA_039817845.1 Cyanobacteria bacterium J06642_2
AGGTGCTCAAGCATCGGTGTGCTTATCTCAATGGGCAGCTTCTGTCTGCCTGACTCTGCAAATCTGGGATGCACCCCGTAAAGCATGCTCTTTAAGAAATTTTTACACACAAAATATTTCGTATATTGAGCAATTGTCTGAAATGTAAAAAATACTCACCCACGAAAATCTGTGTTTGACACTCACCCATCAAGGCTATCGATGAAATCGCTCTCTCTAGATCGGGTAGTGGCGAGGCTTTTGGGGTGCACATTTCTGAGTTGCGATCGCCCTTCGTTGCTACACTCTCAACAGTGACTACTCTGCGCTACCTGATGACAAATCGGCCTGTCAACCACTTTGAAAAATATCATGCGCACGTTTATTTCGACTCAAACTCGGTAGATTTTGCCACGTCACTGTGCCTTGAAGCGAGAGAGCTGTTCAAGGTCAATATGGGTCGCGTCCATAAAAAGCGAATTGGGCCACATCCTTGTTGGAGTTGTCAACTTACGTTCGATTGTCAGCAATTCGACAGCCTTATCCCTTGGCTCGATTCAAAGCGAGAAGAGTTGACAGTTTTTGTTCATCCACTGACAGGTGATGACTTAGAAGATCACACAACTTATGCGGCTTGGTTAGGTGAAGAAGTAATGCTCAACCTTCGGGGTTTAGGGGTGGGTGGCATCATTCGATAATCTGGCAGTCCACCGAATGTAAGGATGGACATCAGTTAATGATCGTAGGCCTGTGATTTTGAAGCCGACTTGCCCGAGCTGTGGCTCCGAAGATGTTGTCAAGAACGGTCGGTATCCATAACGGCAAGCAAAATTACAAGTGCAAAGCCTGTCGCCGTCAGTTTGTCGAACATCCACAAAACAAACGGAGCGCCCCATCGACCAAAGACTTGATTGATATAAACTATTGCCCGAAAAAATTCCTCTGACAGGTATCTCAAGAGTTTGCGACGTGTCCTAAAGCTGGTTGCAGGACTACGTCAATCGCATCTGTGAAGCGCTTCCCCAACAGGTGAGTGTGTCGTCAAAAAAAGGACAGCTGACGATTCAATGTGATGAAATGTGGTCGTTTGTTGGCAGTAAAGGCAACAGACAGTGGATTTGGCTCGCTCTGGATGTCAATACTCGTGAGATTGTCGGTGTGCATGTGGGCAAGCGCTCCAGGCAGGGAGCCCAGAAATTATGGAACTCATTGCCGGGGGTCTACCGACAATACGCAGTAGCCTACACTGATTTTTGGGATGCTTATGGTCTGGTCTTTCCTCAGAAATGCTACCAAGCCGCGGGGAAGGAAACGGGCAAAAAGTTGTATCGAGCGCTTCAACTGTACGCTACATCAGCGAGTGTCACGCTTGGTACGTAAAACTCTCTCCTTTTCTAAAAAGCTCGAGAATCATATCGGAGCTATCTGGATGTTTGTCCATCACTACAACTCATTCTTACTGGGCTAGGACTACCCAGCGTTCTCAGGCACAAAAGAGCGGACTAGAATCGCGAGTTACGCCCATAAACTGCAAGAACCAGTCAAGCGTTTGGCGGTCTACCCAACCTCGTCTCACAGCTAATTCACCCAGCCGCAAACCGACAAAACTTTGTTCTGACAACAAGCTTTCGAGCTGTTCCTCTGAGAGGAGCGCAGCAGCAGTTAAGTAATCTCCCAAGCGCTGGCGTCCGGGATGCAGGCCAGAGCGATGACGGCTCCACAGGAAGAACTCGACGGTTTGACGCTCTGCCCATCGCCGCCGTTGCAGGATTTCGCCAAACCGGCGTTCTGGATGTCGCTGTTGTTCGCGCAAAACCAACTCGATTTGACTTGAAGACAACAACCCTGCTTGCTGCAGGAGCTGACCGATGGGTTGTAAATAACTGCTGGCAGCCCTCCACATTGCCGGGTCGCGATAGTCAGATAAGCTCGTATAGCTTGGAAGAGCCGCCACGCGACCATTCACATTACCAGCTGAGGATGGCGTCGTCCAGGGCGAGCGGTAGCAATGCAGCATTTGCTGCACGATCAGTCTGACGAACGGTAAGTCGTCGACAAGATAGCGCCGCCACAGCCGTCTCGGTTCGGAAAGTAGCCGAAAGAGCCACTCCAAGCCGATCTGGCTGACCCACCGTGGTGCTCTGGGTTTGCGGCCAGCTTCGAAGTCTAGGGTTGCACCAATGGCGAAGATGACACGGATGTGTTGCAGACGCGAGCGATACTTATCGATCCACAATTCCTGCTTAGGGGCACCGACGCCCACTGCCAGAACCGTGGCGCGCGAGCGATTAATAACTTCAATGATGTTGTCACATTCCGCCTCATTCGATTCAAATCCAAATGAAGGAGAGTGAGCGGCGATCGCAATCTCGCGACCGATTTTAGCATTGATACGCTCGCGAGCCGCTTGAGCCACGCCAGGGGCCGCACCCAATAGAAAGATAGTGACAGATTCATCTCGAGCGTAGTGTTGGTAGAACTTGGTAAAAAAGTCTGAACCAGATAGTTTCGCGCGCAGGGGCGTACCGAAGAGCCAAGCTACGAACATCAAAACTTGACTGTCGCAGATGCGGTAAGTGGCATTGCGGTAGGCTTGGTAGAACCTGCGGTGCCTTTGCAACAGCATTAGGTGATCGACATTAGGCGTATAAACGACACCGCCCAGCCGCAACCTATCCAACATCTCCCTCTCGGAAACATTGTCAATCGCAATATTGAGAATATTGACGCGATTCATGCACCGAACACCCAGCTACGGCTAATTTGCCAGTACCTCCCGCCCCACCATCGAGCTCTGCCTGCTTCCAATAACTTCACCCAGCACATTTACAGCAAGGGAAGGAAGCATTCAAAGCGACAAAAGACAGACGTGTTGGTCGGGAACAGAGGCGAGAACTGGGCATCTAGAATCAGACCTCAACGGGTTGCCATCCGCATCACTACGAGATCGCCACCAGAAAAATTGCATCAGTCAAGTAAAGCAACGCTAACGAAGAGCGCTAGCGAGCTCATTTCTCAGCAATTTCATTGAAGTAAATTCACTCAGGAGCATACTACCATAGGTATACGAGTAACAAGCATTGAATAGATGCATTTCGAGCTTGTATGTGGCAGCTTAATATCCGTGGCAGCTTGAAACGGCCCGATATTAGGCCTATTAGCACTCAAAAATCTCGTTTGGAATGAATTCGTTCCATTTATACGCTTTTAAAGCTGACAAGCTTGTCACAAGCCAGCCCAAAAATCGTTAGCACCGGCGAGAGATATACGTGTTATCCCTGCTACATTTTTTCATTTGTGGTATTTGCTACACGATGTTCGGGAAATAGCTGGGCGTGACTGCAGCTGTTACAGAGTTTGTTAATGTTTAGGTATCAGTACCCACAGTTGCAGCACAGCCGAGGGGCGAGGTCGAGGGCATGATTCGAGTTTTATTGGTTGACGACCAGAAAATTATTCGTCAGGGGCTGCAGGTCTTATTAGAGCCAGAAGCGGATATTGACATTATTGGTACGGCTGACAATGGTTTGAGTGCCATTCAGCAGGTTGAGGAGTTAAAGCCTGAGGTGGTACTGCTCGACATTGTCATGCCTGAAATTGACGGTATTGCGGCGACGCGAGTTATTCGCAATCGTTTCCCCGAAGTCAAGATTTTGGTGCTGAGCGGTCACGACGATCCCGAGCAGCTGGCAGCGGCAATGCAGGCAGGAGCCCAGGGTTACTTATTGAAAAATACGCCCGCAGCTGAATTGGCAACAGCAATTCGGTCCGTGCAGCGCGGCTATGCCCAAATGGGGCCGGGGTTGGTAGAGAAAATGATGGGGGCGATCGATGCGGAAGCAGCTGTGGCGGCGACCCCCGTCCCGCTCGCCACAGCAGCAGCTGTGGCGACGCCAGGCGTGTTGTCATCTAAGCCTGCCTCTCTAGTGAATCGCAACGGTAATGGCAAGGCTATCGCCGTATCGTCAGCAGCGCTGGCTCCATCGCCACCTGCTACTTCAGCGTTGGCTGTAGATACTCAGGCGATGGCACCTCAGCCAAGGCCCAATCGCTGGCGGCTGTATTTGTTGTTGGCTGTAGTCGTTAATGCTGGATTGTGGGGGTCTGCGATCGCCTTACTACAGCTCAAACCAGAGAGTTATGCGAGTAAGTGGGCGATGTCAATTCCGTCATCGCGAACTTCTACTAACGTCAGTATTCCAGGGATTGCCAATGCTTCGGCTAATAGTGACTCGCCGTTTCGTAACCCTACCCAAGATCCTCGCGAAGCCTACAAATTTATCGTGCGGAGCGATTTAGTGCTTGAGGCGGCAGCAGCACGTCTCGGAATTACAACCCGTGAATTAGGCAAACCGCGGGTCGCGATTTTAGATAACTCCAGTTTGATGGAGTTTGAAGTCAAGGGAGATACGCCAGCCGAAGCGCAGGAGAGGGCTGTGGCCATCACGGCTGCTTTTGGGGAACGGCTGACAGATTTGCGGGCGCAAGAGTTGAGCGATCGCAAACAGCAGATTCAAAGTACGTTGCAAGCCTCGCAAGCCAATCTGGAACGAGCCCAGCAACGGTTGGCTGAGTACCAAGCCACTGCGGACATTAGTTCCGGCGAGCAAATGCAAGATGTCTTGGCTACCACCGAACAACTCCGTCAACAGCGGGCTACATTGTCCGGCGAACAACGCGAAGCCCAAAATCGCCTGCAACAATTAGAACTCAGCCTGAATTTAGATGCCGATCGGGCAGCAGAAGCATTTGTCCTTAAATCTGACCCGTTGTTTCAGCAATATTTCTCCGACTACAGCACTCGTAGTGCAGAACTAACGACTCTAACTTCGCGCTTCAAGTCTCAATCGCCGGTTACGAATGCCAAAGAAATCGAACGAGATCGCGCGTTGAATGCGCTGCTCGCCCAAGGGCAGCAGTTGCTGGGGCGTCCGGTAGATTTAACCGAAGTAGAACGTTTGGGGTTGGGTGCTCCTGCTGCTGACGCACGTGAGGATCTGCTCCAGCAGCTGATCGTCGCCCGCGCGGATGTCGAGGGACTGAACGCGAAAGTAACGGAATTGGGGGCACAAGTGGATCGGCTCGAAGCTCGCCGGAAGGTTTTGGCCCAACAGGCTGCTGTCATCGAGGATTTGAAACGAGACGTCCAAATCACCGAAGCTGTATTTTCCTCAACTCTGGCTACGGTGGACTTAACTCAGGCGAGCGTATCAGCAACCTACCCTGAGATTCGCACGCTCAGTACTCCGAACTTACCGAAGAAGAGCTTGACCCCCGAGCCCATCCTCGTTTATCTCGGTACGGGGGTTGCTTCATTTTTGGTTTCCTTGGCGATATGCTTGCTCTGGCTGCGGAGCCGCTCTCCAGTTAACTATGTCGCGCAATCCCAGCCGGCTAATTATCCAGCACTCACTTAAAACTATTCGAACTCAGGCGAGCTCGAGTAGATTCGGCGCGCGGTACAATCTGAGAACTCTACTAGCCTGAAAGCTCTACTGCTTCTGTCGTCATGTCCGATGGTTCTGCTGCTGTGCAGTCCGCCTCCACCACAGAAATTTCACGCTGCTTCGAGCGCTTGCGAGCTCGTGGAGAAAAGGCCCTCATTCCCTACATTACGGCTGGCGACCCTGATTTAGAGACGACGTTTACGGCTTTGCAAGTGCTCGATCGCAATGGCGCTGACGCGATTGAACTGGGCATCCCGTATTCCGATCCGCTGGCGGACGGTCCCGTGATTCAAGCAGCGGCGACGCGAGCTCTAGCGCGCGGTACCAAGTTGGACGACATTTTGGCGGGATTGGCTGGGCTCGAATTGCAGGCTCCCATCATTGCTTTCACGTATTACAACCCCATTCTGCGCGTGGGGATTCCTGCTTTTGTGGCCAAGCTAGCAACCAGTGGCTGTAGCGGTTTGGTGGTGCCCGACTTGCCCCTGGAAGAAGCCCGACCTCTATTAGAAGCAGCACGAGCTGCCCAAATTGACGTCATCATGCTAGTTGCTCCTACCAGTGCTCCGGAGCGCATGCAACAGATCGCTCGTCAGTCATCTGGATTTGTCTATCTGGTGAGTACTACGGGAGTTACGGGTGCGCGAGAACGCCTTGCCGCCCGCGTCCCCGAATTGCTGACCGTGCTACGTCAACAAACCCACATTCCGATCGCCGTTGGCTTTGGCATTTCTAAGCCCGAACACGCTCGTCAGGTGGTGGAGTGGGGCGCAGATGCAGCAGTCGTCGGTTCTGCCTTCGTGCAGCGTTTGGGGTCGGCAGAGTCTCCTCAAGCAGGTTTAGAGGCAATCGGCGCATACTGCCGCGAATTAAAAGTCGCTATTGCTCCTGCTTTTGAGCCCCTGGAGTCTTAGCTGGGATGGCCTGCAAGCCGAACGCACTAGAGTCAGGGAAAAGGCGCATCAGTTTGGAATGCGGACAACACGCGCAAAGTGCCGCGATCTCCATCTAAAGTTGCCTGGGCACCGACAGGGAGAGCGCGATTGTCACCTATACCGTGACCGAATGGGAGATCGGCCACCACGGGTAATCCTAAATCCAGTAAGCGATCGCGCAAGGTGGCAGTGGCATCGTAAATCTCTTCAGACGGTAGCGGGTCACTCCAGGTAAATCGACCTAGAGCAATGCCCACTACTGATGCAAATGCCCCTATGTGTCGCCATTGAGTGAGCAGGCGATCGATCCGGTAGGCATCTTCGTTGATGTCTTCCCAGGCCAGAATGACGCGGGGCAGTGGCAGCGGCCAGTCTGACGTTCCGATCAGGGCTGTCGCTACGGCTAAATTGGCGGGCAAGAGCGTACCCGTAACAGAGCCAGATTGCCACGCGCTGCCCGTCCACTCGTAGCCCGTACCTGAGGTCAGCCAACTCCACATGTCCCGTTGCACGTCGAGTGACTCTGCTGCCAGCGTTGCCACTAAGGGGCCGTGCAGGCTGGCGATGCCCTGCCGCGCCGCTGCCCACAATAATGCTGTGATATCTGAAAATCCGACGAGCCACTTCGGTTGTGCCCGAAAATCCGTCCAATCCAGCTCGGACAACAGTCGCGTCACGCCATACCCACCGCGACCGCACAGGATCGCTTTACATGCCGGATCGTCTAGAGCTGACTGCAGCTTATGTAGGCGATCGCCATCATTCCCGGCCAGATACGACAGCGATGCGGGATGTTTCGGCAGGTCGATATCTACCTCGAGCCCCCACGATCTCCAGATCTCAATGCCGGGAAGCAACTCAGCTTCATTGCAGGGACCACTAGTCAGTACGACCCGAACGCGATCGCCAACTTGCAATCGAGGTGGA
>JBCBVC010000174.1:0-7094 GCA_039817845.1 Cyanobacteria bacterium J06642_2
GATAGTAGAAAAAGCTATTTCACTAAGATCGCGGTATTTTTTTGAACCAATTCTCTGCGAAACCAACTTAGAAGATGAAATCCCGATACCACCACCAACGGTGGAAAACAGAAGAATCAGGAACGGGAAAACAAGAGATACACCGGCAAGACTTTCAACTCCCAAGGCACTAATAAAGTAGATATCAACGACCAAGAATGATGCATATAAACTCATGACCAAGGTCGATAGTAGAGAGAAGCCAATTAGATATCTCGTGGACATGTCACACCTAAAATCTTTTGAAAGTGATGTTGGTCGTTGACCACTGAAAGGAGAAATCGGGATCGGTATATTCAGTCACTTGAGGCCGCAGTACCGTCATGACAGTTACCCCAATGAGCAGAATGAAAGAGATCGACTGTTAATAGGAAGTAGGGAAGACAAAAGCGCTTTATGTCTTTGGGCTGGTTGACCCAGCATGAAACAGCGGGGTTGACCAGCCCGATTGAGAGCGTAGGATTACTTCTGAATCCCGAGGGGCATCCAGAGAAGCTGAATGGCTGGTTCGAGCGCAGTTTTGGCGAACTTAGCCGTGTAGAACTCGTTTTTCGACACCGGAATCATGGCCGTGTTGTAAGGAACCCAAGTATCTCTTGGAGTGTGATAGTGAATTGACGTGGAGGCCAACTTGCCGAGCCGCGTGAGTTCGGCGCATACCGTGGTTGGATTTGCCCCGTTATCGCTAAACGCCTGAATGTAGCCCCGATCGCCCTCCGTCGTCTGCTGTATGGCGGCTAAGACAAATCCATCTCCAGCTTTGGTGTCGATGACGCGATCGAAAGGGATGTCTTGGGGTGACGCGAGCAGACCGTCCTCGTAGGCATCCACCATCACGTAGGCGTGCAGCAACGAGTCAATATGGGTCGCAATCGCCGCTTTCCCACCCGCTGTGGCGACCAATTCAGATATCGGTTTCAGTGTCGTTAGTTGGGTGCCTGGCTGAGACGGGGAGTTGAGCAGCAGGCTCGGCGACGTGTAGAGGGAAGAAAACCATTTAGAAATGGCGCCGTCGGGCTCGTAAGTTCCTCCCATCACATTGAGTGCGATTTTCACGGAGTTGCGATGATCGCTCAGGAATGTGGAGGAGCTGTAGGCAGTGTTGACTTTAAGCGAACCGCTGCCGATAACTCCCTTATAGCCCGCACTGATGGCACTGTTGACTTGCAGCGAACTAAACGATTCAAACAGGCTGTCTTCAATTTCCGTTTCCATCACAACTGTGCCGCCCATCGTGGCGAAACTCGCGTAATGAGTGCCGTAGTTGTCAAAGAAATCGAAGTACTTTTGCTGGTTTTCTGCGCTCGAAATATTGACGGGCAGAGATGAGATCGCCTCTACAAAAGCCTCATCCAGCGAATTTCGATCGACTACGATCCGCTCAAAGTTCAAAATGCTTTGGAGGTAAAAATTGGGCGCGTAGGACGAGCTCGTGCTCGAAAACAAGCTGCCGTGATAGAGCAGCGAAGATTGGATCGAGCCAGAATAGGACACGCCACTGTATTTGGCTTCTACAGACACAGAGAACGAGCGATCGTAATCGGACTTGTTCCTGAGAAGCAGGCTGCGTTGTAGCCCGTAATGGGTCGTGGTAGTCGAAGCAGAAATTTGGTCGGGTATGTCCCGTTTATCAGTACTGCTTCCCCAGTCGATTTTTTGATCGTTTTCGTACGTGAGTGCGAACACTGGCCTGCTGAGAAAGTTACCGTCTTTAGCGTTGTATGCATTCGCAGCATAGTTCGTGAGTTGAGGTACCGGATTCAACATGACGATCTCCTTCCGCAGATTTTACGCGGCGACTGGGGTGGTCTTTCGGAGCCTAAAACTTGAACTCAAGTGAGAGTTGAAGGCTTAAGGTGCGTCAGAGAAAAAGTCGGTCAAGCTGAAAGGATTGACCTCTAAGGCTTCAGCTGCAGTCAGTTCTAAATGTCGCAAGATGAGTGAGACTTATTGGATTGAAATTCCGAAAAATAGGCGATCGCCCTCGTTCTGGAATGACCTCACCAAGGGGAGAAAGGCGATCTCCGCCAGCCCGTTCGAGAAATCGCCTTCAGTCTCAAACACTCGATATGGAGAAGAGACTGACAGGCGATCGTCAACTGAACCGGACGTTAGGCTAAGAAGTCAGCCGCATCAATCTGCGCCACCTGCACGTCTTGCAATAGCGCCGTATTGTCTGGAGCAAAGGTCAGCAAGGTTGCGGCGCCGATTTGCTGAGCGCCACCGATGACCGCCTGAAGATCGGCGACCCCGAAGCTGAATGCAGATACGTCGAGCAGATCTTCGCCGTCCGTGAAGTCGGTAATCACATCGGCCCCCAGAGCGTCGGGAGCGTAGACAAAGGTATCGACACCGAGACCGCCCGTGAGGGTATCGTCACCCGCACCGCCCGAGAGAACATCGCGATCGCGACCGCCAATCAGGATGTCATCGCCGTCAAGGCCAAAAATCGTGCCGTCCTCAGAGTCGTCGTTGCCATTCACTACGCCTTGGGACGAATCGAAAACATCATCGAAGTTACTCAACACCACATCGCTATTGAGTACACCTGCATTGTTTACGGTTAGTCCCGCATCGGCACCGGCTCCATCGATCGCAAAGGATGGCTCGCTGTCAAACTCAAAACCGAGATTGCCTTGAATCGTGCCGAAGTTATTGAGAACTCCGTTGAACGTGCCATCAATATCGATGCCATTCTCAGCCACAATAATTCCGCCGAAGTTGTTGATATCTCCGTTCAGAGTTGCGTTTGAAGAAATCTCAATGCCTTCTCCAGAAGCTGAGATAGTACCGCGATTGATGATGTCTCCGTTGACAATGCCATCTCCATCAACATCGATACCTTCAACAGCCCCATCGCTGAGTGTCGAGATGTTGCCGCGATTCTCAATATTTCCCGTAACTGTGCCGTCAATGTCGAGACCATCCCGGTCAGCAGTGATGTTGCCTCGATTGGAGATGTTGCCCAGCACTGACCCGTCAATGTGGATACCTTCATCCCCAGCATTAATGGTGCCGCGATTGTCAATGTTGCCGACGAGCGCACCATCAATATCAATACCGTCCTCTCCGGCCAAAATCGTGCCTCGGTTGACGATATTACCTTGCAGTTCGACACCCTCTTCAATCAAGATTGCATCGTCTGTTTCAGAGGCTAACGTGCCACTAGAGAGGTTACGAATGTCACCCTCGAATACAGCAACGTCTCCTGCTTCGCTGCCGCGATACAAGCGCACAGCAGTAGCCTGATTGGTGGCATTATTCGGGTCGCCATCAGCCACACCGCGTCCTTGAATCAAACCTCGGTTGACCACCTCACCCGAGACTTCCGAACCGAGTTGCAGCGAAATCGCGTCGCCGTTGTTGCCCAACCCGACATCGATGATGCCGCGACGACCGTTGTTGATGGTGTAGTTGGTAGCGGTTTGATCGGCATAGATGGTGCCATTGCGCGGATCGGCAGAGGTCGTAATTAAACCGTCATTAAAGATATCAATGCCGTCACCGCCAATGTTGATAGCGCGGCTGGTGCTGGTAATGACGCCATTGCGTTGGTTGCGCACCGTGCCAGAGGTATTTCCACCATTGGCAAAGTTGATGCCGTCGCGACCGCCATCGATGACGCCTCGGTTGCGGATCGTGCCGTTAAACTCGCTGCCATCTTCTAGCAAAATACCCACCCCATTGCCGGGATGAGCACTTTGAATGAGGCCACGGTTGTCGATATCGCCGTTAAACACCACATCTGTTTCGACGATGACGGCAGGCCCGTTTTCAGCTAGCAGCCGGCCACGGTTGCTCAAGTCGCCATTGAAAGTGGAGGTTTCTACAGAAGGAGCGTTGTAGAAACGAACTGCTGATGCTTGATTGTCGGGATTAACCGCCCCAGGCAAGCCGCGTCCCTGAATAACGCCACGGTTATCCACAGAACCGCTGACCGTTTCTCCTAATTCCAGGGAAATCGCATCACCGTCGTTGCCTTCACCCACGTCAATAACTCCGCTGGAGTTGTTCCGGATGAAGATATTAGGTGCGGTGACATCGCCGTAGACCGTACCGTTGCGAGGGCTGGCAGTCGTTTCAATGCGTCCGTTATTGATCAACGTATTTGTCAGACCGCCCAAATTGACAGCACGACTTTCAGAGGTAATCAGACCGGTATTTTGGTTGACAATGCGGGCTGATGCCACGCCACCATTAGCCACATTGATACCGTTGAAGCCACCGTCGATAACACCAAAATTGCTTACGACCGTATCGATACCTTCGATCTGAACGGCAGTGCCGTCGCTCTGAACCAAGCCAGTAACGCCGACATCAACCATGTTGTCTGTGCTTTGAGTGAGGATGGCAGGAATGTCTGGAGGCGTCACCAGTTGCCCCAATACCTCCACAGAATCATAAGGATTGACCAGTTCAACTTCGACATTGCGAATTTGACCAGCGGGAATGACTACGCTTTGCATGATGGAATCTCCGAGAAAATTGACATGCGAGTTCCTGTCACCAAGCCGCTCGCGACTTGACGTAAGAGGGAACAGTTGAAAACGAGACCTGCAATGTCGGGATGGAAACCTCTAGCGAGTAAAACTCGCGTTATTTTCTTCTCCCGCACCGAGAACCGAAGCCCTAGCGGTGTATGACCTCACCCTATCGAGTTCGACTGTTGGCACTGGCATGAAAAAGTCAGATAAAGTCAGATCCTCAAGTCAGATGATTTGCAAGATCAAGACGTGGAGGTAGATCGCAACCACACCTGTATGACGGAAAGCGAGCGATCGCGTCGAACAACAGAATCTAAAAAACCTGACTGCCAAGGCACTTGAGCACACTCTCTTATCAAGCCAACCCTGCACATCTAAAGACAGCTTGTTGAGTCAACATCATCGCGAAAAATTTCAAAAAAATAGGGATGAGCTGTGAAAACTCATCCCTTAAAGGTAGAACGCGAATTCTTAGGTTAGAGAACTCGTATTGAACTCGAGAAGGAATTTAGCAAGGCATTTTTGAGGGTCAGCGCGATCGCCAGATCGACAGCATCGGATGTTTGATACCAGTCAACCTCGATCTTGTTGATCCGGGCATTAGGGTTAAATCCCCGCTTGTCCTTAAGAAAGGCGGGTAGTTGAGGATTTAAATCCTTTGCCAGATCGCGCAACTGATACTTGGGCGATAAGAACCTCGGAATATCATCTCGAATCTGCTGTTCGGATGGACCGGGTACCCAGCTAAGACTGATGAGCTCCTCAGGAGGAGCTTCTCCCAGAAAGTCGCGCAGCGCTTTCATGAGCGTATTGGCATCCGTTGTTTGTACGCCACCCCCAGCATAAAAGCGGCTACTATTTTCGAAGAACTTGGGATTGTCTCCCAGGAACGCATTGTTGTAGAAGAAAATGACGCGAGACTTTACGCGATCGCTTCCGTTACGAGTCAGGTCTCCGATCGTCATATTCATCAACTGCGTAGGAGAAATTCTGCCACCTCCAGGCACCTCGCTCTCAACTAGATACTCATCCAGATACTTGGTAATGAGTGCGACGAGTTCGTCACTTTTTTGCTTATTCTTGACGAGGGTTTGGTCGAAATCAGCGGTATCGACGATGATGAGTTCGCGCTCGGTAGACTCCAAAAAACTGCGAATGTCTTTCAGGACACTCTCGAACTCAACCGTGTAAAACGTATGTCGGTTGAAGAATTTTCCGCGCGCGTTGAACCAAGAGGGTCTCAAATCGAGTATACGAATTCCGTCCTGGAGCTGCTCGAGTGTCGACTTCGACTGTGCCATCGCCCAAATGGCGGCAATATCAGCAAGGATGCCAGAAATAACTGACTTCGAAAAATTAGTGTTCCACCACTCTCTCAGAGATTTCGATACACTATCCGACATTGAGGCAGTGACCTCATAGGTAGCCGTGTCGTGAGTCGCTGGCAGAGTCACATCCATCAGCCTCTTATGCTCGATATCTGGAATCCGCGACATCCAGTTTGCAAGGTCGTCAATATGCGGAGCCGCAGTATTGACAAGAGCAAAAACACGATTCGATTGGGTGACAGCCCAGAGATCTGTCAGACCGCCGACTGCAATACTCGTTGTTGTTGGTGATGGCTTATCGACTAAATGGTTAGGAATCCATCTGCCATCTTGAAATGTCATGTTCGTCAACAGGTTTCCCTGGGTTGCGAACCAAAAGTCAGGACCTAGAGTTGATACCGCAATCAACGAGATCGAAAGATCTAAGTCCAAAAGCTGCCAGTTCTCGCCGTTGTAGATATAGACGTTGCTGTCTGACGCAAGCGATATCGCTCCTGTTTCACTCCAGCCACCAACTTGTGTCGCTAACAACCCATTAGGTAAAGCAGGCAGTGGTTTCCAGGAATCCACACTCGCTGAATCGTAGAGATAGATTCCTGAATTTAGGACTACCCAAAACAGGGAACCGGGTCCGCCCGCAATAGAGATTGCTGAGCTAGGCGTAGAGATGAGCTGCCATTCTCCTAACTCGAAGTCTTTGAGTTGGTAAATCTTACCGCTGCCACTCATAAACCAAGCCACGCTCTCGTTGTTCATCGCAATCTGTTTCGGCCCAAGCGGGGGCGAGGGGAGCGGATACCAACTTTCAGTTTCACGGTCGAGACGAAGTATCATCTCAGAAACTCAGTAGATCGAAAAGGGATTACCCAACAGGTTGAGTGGAGGGCAGATAGACCTGTTGAACAACGGGGAACTGTCGTTCAACAGTCTGGCAGATGAACTCCATCATGGTTTTGAGACGAAATCGCTCCGGATACACCCGCCGACCCCCGCGGCGAGTGAGGCTCACAAACGTCCACAGCAGCCAGACCCATAAGTTCACCAAGATAAAAGCGAGAGCCACAAACAGCAAACGTAGCACCGGATTTTTGGTGGTGGTGCGAATGCGGCACTGATTTTTGAGTCGGTAGCTCGTCTCAATCCCAAAGCGAGTGCGATAGTGCTGAGGCAGTTGGTGCAAAGCGACACCAAGACGATTGACGACGAACAGCAAGTGTTGCACTCCGTGTTGGCCTCCAGCCCC
>JBCBVC010000175.1:0-7067 GCA_039817845.1 Cyanobacteria bacterium J06642_2
TGGTGAAGCCCCGGTCATAGCAACACCTGTTGCATCAGATCCGGATCTTCACCATCAACTGGAATGCGGAGGCGATAGCCCAAGCCGTACACGGTCTCGATTAAATCCGTCGGTGCCCCAGCTTTTTTCAGCTTCTGGCGCAGGCTTTTAACGTGAGCGCGAACAGTATTTTCACCTGGAGATTCTTCGAACGACCACAGCAGGTCGAGAATAACGCTTTGACTGAAAATACGACGACTATTGCGCAAAAACAGCTCTAGGATGCTGTATTCCTTGCGCGTCAGTGCGAGCGGGTGGTCTTCATAGGTTACTTCGCAAGTACTCGGATCGAGACGGAGATGTCGCCACTCGATCACCGGGGGCAAGGCATTGCTGCCACGCCGCAACAGGGCACGAATCCGCGCGAGCAGCTCGTCCAGATCGCAAGGTTTAACGACATAGTCGTCTGCCCCTGCATCCAACCCCATGATTTTGCTGGTACTCGTGTCTTGAGCCGTCAACAGCAGAATGGGCGTATCATTTCCGCGATCGCGCAGCCGCCGACACAAGCTGATGCCGTCCAACTTAGGCAACATTACGTCAAGCAAAATGAGGTCGTAATCGAATGCATCGGCTAGATCCCATCCGGCCTCGCCATCCGCAACAGTATCTACCAAATACCGATGACTCGTTAGAGTGGTAGACAGAGTTTTGGAGATAATTTCATCATCTTCGACTAAGAGAATCTTCATAGCCCGAGGCAGCGTTGCGACACGATCCTAAGCTTTGTCAATCTAGAGCAACAAGGGTGTCTATTGTAAGGTTAGTCGTAGACTCGCAGACTTGAGTAAGCGCGCAATCTGGCACTACTTCCTACCTCTCAACACGATATTGTCCTCAGTAGCGTCCACAGGCAAGTCACGCATCAAAACATAAACAGTGAGGTAGTTTGGACGCGATCGCCAACTGAGAGAACTCTCAGGGAAAATCTATCCTCCGTGCAGCAAATCCCCAGCGTCCTCACTGCGTATTACAGAGAGGAAACCCTAAAATTAAAACGTTACGTTCCCTTACCCCTCCACATCATCATCGTGCGGCGTTTTACCGACTGGCATCGATCTTTACAATATCGGCTCATGGCGATCTCGACTCTGGCCATGATTGCCGTACTCGGCGGTGTAGGCGGCTTAGGCACCTGGAGCCTCTATCGCGAAATGGTGGCTACGACAAAAATCCAACAGCGCGATTTGATCCAGCGTTTTACCCAGGAAGTGGACACGTACCAAGAGATGTACGAACCGGATGAAGCCGTCATCCGCGCAATTGAGAAGTATACGCGACCAACAACGTGGATCCGGGTACAAACCGGCACGGGTGATGTTCTGGCTCAGTCTTCCATGCTCCTCACCCAGCCCAGTATTGAAGGTGCCTGGCCTGAAAAGCCCCAACTATTACGCGTGAGCGATCGCTACTGGGTTGCTTGCGGCCAACCTTTACTTTTGGAAGACGGCTCGCAGGTCACTGCACATATCGTCGATGACGTCACCCGGAGCTACCAGGCCTACTTAGCTTTCGTGCGCACCATGTTGGGGGCGGGAACTGCGGCCATCGGCACGACCACGATCGTAGGACTACTGCTAATTCGGCGATCGCTGCGGCCGCTACACCGACTCAGCCAGATTACTGAGCGGATCTCGGCTGAACAGCTCCAGGTCGCTCGCGTAAGCTTGGCAAACCCACCCACTGAAGTAGAACAGCTGGTGGCCGCTTACAATCACATGCTGGAGCGTCTGTCGCTATCGTGGGAGCAAAAGCGGCAGCTAATCAGCAATATTTCCCACGAATTGCGCACGCCTTTGTCCATTGTGCAGGGTTACCTAGAAAGCACGTTGCGACGCGGACACAACCTCAGCGACATTCAGAAAGAATCGCTGTCCACCGCTTTGGATGAGACGCAACGCACGGTGCGATTGCTCTGCGATTTGATCGATTTGGCTCGGGCCGAATCGGGGGCCTTTCATCTCAAAATGGAACCCGTCCCTTTGGTCGAACTCGCCCGCGAAACGGCAAATATTGCCAGCCAGATCGTGCCCAACCCCATATCGGTCACGGTCGTACCGCCAAATCCTTTGCGCAGTCGAGATGACGGTCAAATTTATTGTCTGGCCGATCGCGATCGCCTCAAGCAGGTACTGCTCAATCTGCTCACAAATGCTGGTCGTTACTCTGCCCCAAACAGCCCAGTCGAGATTCAGATCGACCACACCGCAAAAGCAGCTCGCATTAGCGTCTGCGATCGCGGTATTGGTATTCCCAGCGAGCATCAACGTCACATTTTCGAGCGCTTTTTCCGCGTGGACGAAGCGAGGTCGCGCAATAGCGGCGGCACGGGCTTAGGTCTGGCGATCGTGGCAGTACTGGTAGAACAAATGCAGGGCACGATTGTCCTCGAGTCGGAAATTGGGGAGGGGAGTACGTTTACTGTCAGCTTTC
Organism: Cyanobacteria bacterium J06642_2; assembly: GCA_039817845.1. Taxonomy (GTDB): domain Bacteria; phylum Cyanobacteriota; class Cyanobacteriia; order Thermostichales; family PCC-7336; genus JBCBTL01. Next base: position 2,473 of record JBCBVC010000175.1, read on the forward strand.
GTCGCACTTCCGCCCCCGCTCGACAACTCGCTCTCGCCAGCTAAACCCAGTTAAATCCCGTCCAGTGTCCTGGCCGAAACCACATGCGCGTATAAAATTGCTCCGATGTAACGGGCAGGCCTAGCCAGAGCGGCATGAAGAAAACCTGACTCATAACAATAGCTCCAATAACTAGCAATGCCGTCAGTCTGAGGCTTTTGCGCGGATGATTGAGCATGCCATCTAAAACAACTGCCAAGGCCATCACGCTAAACGCCAGCGCGCTCATGTAGTGATAGAGAAACAAACAGCGACTCACCTTCATCCAGGGCAAGTAGTTGGCTGCGTAACCCAACAGGACGTAGGCAGACAGCGCCCGAAAGCGAAAACAGCTAGCGATCGCTAGGCCGACGACGGCAGGCAGAGCCGTCCACCACAAGATGGGATTGCCAATGGCCAGTACGCTAGACCACAGCTCGCCTTCGGCATTGAAGTGATAGCTAATGGGTCGACCCAGCACCGGCCACGACAGCCAGGTCGAACAGTAAGGATGCACCACCTCGTCAGTACCCACTCCCACATTGGCGTTGGTGTGGTTACCCAGCAGGTCGCGATGCAGATCTTGAAACGTGTGCCAGAGCGCGGGTAACGCATCAGACCCCGCAGGCAACTCGGTGACGCCGCGTGGATACATCCAGAGATGGGGCAGCCACTGCACGACATATATGGCAATTGGCATCAGTCCAAAACAGACGAGATAATGCCACCAGCGCAATTGCACAATACGAGCCAGAATACCTAGGCGCGGCAACAGTTTAGGGCGCAGCAGCGCGACCGCCCACACCATCGTTCCTACCAACCCCAACCCCAAGGCAAAACCGAGGCCGTTCCACTTCACTGCCGCACTCGCGCCCAGCATCGCGCCCGAACAGCTCAGCAACAGCGTTCGCCCCCAGCCGCGACGCTCTAATCCCGCCAGCAAAAAAATTTGTGCCAGCAAGCCGAAAGCGACCAAAAATACGTTCATCAACCCGAAGCGAGATTCGACCAAAAAGAGGCCGTCGCTCAACATCAGCAAGCCCCCCAGCAATGCTAGGTTGCGGCGATAGGTCAGTCGGTACAGCAGTCCCATCACCAAAATAGGCACGATCGCGCCAAAAAGCGCCGTCGCAATCCGAAAGCCGATGGCATTACGTCCGAACAGCAGAATGCCTAGCGCAATCAGGTACTTGCCTAGAGGTGGGTGCCCATCGAAAAAGCGCTCGCCGTCCAAATAGTTTTCAGCAAACTTGGGGAAATAAACCTCGTCAAATACGGGCGGGTCGATCTGTCCCAAGCCCCACAGTCGAAGACCCAGGGCGATCGCAAAAATCAGTACGCCCCCGATCAAAAGTCCGCGATCGCGGGGTTCGAACTGCACGGAGGAATGCGATCGCGACGTTACCCAAGAAACCATAGACCGACACGACGAGAACGGACACTCCGCCCATGATAAATTCGGCAGTCGCACAGGCGGAAGCGTCGAGAAGGACACGCCCTATGTTTCCAGCTTTAAATCTCCCTGCTGCGAAGCGTCGTCGGTCGAGTCTTCTACATCAGCGCAAAACCGATAGAAGTAATTGCCATCTAAAAACGGCTGTTCGTACAGCACGTGATGAATTTCGCCGCGTTCGAGCAAAAACTGACCGATTTGCAGCGCTCCTTGGCGCGTCGTTTTCATCGCTCGCATTAGCCATTCCACTGCTTCCGTCCCCACAAAGCAGCGAGGATAGAGGTTCAAGCGAAAGCGGCGATCGCAAATCTCGATGCCCCCTGCCCCGCGCATCCGCTCTACCAGATACCGTACGTCTCTATCTGCCAACAGCGTTGGGTGCAGTGGGGTAAAGTATTCCTCCGATTTCACTGTCGCGGGATCGATATCTGCAGATTTGACTCGGGGGGCAGTCGTTTGTCCACCTGGGACGTACAGTTCGCGATCGCTCTGACGGTGGCGGCCGAGCCAGGCGGTCATAACTTCTTCGAGCAGGGGCGATCGCAGGTGAATGTCCCGCTGCGGATAAGGAACTTCAATCTCGTACCGACGCAAGTTGACTTCAATACGGTAGTTGAGATCGCTTTTGATTCGGAATTGATAGCGCGGTTCCGAGACCCAAACCATCAGATCGAAGTGAAGGTCGCTGTCGTGAAAAGATTGCAGCCACACCTGAGGCGGCGGATATCCCAATACGTCAGCGTGACTTTTGGCCGCATCTAGCAAGGCTTCTCGCACCCGCGCAATATCCGAGCCGTACGCGACGCTGACAGGAATGCGAATCCGCGATACGGGGCTGTCGTGACTCCAGTTGATCAGTTCTCGTTCCAAAATTTGCGCATTAGGAACGATGATCGTGACCCAATCGAGGGTGCGAATGTGGGTGCTGCGCGTGCCAATGCGATCCACCGTACCCACCAAGTCACCAATGCTGACGAAATCGCCCACCTGAATGGGGCGGTCGAGCAAGATAATCAAGCCACTAATGAAGTTTCTGGCAATATTCTGCAGGCCAAAACCGACACCAACCCCCAAAACGCTGGCAAAAATCGCTAGCGATCGCAGGTCTAATCCCCAAGCTTGCAAAATCGTGATCGAGCCCAAGCCCAGGAGCAGATATTGTGTCGTCGTGGCCACGCTATCTTGCAACGTCCGATTGGCTCCAGCTGCTTGCAAAACTCGCGTTTTCAACCAGCGCGTCAACCGAAATATTGCGATCCACAATCCGCCTAGCAGTGCGGCCAAAATCAACACATCGAGGATGGAATACCCGCGATCGCCCATGCTGAAGACGGGCGATTGAAAACTATTGGTCAGTCCTTGCCACAGAACGTACCTGCCTCGGCGCAGCAGCGGGAACCATTCAGAAACGCTATGGCCGTAGCCCCACCACACGCCAATCCATATCAAAGTCGGGGCAAGCTGCACGCTCAAGCGCGCCACAATTTGTGCTGCTGACCCGCTTTTTTGCCACTGCGCCGCCCAGCGCACGGCTTGGCGACCGAGCCAGAGTATGGCAATGTGTGCAGCGATCGCGCCCAGGCCCCATCCCAAGGCTTTCCATATGTGTTCGCGCACGTAAGTGGGCAAGCGTTCTAGTCGAGCCTGCCGGACAGCTTGCTCTAGCGATCGCGCCCACAATCGCGCCTGCAATTCTGCTGAGATGCCCGGACGTAAGTCGCGCTCGGTAACGGTGAGCAAATGGGTATCGTCTATGCGAATCACCACCAGCCCGTTTTGACTGTCGGTCGTTATTTCTAGGGGCGCGCTCGAAGATACTGCCGCACGTAAATTGGCATTGGCCGCCTGCGATCGCTCGCGGGCCGTAAAGTTTTTCAGACTGCTGACGCGAAACAGTTCTCGTCCGTCCAGTACAATAGGAGCCATCTCTCGGGGCAGGCTCGATTCCAGTTGAGCGCTGACAGGATGCCCCCAGCCCAAGCCAATCGCGATCACGACGAGCAAAGACGCGAGGAAGGCGATCATTCCTCGATATCTCATGTGTGGCGATCGACCAGTTTCCACATCACCTAACATCTAGCTAAACGCAATGTTATCTTTTCTATTGTCGATAAAGAAAAGAAATCGACACATGGGAAATTATCGCGATCCCAGTCATCCTAGACAGCTGGCTCACGCGAACATTCTCTCGAGCACACACGTTCATACTTCAATGCATACAAATCAAGATTCATTCTTCAAATTTCACGAATTTCACACTTCAGATATCAAACTCAGAATCATCTCAAACACTCCTTAGAATGACGATTAGAGTCCTTAGATTTAGATACTAGATATCAACTCAGATTAAATTCGTATCAAATAGCCATTTAGATACCTTAGACAAAATTCGAGGAAGGGCGTTTTCATAAAACTTAAACCCACCGAACATTGAGGAGGTATTATACAGATATAAAATAGGTAACTTGCTTGGAGAAGGATTCTACACTGAGAACCTAGACCATCTATACCGATTAGGAACGGCAGAAGTCAAATTCATATGAGGAAACTATTTTGATTGAGAATAACCCACCGCTTCTACCGTTGAAAAATATAGCTGATCGACATCAAGCACTTACACCTCCCATAGCTGGCAGTTATCTAGAAGCGGCAAGAGTGTGCCTTGACCGACACTATAGCTCTCCCAAAGAATTTACGCTGGAGAACAATCAAGTAGAGTCTATCGCAAAAGTGGAATGGGAGGCAGCAGACAGCAGAGTTCAAGCAGCGTGGGCAAATACAGACGACGCAACAGAAGCTGGAGCATATGCACTTGCAATTGCAGCTACAGAGTTGCTAAAGGGTATGGTAGCTGTGCATCGTGCGGAGACTAGGACTGGTGCAGACTACTATATTGCCCCGATAGATGAAAGGCTAGAGGATTTAGAAAATTGGTGGAGGTTAGAAGTTTCAGGCACACATTCCGAGAAGTCAGAAGTAAAAAAAAGACTTCGCAAAAAACTTGAACAAGCACGGCAAGGAAATAGCAACTTGCCCGCTTTAGCATCTGGGCACTTCGATTAATTAACCAAGCTGCTTCTGGAAGAGCAAAAAGAAACCTATCTTGAACAGAACTTATACGATA
>JBCBVC010000176.1:0-6865 GCA_039817845.1 Cyanobacteria bacterium J06642_2
AGGTCTGCATGGGATAGATATTGAGGTCAGGATCGTGGTTAAAGCCATCTGAATCGGCCACGAAGAACTGGTGGTGTTTGCCCTCCTGACTCCATCCCACGGTGCAGCACTGGTGAGTGGTGTGGCCGATTCAGATGGCTTTAACCACGATCCTGACCTCAATATCTATCCCATGCAGACCTTCGGAGGTAAGGACGGGCCTTGGTTTCAAGACACGTACAGCTTGGCATTTTGCGAAACCCATCCAGAACATTGGGTCCGCGTAGGTGGCAACCGCTACAATGCCACCTTCGGTGGAGCCTTGTCGGATGATGGCGGTAAGACCTGGCAAGCATTTGCAACATTTCCAGAAGATGTCATGCCTTTACGTGTTGGCATGTCTGCTACCGACTCTGATGTTTTAGTGGTTACGGTTAGCGAAGGGACGGCGTTACGCTCTTCGGACGGGGGGAAGACCTGGACGAATGTTGTTGGCCTTCCCGCAGGCGATCGCGGCCCGTGGTACTGGTCTCAGTCACTGGCAGCTGACAAAGTCTTGGGCCAAGTGTTTTACTACTATGCTGCTGGAACGCTGTATCGCAGTGAAGACGGCGGAACCTCTTTTGCTGCAGTGAATGCCGACTTACCGAGTGAAAGCTGGCACGAGATTGAAACGGTGCCGAATCGTCCGGGTGAATTGTGGCTGAGCTTAGATCGAGCAGGACTCTACTATTCCAGCGATCGCGGTCAGACCTTCGTCTCCATTCCTACGGTCGAACGTTCGTATCTATTTGCGCTCGCACCAACCGAATCAGCTGAAACACCTCCCGTGCTGTACGTTTATGGCGATATTGCTAGCTTAGGACCAGGTATTTTTCGCTCTAGCGATCGCGGCCAAACGTGGCAGCCCATTGACGCTCCCGAACAACCCATCGGTAACGATCCCAAGGTGATGACGGCTAGTCGCCAGCAGCCGGGCGTTATTTTCATCGGCACGGGCGGCCGAGGTATCTATTACGGCAAACCGAGTTGAGTTAACCACCCAAAAACATCTCAGCAATTTTGGGATTATTGAGTAAATTCGGGCCCGTGTCTTCAAAGCGATTTTGGCCCATGGCCAGCACATAACCGCGTCGAGCGATCGCTAGGGCCTGCTTAGCATTCTGTTCCACCATCAGTACGCTCGTACCGCGCTGGTTAATATCTCGCACGATTTGGAAAATCTGCTCGGCGTAAAGCGGCGATAGTCCCGCCGTCGGTTCATCTAGGAGCAATAGTTTGGGTTCCAACATCAGCGCTCGCCCCATTGCTACCATCTGTCGCTGACCGCCCGATAAGGTCCCAGCAGCCTGGTGACGCTTGATTCGTAAGTCTGGAAATAGGTCGTAGATGCGTTCTCGCTGCTCGCTAAAGTCTCCCCGCCGAATAAACGCCCCCATATCCAAGTTCTCTTGAACCGTCAGCGTCGGAAATACGTTATCGGTTTGCGGCACGAAGCCAATTCCCTGGCGGACAATTTTGGCTGGTCGCCACCGAGCAATATTGCGATCGGCGAACAAAATTTGTCCCAGCCGCACCGTTGCTAAGCCAAAGAGCGCTTTTAATACGGTGGATTTCCCAGCCCCATTAGGGCCAATGATGACAACAATTTCTCCCGCTGCCACGGTCATATCGACGCCATGCAAAATATCGCCACCGCCATAGCCGCCGTGCAACCCCTGAATGGTCAATAGGTTTGTAGTTTCAGCCATAACTGTTTGCAATGCGATGCTCTCGTGTTTTCGATCTAATCACTTTCTGTCGAAGCCACGAGCGATCGCATTCTGCATCCAATAACGTGTTGGGCCTCCAGCCCAGAAGTATCAGAGATTGCAAAGCAGTTCGAGAGCCTCAACGCAGGGTAGGCTGCTTTGTCCTTGCCAGAGTTTCCAATAACTCAGCTGCTCTGTCCTTAGGCTTACACTGGCGAATTTCATTTGCATCAGTTCTGAACTCAGCGCAGTGCTGGCAAGCGACATATGCGGTCTTTCAAACCCAACATCGCTCCCGAGCATATCCCGAGAGCGATCGCAGTTTTGCTAATACTTCTGTTTGCCAATACTCCAGACTGAATGCCTTATCTCCCAGCAGGGGGCATGATGACTTTGCGAGCGATACCGACGTGTTGCAGGCATCGAATCGCCCACCAGGTCGGATCGATTTCCCACCACCTCCAGCCAGCTTTCGCCACTTTGGGGTATGCGTGGTGATTGTTGTGCCAACCTTCGCCGTAGGTGAGTAGCGCCGCCCACCACAGGTTGCGGGAATGATCTTTCACCTCAAAGCGACGCTCGCCGACCATATGTGTCGCTGAATTAATCAACCACGTCGTGTGCCACAACAGTACCGAACGCACGAAGATCCCGTAAATAACCCACGCCCAACCACCGAAAGCAAACAGGATAATGCCTAAAGCGACCTGCAAAGCCAAGTAATTGCGATCCAGCCACTGATAATAGCGATCGCGTGCTAAATCGGGAGCATATTTTTGATAGATGTTGCGGTCAAACACGTGGGGCCGAGGATAAAACAGCCAGAGCATGTGACTCCACCAAAAACCGCGCTCGGCTGAGTACGGATCTTTCTCCGGGTGCTCCGCGAAGGCGTGATGTTGGCGATGACCGGCCACCCAAAATATCGGCCCGCCCTGCAAGGCCAATGCCCCAATCGTGGCGATCGCGTACTCGACCAACTTTGGCACTCGGAAACTGCGATGAGTCAGCAAACGATGATAGCCCAAGCAAATACCGATGCTACCCAGCAACCAATGCAGCGCGATCGCCACGCCGAGACTCGACCAAGAAAAGAACCACGGTGCTAGTAACGCCAACGCGTGGAAGGCTGCGAAAAAGATGACTGTCGGCCAGTCAAGCACTTGAGATTGACTGCTCTGACGAGCAGCAAAACGCGTGTTGGAGGTCATAAAGCTTCGCAGGAATGAACTGAATGCGACCCCGTCCCGAGCGCAGTAACGCCAAACTCATAGGGATGCGGCCGATGGCAAGTTGCTACGACAAATTTGCAAGTAGCGCTTACATTTAGACTATATCCTTTTCTGTTTTTGGATGCAAGTGGCGCTTGCAAAATTATCTGTGACACAGTCTAAACCTTCATCGAGAGAGCGATTGATAGATGCTGCTGCTCAGTTGTTTTCTGCCCAGGGGCTGGTTGAGACGACCACTCGCCAGATCGCCGAACTGGCTGGAGTGAATGAAGTTACTCTATTTCGGCAATTTGACAGCAAGTACGGCTTGCTTTTGGGACTGCTTCAGGACGATCGCATCATGCAGCAGTGGCTCGATCTCGTTCCGTACCCAGGCGCTTCCGGGGACGCGGTAGCCGCATTACAAGCCTGCATCAAGGAGCGTCTCAATCTCCTCGCGCAATATCCAGAGCTGACGCGATCGCTGGTGGGTGAAGCTGCAAACTTTTCTCCCGATACGCGGCGCGCCTTGGCAAAGTGGCTAGATGGCCTGAATCTCCGCACGAGCGCAGCTATTGCTGCCGCGATCTCCAGTCGTCCACAGGCAAGCTTGTTGCCACCTGCTCAGCTCGCGACGGCACTCAATGCCCTAGTTGTCGGTACGGTTCTGACTGAAATGTTGACTGAGGAACCCAATGCCGAACTCACAGACGGCACCCCATGGGCAGATGGGTTAGATGCGATTGCGCCCCTGTTTTTCCCCGCCGTAACTTCGACTGTGCAGGCTCCCCAGAGTTCTGCAACTCTTTTAGAAATCCCTGCGCCGACAGTCGTTCGAGATCTGCCCGCTCAGGCAGTGCGCGCCATCTTGCTTCGAGCCAAGAAGGCTGGAGTTCAGGATTATGCGATCGCCTACGTTGCCTTTGGTGCGGGGACAAGCGTGTGGGAATTAGCTAGCCTGCAGCGGTCTCACTATCTCAGCGATCCACGCCAACACTTACTGCTCGTGCCTTCGACGCCACCTCGCCAAGTGCCGATCGATCGCTGGATTATGGAACATCGTTATGGGTCCTACACCCGCAACCCCCTCACTCAATGGCTTAAAGCTCGCCAGGACGAACAGCTCTCGTTATTTATCAACGAAGCAGAAGAACCCGCTTCAGAAGCGGATTTACGCGTGCGCTGGCGGGCCATAACGGCAGATCTGAAAACCATGACTGGAGAGCCCATCGAGATCGAGCACGCCCAGGATACGTGGCGGGTCGAGATGTTGATGAAAGGCATGAATCGGGAGAATCTCAGCATTTTGTCGGGATGCGATGAGGGCGAATTAGAAGCTTACGCTCGCCGAGCCCAAGAAAAAATTGCCCTCACCCGAGCGTTAGAAATCGACCGAAAACGCAGTAATAGTTCCGATTAGGGCTGAAATCTGCTTTAAGCAGAACTCGATGCTAGAAGCGCCGCCCTTAGAATGAACGCGGTTGAAAGGTGGCTCGCGATCGCTGTAGGAGTGTCCGGGGTGCAGGAGTGGAGTTGTCTGGCCGTAGACTACATCCGGTTTTACGTAGATGACGCCGAGCATTGGCGGCAGTATTACTGCAATATCTGGAATTTCAGCGAGCGATCGCGATGGCAATCGGCGCATACGCTCGACATCTGGCTCAGCCACGCGCGCATTCATATCTTGCTGTCCCAGGCGATCGCACCTGAGAGTCCGGTGGCGCGTTATCGGGGGCATCAAGCACAGGGGGTGGCGGAGGTTGGCTTGCAGGTCAAGCATCTCGATCGGGCCGTCGAGCACCTCAAGCGGAGTCTCGACGTACACTGGCTGCCTAGCTGGAATGGCGGACGCGATCGCGGAGTGCGGCTGCAAACTCCCTTCGGTATTTGCCACACGCTGATCGAGCGGTCGGGCCTGCCTCAACTTGGCGATGGGCTCTTACCCGATACTCCTCATTCAAACCCCGTTCGCAGCGATCTCGATGATGAAGTCGCTTTTACTCATATCGACCATGTGGTTCTAAATGTAGGTTGCGGCCAGCTCGACGATGCTATGCAGTGGTACGAGCAGGCGTTTGGCTTAGAGCTTCTGGATCGCTTTGATATTCAAACACCGTATTCGGGTTTGCGCAGTGTGGTGATGGGGCGTCGCGATCGCGGTCTGCAATTGCCTATCAACGAACCCACCCACCCGCAATCTCAGGTGCAAGAGTTTCTCGATGCCAATGGTGGGGCCGGAATTCAGCACGTCGCGTTTCATTCCTCTGATATTGCTCGCAGCGTGCGCAGACTGCGCGAACGGGGCGTGGAGTTTTTATCGGTGCCACCTACCTATTACGCGCAGTTAGCCACTAGTCCTCACTTGCGCGATCGCGTGGAACAGCTCCGGGCCAATCGCCTGTTAGCCGATCTCGAACCCCCAGACCGTTTGTTGGTGCAAACGTTTGCTCGGCCGTTGTTTGGAGAACCGACGTTCTTTTACGAAATTGTCCAGCGTCAGCGGCGCGCGATTGGGTTTGGAGAAGGCAACTTTCAGGCACTTTACGAAGCGATCGAGCGCGACCAGCAGCAGCGCACTGGACTACGACGATAGATGCTTTGAATCTTCCGCTCAGCCTGCTGCTGCCCCGTCTATTCTTGAAAAAGCTGCTCGGGAGAACGAGATGGATGCCATCGAATTGGAGATTGAAGGCAGTGGTGCGGTGCCCGCTACTGAAGCTCTGCTGCAATGGGCTGAAGTTGAGGGGAATTGGCAAGCCGCTGGGCCTGAAACTCCTAGAGGTGCGCTTGCCACCATCGCCACGATTGTTGCGATTACAGCAGGCTCCCTTACCATTGCCGAGAAAATTTATGGCTGGTACCAACGTTGGCGCAGTCAGCCGGACGCATCCGAGCAACACGTCGACAAAGTAGTGGTGGTGGTTAAGGGCAAACGCTTGGTGCTTGAAAATGCTACCGTTGCACAAATTCAAAAATTGCTAGAGAGTTAGCAGCTATGGAAACGCTTTATATCCGGCTACATCCTACAGATAATGACTTAGTTGAACTGCGCTACTGGCGCGAAGGTGAGTTCAAAGGAAACTACAAAGAGCAAACCCTCGACCTCAACGAGATTCAACAGCTTTTGGACGATAGCGAGCGAGACTACTACGTTCTGCGGCCGAATCTTAAAGACATGGGTCAGGTGCTGTTCCAATGGCTCGATGGTAGCGGGCGCTGGCTTGATGGAGTGTTGAGAACTTGTCCTCCACAAGGTTTGGTGTTGGCTATTGATGCGAGCGAGCGGTTGGCGAACCTGCCTTGGGAGGTTCTGCACGATGGCAATGGCTTTTTGGTGGATCGGTTTGTGGTGCCCGTGCGCTGGGTGGACGAAACTCCTGGGACGTTATCCGTGCGGGAATCGGGGTTGCAGGTTCTGTTTATGGCTACGTCTCCGGAAGGGGTAAAGCCTGTCTTGGATTTCGAGCGAGAAGAAGCTCAGATTCTGGACATTACCAAGAACCTGCCGCTGCAGCTACGAGTGGAAGAAAGTGGCTGTGTCAAACTCCTGGGTACGTTCTGGCGGCGGTTTGCGGCCGAGACTTTCGATATTTTTCACCTCACCGGGCACGGCGATATTCACAATGGTCAGCCTATCTTTGTGACTGAATCTGACACGGGAGAGCGGCTTGATGTTGGAGTTTCAGACCTGGTAGGAGCGTTTCAACGGCGCTTCCCGCGTCTGGCGTTTTTGTCAGGATGCAGAACGGGTCAGGGGGATGGTGCTGGCACGTTTCCTTCGATGGCTGAAGCTATGGTGCGAGAAGGTGTTCCTGCTGTTTTGGGGTGGGGGCGTCCGATTGGGGATCGCGTTGCTACGGACGCAGCGGGAAATCTTTACGAGCGGCTGGCAGAAGGTGACAGCATCGCTGCAGCGGTGGGCAG
>JBCBVC010000177.1:0-6851 GCA_039817845.1 Cyanobacteria bacterium J06642_2
GATTCCACTCGACTGTTCGTTCTCCGTTCAATAAATTCTGATAATTTGGCCACGATCGCCGTTGTGACCTCGTGTTTGCCTTCCATGCAAGCGATGATTTGTTCCAAATGAGCGTTACCCCGCTGTGGCCCTAACCCGTTGAGAGTACACTCGATTTGACTAGCTCCAGCCTCCACGGCAGCGATGGAGTTCACGACGGCTCGACCGAGATCGTCGTGACAGTGCACCGCGATCCTCGCTTGGGAAATATTGGGCACGCGCTGACTGACAGAGGTTACCAATTCAGTCAACTCCAGCGGAGTGGAGATGCCAACGGTATCGGCTAGACATACTGTTGTCGCACCGGAATGTATGGCTGTTTCTACCGCTCGACAGAGAAAATCGCGATCGCTGCGTGTGGAATCCATGGCCGTCCACTGCACGTCATCCGTCCAATTGAGGGCTCGCGAGACGCTTGCGTGAATCTCAGCCAAAACGCGCTCTCCATCTGTTGTGCGTCTGAGACGAGTAGAAGCGTAGGTGTTGATGCGACCGTGACGGGCGCGTTCGAGCGCCACGCCAATCGCATCGATGTCGTCCGGACTGGAACTGGCTAAGCCACACGCGATCGCGCGGAGCAAGACTGGAGCGATCGCTCGCAACGCAGCTAAATCTTGCTTTTTTCCTAGCGCATACCCGGCTTCGATGACATCAACACCGGCAAGATCGAGCTGGCTGGCGATTTTAAACCGCTCTTCAGGGCTCAACGCGAAGTTAGGGGCAGCTAGACCATCGCGCAGGGTTGTATCGAAGATTTGAACCGATGGGGTCATCTGCCGATCTCCATATTTGGCAAGTGTTATGGCAGCCATCAAGCTACTGAGGAGGCTTTAGCCATCCAGAGCTCAGTCCAGTTAGTGTTTCCACATCCAACCTAAAACGCCAAGGGTTATAAGTGGAATGCTTTGGAGTTCTGCATCATTGACAAGTAGATCGATACGAGATCTCACTGCTAATTTTTGCTGTTGTGGGCGGAGAGAAAGGGATTGCGTTACTGAAGCGTTTGCGATCGTTATGACTGTTACGTAAGATTTATTGCTCTACATAAGTAGTCTTCGTTTAAAATTTTGATCTGTACGGGTAATGTAACGGTGTTTACTTCGGGATATTTCATCAACTTGTGTTCTACGACGCCAGGTCACCTGGAAACGAAGACTCAAGACAAGCTGTATGCAAATCCGCAGTTCCGACATGCCTTTGAGTGCTTTCGCATCATGGCAGCGCCGACTTTGACATGTGGCACCCCCTGTACCATCAACGCTAGGGGCAAGGATTGGGAAGCAGCGATTATTCATCTGCCGTGCTACCAACATCCCGGTCAGATCTATGAACGAACCCACGTGCGCTCCGGACTGCGACAGCTGCAACACCTGCGGAAGCGAGCAAAGGTGTATTACGAATGCTGCTATACGGAAGTCGGCATGGTGGAGATCGAAGACCTGTTCTCATGGTTTTTGCCCAATGCGAAAGCGGTATCTGTAGTGCGGTCTGCCCGCCGACGCTCCAAAACGAGGGAAATGTCTGCGGCATCTGCCAGAGGTTTATTCGAGACCTACGAGCTTTGATATCTTTGGCTAGAAGCATGTCTTGCCGTTGCTCCGACCTCCCGCAGTCCGACCTCCCGTAGTTTGAAAAGTCATTTGGATGCCGAGGTAGGGGTCGAACCTACAATCTCCTGATTCAGAGTCAGGTGACTTCCCATTCGTCTACTCGGCAATAACAAGGCGATAATGCTAGCTCGTTCATCCTTGGGAAATGCGCACGCTCGTATTAAATCTCTTGCACAAAAGCGCGATATCCGAGCAATAGGAGGGGCTCTGCAGCCTAATCCCTGGCTTGCCGTGGAGGTAGTGAAGCCCCGTGATATGCTAGGGCCGCAAACATGATGCTTTTCAGGAATAAGGGTCGTGAATCAACACTTTGACTTTGCCATTATTGGAGCAGCCAAAGCGGGAACGACATCCTTAACTCAGTACGTCAGCCAACATCCGGATATCTTTTACCCGCGCGAAAAAGAAATTCCTTTCTTTCTGCGTGAAGAGTGTTGGAATCAAGGAAACGCTTATCTCGATACCTTCTACGGTGGAAAAGACGAGCGACAGTTGACTGGAACGGGTCACGTTCACATGTTGCCCTCGGTTGATGCGGCATCGCGACTTCACCAGTACAGCCCAGATGTCAAGCTCGTCGCCGTTCTGCGCAACCCTATCGAGCGCGCTTATTCCGCTTACTGGCATTCGCGGCGTCTGGAGTGGGAAACGAGTGCGACGTTTGAAGAGGCTTTAGACCGAGAACCGGCTCGCTCTGCAGAAGGTAGCTTAATCGCTACTGACTACGCTTATGTGAACGATGGGTGCTATTACAAACATCTGCAAGCGTACCTAGAACTGTTTCCTCGGGAACGACTTTATGTAGTCCTGACGGACGATCTTAAAGCAGATACACCAGATACATTAGCGAAGTTACTAACGTGGCTGGGGGTTGAGCCGCGTTTGGAGGAGCTCGATCTTTCCAAGAAGAGTAATGTTGCCAGTCAGCCTCGCTATGCGCTGCTGAATAAGTTCTTGCTCTCTCGTGGGAGTTTGAAACAAACCTACAAGTCTATCGTTCCCGAAAAGCTTCGGTATGAAATTGCGATGCGAGTTAAGAAGCCTTTGGTGCAAATGAATCTGCAAAAGTTTGACTATCCTCCGATTGAAACAGAGACGCGCGCGCGCCTGCGCGAGTATTTTGCTCCTCACAATGCACAATTGGGAGAGTTTCTCGATCGCGATTTAAGTCATTGGACATAATGCACCTCCTAAATTGCTTTCCTAGATATGAATGCTTGCGACGGCGGGAGTCGAACCCGCAACCCTCAGCCTAAGAAACCGCTGCTCTGCCGTTAAGCTATAGCAGCCGTCAAGCTGCTTAGGACGTTTTAGCTACCCAGAACTCAGGCGCAGTCAGGGCCTCTGTGTCCTAACTAAAACGTCAAGAGCAATACGTCCCAAAACCAAATTCCAGAAACATTGCGTGCGGCGGTCAAGCTGCGCGGCAAAGAGTTTGGCAAAGCAAGCTTCCCCAGCACTTGAGCTGGAAACTTGATTGGAAATAGCCAGGGTGACGAGATTTGAACTCGCGACTTTCCGCTCGACAGGCGGAGGCTCTAGACCGCTGAGCTACACCCTGGTGTTGGTATGGAGCGAACGATTGCGGATGCAGGGTTGCAATCCCTTGCTAGCAAATCCATACACACTATAATACAAATATACTACATTTGTGTCGAGCTTTTTCGGTGAAATTCGGCGTTTCATGCTGAAGGAGGCGATCGCACTTGATTTGAGCCTAAGCGCGATCGCTTATCCGTGCTCCAAACGCACTACATCAAAAAGGACGCTTGAGCCTGACTTACCTGCCAAAGTTGGGAAACTAAAGCTTCCAACTTTCGGTCAGAAGCTCGCAACTCATCTCCGATCGCGGTGATGAAGATGCCTTCTTCCGCATCCAGAGTGCTGGACAGCCACGTGCCCCGCAGGTTGACTTCTACGAACGAGTCATCCACTTGGCTGAGGGCGATGTTGGTGGCATCGGAGTTGGCGATCGCCGTTTCCAATTCTTCCAGCTGAGTCAAGTCAGCAGGAAGGAGGAACGAGGCACAGCTCGGCTCTAGGTGAATCGCCTGTCCGGTTTGGACGGCCAGCACCACGCGACAGGCGAGAACCTCCTCAACGGTCAGAGGTAAGTGTTCGAGGTGCAGGCCCAATTCGCTGTAGATCAGTTTCAACATCAGCTTGCCTCCTTTAGTGCGACGTTTTCAGGGGGACGAGCGCGGGCCGATTGCCAAAACTGTTCGGCAAAGGCCACGGCTGGGTGCCTGGGAGCTTTAGGTTGCGTTCTCAACGTCATGCCCGCTTGTTCGGGAGTGCGATCGCCTTTTTCCTGATTGCAAAGCGCACAAGCAATCACGAGGTTTTCCCAAGTGTGAGCGCCACCTTTAGAGCGGGGCAGCACGTGATCTAACGTCAATGCTTTGCCCGAACCGCAGTACTGGCAGGCGTGGCGATCTCGACGGAGCAGCTCCCGCCGGGAGACGGCTGGGATTTTCCACAATCGTTCGATGTGGCCGACCGTCAGGCGAATGTGGGGCGGAACGGGCAGCACGAAATTGGGCGATCGCAGGTAGACGACCGAGCTGCGAGTGGCGACGCTATTGGCGAGGTCGAGCGGTTCGGCTCGACCGGAGAGCAGCAAGATGGCAGCCCGCCGCATGTTGACCCGATTGATAGGTAAGTAGTTTTTGGAGAACACCACCACTAGTTCATTAGAAAAACGAGAGGGTGGAACGTTTGCTGTCGCAGTCATATCCATTCGGATCCTTCCATACAAAGCCCCCGCTTCGGCGTAGTGCTGAAGCGGGGGCAGAAAACTGAGCGTGAGTTTCTGGTGGTTACGTCAATGCAGCCTCTCTCGGCCTGCGTTGACGCCCGCTATATGGGGTTGATTTCGGATCTTCGGGAAATCCGAGATAGAGGCGGTCGGCACTCAAATCTGTGACGCGCTGTTCTGTCTGACTACCGCCCGACAAGCAAGATTCGCTCGCTAGCGCGTTCGTCGGCCAGCGGTGGGAATCTAAAATCGTAAATCGGAGCGTAGAGCGTCTCACGGAAGATCTCTTGAAAGAACTCAACAGCGCTAGTATTACACATATACTACATAGGCGTCTAGCTTTTCCGCGTAAATAGTTTCGATCGTCGCAGACTAAAGAAATCTCCCAGTGCTTGTACTGCCTGCACTGGGGACATCATCAACCTCGCTACACTTCCTAAGCTAGGTCCTTGTTTCCTCGCGAAAGCACTACACAGCCGCGAGCAACAGCCAGGCAGCAATCTAAAGCTCTTCAGATATATGGAATTCATGTCGATTTCATCTGGACAGGTTCTTTATCCAAGGAGGATAAGTTGTACCAGTCGGAACTGTTGCTTGCCTTGCGGGAGGAGCGCGATCGCAGGTCTTTACAAGATGCCTCGCAGCTTCAACGTGAAGCCGAGAAGTATATCTTCTCCGAAGAGTCGGTCGGGTTGCTCTAAAACTTGAACCTCTTGGCTGCTACGGTAAATTTCCACTTGCTGATTTTGCGGGTCGACCAGCCAGCCGAGGCGACCGCCGTTTTCCATGTATTCGCGCATTTTTGCTTGCAATGAAGACAGGCTATCGGTTTTCGATCGCAATTCAACGACAAAATCGGGGCACAGCGGTGCAAAGCCCTCTTTTTCGTCTGGTGAGAGGGCATCCCAGCGATCGCGCCTGACCCAAGCGGCATCAGGCGCTCGAATCGCACCGTTGGGAAGCGTGAAGCCGCCAGATGACTCGAAAGCAACCCCCAAATCTGCGCGAGCTTCAGCCCAATTCCAGAGCTGGGCAGTGATGCCGAGATTGCGTTTGCTCGAACCACTTCCAGTTGGGGGACTCACGATTAGGGTGCCTTTCGCAGTGCGTTCCAATCGTAAGTCGCGGTTGGCAGCAGCAATCGCCGCAAATTCTGCCTGAGAGACGTGGAGAGCCACGTGCTCGGGCAGTTCGAACGTTAGAGTTTGCATGAGGTCATCCTGCTTCGGCTGCGGTTGCCATTCTGATGCCGCGCCTTAGCTTCTATTTTCACTGTTTTTTAGCCAAAGAGTTTTGCTGAGGAAAGAGCAAGAGACCTAACAATGCTGCTCGTCTGCTGGAGATCGACTTGTCACACTTACTTGGTTGTCAAAATACTGCAGTCAGCCCATTTCAGCCAGTTTGTGCGCTGGCATTGGCGTTGAAGGAAAGTAACTTTGTAGGTAACTGAGGATGAGCCGTTTCGTCTCCGTCACTAGACGCCGCCGAAACTGGTTTTCTTGACTGAGGGATAGCCACAGTAGGGTACCGATCGCTTTCACCATCACGTAAGCGATCGCCTTGTATTCCTCTAACTCTAGTCCTGGAAAGGTGGATGCAAGGATTGTTGCCCAGTCTTGAATGAGGTCGTTATCGGCAGCTTCTTCGATCGCCGCTAATTCCGGCATGGTGCCTTGCACCTGCATGAAAATGGCGTGGTAACCGGGACAGTCATCAAAAAACTGCTCGGTTATATCAATGACGCGGTCAACGTATTCCGATAGGGATAAACTCGGCATCTCATCCTGATGGAGAGCCTGAAACCTTTCGTCGAAGACGGTCATGTATCGCTCTGCCAAAGCCCATAGGATGGCTGATTTGTCGGGGAAAAACTGATAGAGCGACCCGATCGGCACCTGAGCACGTTTGGCGATCGCGCTGGTGGTCGTTGCCACGTACCCCTCGGTCGCAAATAGGCCTTCCGCCACATCCAGAATTCGCTTGACCCGCTCCTGACTGCGGTTTTGTCGGGGTTTGCGCCGCATTCCAGCGGCAGCAGCAGGCTTAGTCACGGGCTTTCTCCACGACGGCAATCGAACAAAAATGAGGCTCACTCATATTTAGCTTGACAAAACACGAGCATCACTCGCATTATTGAGACATGAGGAATGCTCATATTCTATCGGGTTGAGGTTAATGAGCTTGGTCTCGACACGCAATCGGTGGAAAAAAGCACGATCGCGCATGGCCTATATCCGTGCTTCGCAACGATCCGGAGGCTGGTGGTGTTGCTGTTATGTCGGGGTTCGGCTGGCGCGCTATCGATTGTGGCCCTGGATAACTCTGGCGATCGCGCCTTTCCACTTGCTTTTCTCTTCTGGAGGGCAACGAGCTTACGCGCAGATCCGCGTCTTCAGGGCACTGAGTCGAATCGATTTTGGTGCTGTCTATGGTCTGCTCGAAGA
>JBCBVC010000178.1:0-6759 GCA_039817845.1 Cyanobacteria bacterium J06642_2
CTATATAAAGTTCTATCAGGAGATCTTTTTAATTTTATTTGAGTCTCTGCATCTCGATCTCGAAGCTATTGACCTTTCTTCTGAAGAATATGAATCCTTGTGCAAGTGTTTAGAAACCTATATCCTGCTCGTGAACTGTAAGAAAGCTTCTGTTCGAGTAAATCCCACCGTTTGGGAAAATATTCAAAATAGAATGTTACGATCTGTGGAACCACCTCACTCTGACTAGCCGCTTCTCAGTCGAGTAGTTTGCCAGAAACTCCCCAACACTCATGGTTTCGCTTGGGTTAGGTTGAGTTTGCGATCGCTCTTCACGCACAGTCGAGCCACTGCTGTAAGTCTCGTTCTTTTTCGGCAATGTTGAGCAGATGCAGACCGAAGTCTCGCGATAAATCCTCGCAGACTTTGATCCCGCGCACGCTGTTCCCTTTCGCATCCAGAAGCGGCGAGAACGTCCCAATCCCTAATGTAGAGGGAGCAACCGCGATGATGCCTCCGCCAACGCCACTTTTGGCAGGCAATCCGACCCGATAGGCCCACTCGCCCGAAGAATCGTACAGTCCACAGGTCAACATCACGCTGACTACGTCCTGGACGTAGCGACGCTCTAAAGCCCGTTCTCCCGTCACGGGATTGACGCCGCCGTTGGCGAGCGTAGCTGAAATCGTCGCGAGGTCGCGGGCATTAACGAGAATCGAACACTGCTGAAAGTACAGATCTAGAGTCTCTTCAACGCGATCGCTCACCATGCCAAAATTCAACATCAAATAGGCCATCGCCCGATTGCGGTGACCGCTTTCTCGTTCGGAAAGGAAGATGGGCATATCGATATCGTGCTTGCGCCCCGTGTAGCGCGACAGCATAGCCAAAATGCGCTTGAGCCGTGCGGCTCCACTGTTGCCCGCAATTAAATCGGTAGTGGCGATCGCTCCAGCATTCACCATTGGGTTGTAGGGACGGTTCGTTTTTTCGTCGAGCACAATCGCGTTGAAGGCCTCGCCCGAAGGTTCGACGCCAACTTTGCAGTTGACATAGTCACGTCCGCGATCTTCGAGTGCCATGCCGAAGACGATGGCTTTAGAAATCGACTGAATCGCGAATAATTGCTTGAAGTCTCCGGCCTCGAAAATGCGACCGTCTTGGGTGACCACGCAAATACCAAACCACTCTGGCTGTGCCAGGGCTAACTCTGAAATGTAGTTTGCCACTGAACCGTCATTAAGGTCGCGATACTTTTCGTGCAGTTCGTTGAGGTACTGCTGGAATGGCTTGATGTCTGGAATGGTGGAGCGATCGCGGACGAGCCCCCCGTTTGCGTCAGACATCCGCGCCCCCTTTTCTGGATCATTCGGTTGACACCATCATTTCAGATCGCGTCACGAAGATCGTCAATTGAATAGCATATGGAGCCAACTAAGTGCTGTGAAAGAACACGACATCACAAGGTGCGCGGCGAATGACCCGGCTTTCCATCGTGCCCAACAGATAATCCACCGGCTCGGGCCGATCGGCTGCGAGGAAAATCAAATTGACCTGTTCTTCCTCTGCCACGGCCAGAATCTCAGCATGGGTGTGGCCGTGCCGCACGCTTAACCCACCGACAAACTCTTGCGGGATGTGACGCTCCACAAATGCTTTCAAAGAGTCCAGCGCTTTCGCCTTCGCTTTATCGATGAAGTTTTCGGGCAGCAACGGACTGACAAAGTACGAGCTGTAATCCGCCATGACGGTCATGACCACGAACTGCCCTTCAAAGGCTTTGACATACGCGATCGCGCGGTCTAAAAACGCCAACTCAGCATCCAGCTGATTGATATCGATCGGGAGGAGAACTTTGAACATGGCGAAGACTCCGACTGCGGACTTTCGAGCGAAGCAGCTTTACTCAGCCGAACCAGCTGAAACTGAAGCGATCGCCAATTCGGGTTCTCGCTCTTGAACCTCCAAACTAATGCGCGTAATCGTCAGGTTCATTGCACCCAAGAAAATCGATACCAAAGGGCTGAGGATATTGAAAAAGCAAAATGGTAAGTAGCTTAGCGTAGACACGCCCAACACGCCAGAATGAAAAGCACCACCAGAATTCCAAGGAATTAAAACCGAAGTCACGGTGCCCGCATCTTCCACCGCCCGAGACAAATTTTTAGGATGTAACCCGTATTTCAAATACGCCGAACGAAACATGCGAGCGGGCACGACAATCGCAATGTATTGATCCGAGGCTGTTGCATTCATAAATAGACAGGTAACCACGGTCGCACCCACCAAGGTTCCCGCGCCATGTGCCCCCGCCAAAATGGTGTTGGCCAATTTTTGCAACATGCCGCAGGCTTCTAACATGCCACCGAACAGCATAGCCGTGACAATCAGCCAAATCGTGTTGAGCATACTGCTCATGCCACCCCGCGAAAAGAGCGAATCGATCACTTCATTTCCCGTTTCAATGCTGAACCCATCAGCAGCCACGCTTATCAACAATCCGTAAGCTCCGCCGAGGGTAAAGTTGCCTTCCAGCATTGTTGTTAGCAAACTGCCTTGAAACAGTAGCGCGGCTATGCAGCCCAAAAGAACGCCAAATACCAAGGCAGGGAGGGCGGGCACGCGCAGAGCGACCATGAACACGACCAGAATGGGAACCGCCAACAAAAGCAAATTGAGGTTGAAGTTGGCTTGAATGATGCTTTGCACCTCAGTAATGGCATCGCCGCTCAGACTATCGCCTTGATAAAAGAAACCGAGGAGCAGAAATCCAAGTAGCGCCAATGCGATCGCAGGGCCAGAGGAATACACCATGTGGCGGATGTGCGTAAACAAGTCAGTGCCTGCCATCGCTGGAGCCAAGTTAGTCGTGTCCGACAGGGGCGACATTTTATCGCCAAAGTATGCACCCGAAATCACAGCCCCAGCTACCATCCCGACCGGCACATTAAACGTCTGCCCGATCGCGATTAGCGCAATGCCAATAGTACCGCTAGTAGACCAACTACTCCCCGTACAGAGCGCCACAATACAGCTCACGACACAAGATACGAATAAGAAGATTTTAGGATTAATAATTTCTATTTGGATTATGAGCGGTATTGTCCCGCTCATGATTTACTACGGTTTAGAAATTATTAATCCTAAAATCTTCTTATTCGTAGTAAATCATGAGCGGGACAATACCGCTCATAATCCAAATAGAAATTAGCGAGCCTACGACAAATAAGATTAAAATCGCCTGGAGAGCCATCCCAATCGACTTGAGAAACTGGGCTTCTAAATGTCGGTACGGAACGTTCAGAGCAAATACGCCAAGCAAACCTGCAATTAGGGCCGATAGGCTGAGCGCAATCTGGTTAGGGCCAAATGTGGCATTATCTTTAAAGAGCAAGACATTGAAAACCATTAAGGCAATTAAAATCCCGATTGGGATTAGACATAAAATGACAGAAGGTTCTCGCCTGCCCAGCTCTTCCTGCATAACCACCACTCCCGTTTCTCTTTGAACCCAAGCTACTGAGACCTCAAATAACTCCTAACTACCAGTCCAGCTCAAACATTAGTAAACGCATCTCAATCACTGCGATCTCCAATGTAATATCACCTCTGATAAAGAAGGTGGGGCTCTTTCATTCGAAAACCCACAAACTATGACAATAATTTCTTTTGCACTCAGGCTTAAACAATAAATATTGCCCGAGCTCGTACGATGCTATCCTTCCAGTCTTGCGCTATCTGTTGCGGCTGATACGGAATTACTGCTGTCGAGAGGAGTGAGATGCCATCAGGCGATCCTCCTTTTAGATAACAACTTGAGAAGCAAGCACGAGAAGATAAGAGTATCACTTGTGTAGCCCTCTACTAGAATGCTGCCCAAGAGCGCGTTCTATTTGTTACGGCACTTTCGGACTGAAGATGTTTAGACTGGCCTCACCACGGACCCTCGTGCGTTGTGATGGAGTTGAGTCATGGTTGCGGGAAAAACATGAAGCTGAGACGTTGGCTCCAGCATGGCGTTTGGGCTGCTGTCGCGCTTCCCATCGCGATCGCTCCTGCTGCGGCTGAAGAACTAAAAGTTGCGACCAGTGCGTTCCCGCCCATGGTTTTTGCAGCTGAAGGTCAATCCCTCAGCGGCTTCAGTATCGATTTGTGGACGGCGATCGCCGAGGAGTTGGAGGTAGAGTACGAGTTGGTTTTATACGACACATTTCCCGACATGCTGGACGCGGTGGATGCGGGGGATGTCGATCTCGCCATCGGCGGTATTTCGATTACGGCTAAACGCGAACAGTACCTAGACTTTTCCCATTCTTATCTCGAAACCGGACTGCAAATTCTGATTAAGGATAGACCTCAAAGTCCGATTCGAGCCTTCTCGATTTATGCATTTTCCGGCACCACCTTCAAAGCCGTGATGCTGCTCTTTTTGGGAGCGTTCTTTTCTGCTAACGCCTTGTGGCTGTTCGAGCGCCGCCATAACCCCGAAATGTTTCCCGATCGCTATTGGTGCGGGGTGTGGGAAGCATTTTGGTGGTCGTTGGTGACGGCTACGACGGTCGGCTACGGCGATAAGTATCCCCACAGTGTTATCGGCCGGACGATCGCGATCGTGTGGATGATTGGCGGAATCGTCGCATTTGCCTACTTTACAGCAACACTGACGGCCAACCAGCTTCAGTCCGACATTGACGGCCCTGAAGACTTAACGGGTCGGCGAGTTGCAACGGTGGCAGGTACCACTTCGGTTGAATTTCTGTCTGGATTTCCGATCAAATTAATTCAATACGACACGATCGATCGCGCCTATGATGCCGTACTAACGGATGAGGTGGAAGCTGTCGTATTCGACGCCCCGACGCTTTTATACGCCGCTGCACAAGCTAATGAACTGAGAGTTGTGGGACGGTTGTTCGATACGCAAAACTACGGCATGGTATTTCCCAATCGCAGCGAACGCGTCGAACCGATCAACCAGATCGTTCTTCAACTCGTGGAGGCTGGGACAGTCGATGCGATCCAACAGCGTTGGTTTCCTTCCAACGACCTTTAAATGATCGTGTCGCTCACCTTTTCCTTGCAGCCCTATAGCTCGTCTCTCTGGGAATGTTGTAGAAGCGATCGCCTCTTCCCCTCGAAATAACTGAATCTCGTATTCTCCATCCACCAATGTACAAATCGAAAGCGTCGGTTGTTTGGGGTTGCCAATATGCCGAATGCCTCCCAAACCTGCATAATCTGCAATCCAATATTCAGGAATACCCAAGGCTGCATAGTCTTCCACCTTTCGGGCATAATCATTTTGCCAATTGCTACTCACCACCTCTGCTATAAACTTAATCGAACTTCCCTTCGTTAAAATTGATTGCTCTGCCCAAAGCGGTTCGTTAACGAGTTCGGTTCGATCCACCACCATCATGTCAGGTAGAAAAGCCGTCATACCAACATCGGACGGACAGACTAATCCCCGCTGAAGCACGAACCAAGGCAAACCCGCCCCATCGATTTGAATACAAACTTTGCTCGTGATGAAGGCTGCAACTTCCTCGTGCTGCCCCGTCGGTTCCAAGTCGAATACCTCACCATCAATCAATTCGTAGCGATTGTCGTCGCCATAGCGAGCCAGAAACTCCTCAACTCTCAGGGGTTTCGCTTGGGTAAGGTTCGCGATCGCATCAGTCGTAGCCTTCCTCAGCCCCAGTTCCTTAGCCCCAGTTCCTTGCAGTCTAGCGAGTTGTAGAGGCGATCGCGCAACATCGTCAAATGCTGCCGAAACTAGAGCGGGATCTCCGGCTTCGAGTGAGGCTTCGAGATAGAGTCACGTCCTCTCGAATGTTTAGATAGCTCACCGCATCCCAACAATGAGTCCGAGTTTTTGCCACGATCGCCTCCTATTCATTGGAGTCTGTGGAGATGGCGATCTCCTGCAATTTTATATAGAAAGTTTAGCAAGCTAAAACGGATCGCTATATTCCAAATCTTGCTTGATGAATTGAACTGCGATCTTGACTTCAGGAAGATATCGCGAGCAAATATGAAATACTACCTCTGCATCTACATCGCCGTAATGGTGACTCAAAATATCGCGGGTACCTTTTGCACCTTTCCAATCCACATCAGGATACTTCGCGAGAAACGTTTTCCCGCCACATTTTTCTAATTTTTTGATGCTTTCTCCAATCCAGATCAACATCATGCTGATGCTGTCGAGCTTATCGATTCCCACTTCACTACTGATGAAATCCTCAGCGCATTCAATTCCAATAAAGCGTCGCTCGATCCTTGCAATAGCTTCTTCAATTTGTCGGATGAGTTCTTGTAACAGTTCGAGATCAGACATAAATGGCTTCGCGATCGATGCGCTGCTTCAAAAAAGGATTCATTTGCTGTCGATATCGCACGATGTCAACTGGAATGTGTAGCGTGTTCTGAAGATAGTCCTTTAAATGAACCATCTTGAATAAATCTGGAGCCATCTCTACCACGACATCCAAATCGCTCGCCTCGCTTGCTTCGTCCCGCGCGACGGACCCGAAAATACCGAGACGAGTCACGCCAAATTGAGCGCGAAGAACGCTGCTTTGCTCTCTCAGAGCTGCCAGAGCTTCTTCTCGTTTCATCCGACAAGATCAACCTTTGCCAACATCAGTCTATACATCAATGCCACTGACAGACGTCAAACTAGGCAACCAGCTTACGTTTGAGAGTGCTCCTGGGCTGTGTCATCAAGGGAAAAGGCTTGGGTCTACGTTTGCGCACTCGGGGCTCAATCCGCCCCGG
>JBCBVC010000179.1:0-6711 GCA_039817845.1 Cyanobacteria bacterium J06642_2
TCAGTAAGTTACGAGTGTTGGAGACGAACAAACAACGCTGCGACTGTCTGATGCAATGCCGCAACGCCAACAGGCATAATGCCTCTGCAGAAGGACATACAAGCATTCCACCGACTGGATAAAGTGAGAGCGCGTCCGATTTGAGTTGTGAAACTTGAAATTACACAGCAACTGTGGAGCTCATTAGAAGATGTGTCATGGCCACCCTGAATTCAGCTAGTATCAGACGTTCCCCATCTCGCGCAAATGTCACGTGTAATACATTTCAAGCGATACGTAAGCCCAGCTGAGTCGGACAACTTAGGATGTTGCGATTCATAAGATAAACATCGCCAGAGCCAAGTATTATTACTTAGCTTATTCCTGGTGAAGGTCAGAACAGTAGTTCCTGAAGTCGAACAAATCAGTTTACTAGAAAAATCTATCAGTCAAAGGGAGTTCGAGCTCAATCATTGTTCGTGCGGATGAGAGACATCCTGGGGTATCCTTTGATACATTTAGCTTCTGGCGAACGGTATGTCATATGTTTGCTAGTAGATAACTTCATACCGACGAGCATTTCTGCAAAACGTACGCCAGCAGCAACGGGATCGATGCACGGTACGTTCAAAAGCTCGGTTAGTTGAGTCTCTAGGCCGCCCATGCCCGCGCAGCCTAGGATAATTGCTTCCGCTCCATCCTGCTCTAAGGCCAAACGGCCGACGCGCGCTAAAGCCGTCACGATCGCGTCTGGGTCATCCTCACATGCCAAGACGGGTAGGTTAGCACAGCGGATGGAGGCACAGCGATCGCTCAAGCCCGTTTTTTTGACAATCGCTTCTACCATGTGATGCGTGCGCTGCAACGTCGTAGCAACCGACCAGCGAGGGGCGATCGCGTTGGCAGCATACATGGAGGCTTCTGCAATGCCGACAACAGGTTTTGTCGTAATTTCCCGTGCGGCATCTGCACCCGGATCGCCCCAGCAGGCCAACACGAAGGCGTCGAACTCTGCTTCGTCCGTCAATACGGTTTGCAACACGCCGGGAATAGCTAGGTATTCGTCATAATAGCTTTCGATCGATTCAGGGCCAGCTGCCGGACAAGCCGTGACGATGTCTGTTGTAGGTGCCGCGTGCAGGCGAGCAATGGAGGCGATCGAAGCCGTCATTGCTGCACTGGTATTGGGATTGATGACTTTGATGCGCACGACCTACCCTTCAAATCACGAGGACTGTGCTTGAAAGTCGAAAGAACCGCTGCACGATCCTAAGGAGCTTAGTTTGATACGGCAAGACGGTTGAGAATGAGCTAGACATACCTGATACCAAATCCGGACTGATCGGGCCCCAAAAAACTTGGTTCTCCCCTCCGCTTAAACGCCATGCCACGAGACCTAGAGGCCGATCCACGTTTGGGTTCCTGAATAACCGGATTTCGTATGACAAGTCCGACGCTCATGTTGACGTTAGCCGTTTGCGAATGAATCAAGCGCTTGTGAAGCGGTGGTCTCGGGTTGATGTCGGGCCTCCCAGATCATGAGGATTTGGGCTGTTGGGAAGTGATCGCCATCCTTTGCCGTTCTTGTTCGAGAAACTGTTCGTACAAGCTGAGTAGAGAAGCAGTGTGGCGATTGGTCTCGGTTCCACAAGGCATGGATGTCCAGATGGCAGCTCTGCCAAGTTCGCAAAAGGCACTGTGGGCACGACCGGAGTGCAATAAAGGTTGGACGTTACGGCTGGCCAGAAACTGATAGACAGCTAGATCTTGGTTCTCTGGGGAAAACGAGCGGGTGTCGATTCCGGCACGAGAAGCCCAGTCTTGCCAAGTAGACCAAAGCATTTGGTAGCGGCCGGCAGCTGTCGAGCAATAGCCCTGTCTCCAAGGCACCGTCTCACAAATGTTGGGATGCTGCCATCCTCGGGACACGTCGAAGGTTTTCGCCGGGAAACGCTGACGATAAGCGTCAAACCCAGAAGCCTCAGCTGCGGAAATAGTCCGCATCATAGCTCGTAGGTAAGGATCGCCACCGCGCATGGCCAAAGGGGGGGAGCGGAAATTGGCCCATTGGCGCTGACCTACGTCCCAAAGCTGGAAGCCACTCCAGCCCACTACCGTAAAGGAGATCGCAGTCGCGAGGCCGTACAGCAGGTGAGATAAAGATGATTGCGGCGAGCGCGAGCCAGTGGCATCGTGAGGCATGGGTAAAGCATCGAGCGATGACATCTTCTTTGAACCTACACCCGATTACTGCGGCTAGTTTTGCCGTTATCGACAGCGAAATTGGCGTTCATGCCTGGTCGCCAGCGGAATACGCCATCATTCGCCGCGTCATCCACGCAACCGCAGATTTTGACTTTAATCAACTATTCGAGTTCAGCCACGGAGCGATCACCGCTGGAGTCGCCGCACTAAAAAGCGACATCCCTGTCATCACAGACGTACAGATGGTGACAGTTGGCATTGTCGGCAGGCTCGCCCGTATCGGTCATCAGAACGCCTACTGCGCCATCGATAACGCTCCCGAAGTTCCTCCACCCAGCCAAACCCGTACAGAAGTAGGGATGAGAGGATTAGCGCGCAGATATCCCGAAGGCCTGTTTGTGGTTGGCAACGCTCCGACAGCGTTATTGGCGCTCGCAGACATGATTCAAACCGGAGAGATTTCCCCGGCGCTCGTCATAGGGGTCCCTGTCGGGTTCGTTGCAGTTAAAGACGCAAAGGCAGCAATCGCAGCTACGAGCGTCCCCCACATCATCGTGCGCGGTCGCAAAGGCGGTTCCTCCGTGGCGGCTGCCATTGTTAATGCATTGGTGCATCTCGCCTATGAGTAATCCACATCGCCTCACCGTGGTAGGGATGGGGCTGGATGGACTGGATGGACTGACCGCACATGCGCGATCGCACCTCGAATCGGCTCGGGTTATCGCCGGTTCTCCCAACTACCTCACGTTGATTGAAACCTCGACAGCTCGCCAGATTGTCCTAACCGGCAACGTTAGAGACTGGCTGCCCGTGCTACAACAAGAACTCGACCGCAACTCGGTCGTCCTCCTAGCCAGCGGCGATCCGTTATTTTTCGGCATCGGACGATTGCTAATCAAGGAATTCGCACCTGAGCAACTGGAGTTTCATCCTCATCTCAGTTCCATCCAGCTAGCCTTCAGTCGGTTGCACCTGCCTTGGCAAGATGCAGAAATTGTCAGCATTCACGGGCGATCGCTCGTCGGTCTCGAACGGGCCATCAAACAAGGCAAATCTCCCATCGCTGTTTTGACCGACAGCATCAATACGCCAAGCGCGATCGCTCGTTTGATTCAGAGCTTGCACGTTCCGGCGCATTACAAACTTTGGGTGGGCAGTCAGTTGGGCAGTCCCGAGGAAGCGATCGCGTCCTGTTCGTTACCAGAAGTCAGCGATCGCGTGTTCACCCAGCCCAACGTAGTCGTCCTACAGCGACAACCCACACCTCTACCCGATGTTTTGCCACTATTCGGTCTCGACGATGGCGATTTTGTCAGCTTCAGCGATCGCCCTGGCTTGATGACCAAACAAGAGGTGCGGGCGCTATCGCTGATGTTGCTGCAACTGGAACCCAATCTGACGATTTGGGATGTAGGGGCAGGAATGGGGTCGATCTCGATCGAAATTGCCAGGCTAGTGCCGACGGCACGGGTGTTGGCAATTGAAAAAACCGCCGCAGGGATAGCTCTGATCGAACAAAACTGTCAGCGTTTTCAGGTAGCAAATGTGGAAGCGATCGCGGGGGAAGCTCCCGATTGTTTTGCCGGATTGCCACAACCGAATCGCATCGTCTTAGGCGGCGGTGGTACCGATCTCCCCGAAATTTTGCAATCCGGAACTCAACATCTGGCTCCCCAAGGCGCAATCGTGGCCCACTTCGCCACGCTAGAGGCTTGCGTGCTGGCACAGAACTGGTTGCAAGAGCGAGATTGGCAGGTGCGCGTAATGCAAGTCAACATCGCGCGAGCCGTACCAATTGCGCAAGCTACTCGCTGGTCGCCACTCAATCCCGTCATGCTGCTGCAAGGGCGGCGATCTCCACCCATTTGATGAGGATATGTCTGGATGACGCAGCTCAATCGAGGAGAAGATTAGGACTCGATTGAGATCATGCCCTCTCGTTCCGGCTCGAAGCCTGCTGGGAACTGCGTGGCGCAGTTATAAACAGCATCGACAAACGTCGAGTGCAGCAACACCCCGCAGCGTAAATTCGTACCGCGAACGTCAGCACCGTTAAAATTTGCACCCACGATAGATGCCAGCCCGAGATCTGCATCGCGCAGGTCGGCTCGCTGTAGGTCAGCACCACTAAGATGAGCACCTCGCAGACAGGCCTGCTGGAGCTTTGCGTCAACCAGGTCGGACTCTCTCAGGTCAGTACTACTGAGATCGGCTTCGTCACAAATTGCTCCTGTCAACCGAACGGCATCCAAGAGGGCGTCGGCGAGGCGAGCGGCCTCTAAATTTGCCTTCTGCAGATTGGCACCACTCAGGATGGCTAAATACAAATTGGCTCGCGATAAGTTGGCATTCTCGAACACGACATACTTCAAATCGGTTCTTTGCAAGCTGGCTTCTTCGAGCTGAGCGCCGCGTAAATCCGCCCCGACCAGAATGACGCGATCGAGGACGACCTTCGATAGACAGGCATCGGCTAGAGTGCTTTCCTGAAATTCGCGCGCTCCGGCAGCGTAGCGCTCTAATAACTCCATCGCGTGGGTGAGGGCTGTCACGACTCGGCCTCCTGCAACTCCCATCGCAGGCAGAACTCTCCTCGTTCCACATTCACTCTCAGAGCGAAACAGATATGGACTGTCGAGCACTCCTACGTATTGTTAGCCTTACTAAAGCCAGGCGATCGGCCCTCCGCAAAAATACGCGGACAATTGCAGGCATTACACTGCGATCGAGTTCATTGCGTGCCAAAAGCCCTCTACAGCAACCGTAGGAGTCATCATGCCTGCTTCATTGCGTTCTAACTCTTTACTGAGGGATGTTACAATCCGAAGGCTTCGGAATAACATAAACTTTTCAGATTCAGTCTTTAGACGCAGTAGCAAGTAGATGGCGATCGCCCCACTACTTCTACCCACTCTGGAGTGAAGCAATTGCAAACCCGTACGCGTAACGAGGGTAAACATGGGCGCTGAGTACATCAAAGAAGCAGACTTCTCCACTTTGAAGACAGAGGAGAAAGTCGTAGTTATCGATTTCACAGCGGCGTGGTGCGGGCCGTGTAAGTTGATTGCGCCGTTGATCGATCGCTTGGCGGAAGAGTATACCGAGACGGCCAAAGTGGTGAAGTTTGACATCGACGAGAATCGCGACATTCCCAAGAAATTGGGCATTCGAGGCGTACCTGCCGTGCTGTATTTCAAAGCGGGCGAGATGGTGGATTCGATTATTGGCTCGACGACCTACGAGAAACTGAGTGCCACGTTGGATTCGGTGTTAACTGAGGCCTAGACTGAGCTTTCTGACTGCATTTTGGCGACGGCGAACGGCTTCGCTACCGAGCGATTGCGCGAATGCGTCAACCAGAAATGCGCCAACCTCCATCTGGGTTTGCTCTCACTCCGACCTTCGTTTTGGACATGTCTTCATACAGTTGAGACATGGACGTGATTGAGAGCTTCAGCCATGTGGATCGCCGTTAAAATGCTGCCTGTTTCCCTCGCGGTCGCTACGATCGCTCTCGTCGGACCTGCTTTAAGCGAGGCTGGCGCAATGAAACAGTTGGGTAATGGCGAGCGTCCGCTGGCAACTACGGCAATGGCTGCAGCGCTATATCGTTCCTATAACTAAACTGCGCCCGCAGGCTGTAAGTAGCCGCAAGGTAGAAAGTGGCAATACGGCCTTTCAATCTTGCAACTTGGCTCTCCCGCCAGATTTAGAGCTGTACTCGCCGCCTCAACATTGCCTCTCAATCTAGAGTTTCGACCTCCCGAACGAACTTGAATCCGATCGGGCTGTCGCATTTGGCGGCAGCTTTTTTTTAATAACTACGGGAAGATACAGCACGAGATTGTCTACTGAGATTCGCTTATCGAATCTCTCACTTGGCACTGAAGTTCTGTACCGCAACGCCGACAGAATCTCGCGTCTTGTTGATGAAATTCCACACCACAAGCCGGACATGGGTTGTCAATATCGTTGCGAGATCGCACCAGTCGCTGCACCAGATCGCCCAACTGCCAAGGAATGACCGCAATTCCCGTCATAATCATCAGCACTGTCAGCAATCGACCACTTTCCGATATAGGAGTGACATCGCCAAATCCCACGGTCGTCATCGTCGCTACGGCAAAATAAAACGCATCTAGGAACGTACGAAAGCCATCAGGATTCGTAGGATGTTCCACCTGGAAAATCAGGCTGGAATAGACAAAAATAATCGCGAATAGCGTGTACAAAATGCGGAGAGCGGCCAAACCGTCTTCGTTTGGAATTGCAGTGCCGAACATCTTGCGTTTGTCTAAAAATCGCGCTAGCCGCAAAATCCGAAAACTACGCAGCAAACTAAAATAGCGAATAAAGCGCATATCCAAAAATCCCGCCCACAGCGGCGCAATCGCCAAGAGGTCGATCGTTCCATACAAACTAAAAATGAATTTCAGCTTATTTTCGCTGCAGCTCAGCCGCAGTAGGTATTCGATGCTGAAGGCGATCAAGATAACCGTATCGATATCTTTCAGCCAAGCTCGGATC